>JBBJMR010000053.1:0-35246 GCA_037720395.1 Polyangiaceae bacterium
GGAGACCTCGCACCTGTCGAGGCTCCGACAGGAGACCTCGCACCTGTCGAGGCTCCGACAGGAGACCTCGCACCTGTCGAGGCTCAGTCGAGCGGGCGCCCCTCGGCTTCCTGGATCTGGTTGATGGCGGCAGACAGCGCCTGGCGCGCCCGCTCCAGCGACACCCGGTCCTCGCCCCACTTGCTGCGTGCCTTCTCCAGGCGCTGGCGCTCGCGCGAGAGCTCGGCGCCGTGGTGCTCGGACTCGGCGCGCGCGCGATCGCGCTCCTCGGTGCGCTGGGCCAGGGCGGCGTCGAGGTCCTGGCCGCGCCGTTCGGCGGTGTCCAGCTGCACGGCGGTGTCCTCGAGCTCGCCGGCGAGGCGGTCGCGCTCGCCGGTCAGCGCCGTCAGGTTGCCCTCCAGCACGCGGATGCGCTCCTCGGCGCCCACCACGCGGCGCCTGGTCTCGGCCAGCTCGTTGGTGCGCGCCTCCAGCGAGGAGCGCGTGGAGACCAGGTTCTCCTCGGCGGTCTCCAGCTTGTCGCGCGTCTGCTCGAGCTCCAGGACCAGGCTCTTCACCTCGGCGTCCAGGTCGCGCCTGGCCGCGCCCCAGGCGGCCTCCTTGTCGGCCAGCGCCTTGGCGCGGTCGGCCAGGTCGCGCGCGTGGTTGCCGCGCTCTGCGGAGAGCGCCTGCTGGTGCGCCGCGTGCTCTGCGGAGAGCGCCTGCTGGTGCGCCGCGCGCTCGGCGGTCAGCGCCTGCTCGTGCTCGGCCTTGACCTCCTCCAGCTGCTTCGCGTGGAGGCGCTGGGCGGCCGCCAGCTCGCCGGCGGCGCGGCGCACCTCGTCGGCGTGCTGCTTGGCAAGGGCCTCGCTCTCGGCGCGGTGCTTGGCCGCGGCGTCGGCGAGCGCGCGGTGCGCCTGGGCCTCGAGCTGCTCCTCGCGGTCGGCCAGCTCCTGGGCCGCGGCTCGCGCGGCCTGGTCGGTGGCCTGCACATGTCGCGCGGCCTGCTCCGCCATCGCCGTCTCGTGCGCCTGGCGCGCGGCGTAGGTGGCGGCGTCGTACTCGCGGCGTTGCTCGGCGACGCGGGCCTCGTTCTCATCGCGGAGCGCCTCCGTCTGCTGGCGGTGCGCGGCCTGTTCGTCGGCAATACGCTGCTCGGCGGCGCTCTGCAGCTCCGCCAGGCGCTGCTCGGCGGCGCTCTGCAGCTCCGCCACACGCTGCTCGGCGGCGCTCTGCAGCTCGGCAAGCTGCTGCTGCGCAGCGCGCTGCGCCTCGACCATTCGCTGTTCCGCAGCGTCCTGCGCCTCGACCAGGCGCTGTTCGGCGGTGCGCTGCGCCTCGGCCAGGCGCTGCTCGCCGGCGTGCTCGGCATCCTCGGCCGCGCGCCGCCCGGCGTCCTCGGCCGTGGCCAGCGCCTGGGCGTGCTCCTCGGCGGCACGGCGATGAGCGGCCTCGTGGGCGGCGAGCACCTGGGCGCGGTCCTCGGCGGCGGCGCGCGACTCGGCCTGGTGCGCCTCCTCGGCCTCGGCGAAGCGCTGGCGCAGCTGGGCCAGGTCGTTGTCGCGCTGGGTGACCTGCCCGGAGAGCTTCTCGGCGCGGGCGCGGAAGTCCTCGCCGCGCTTCTGTGCCAGCTCCTTGTCGGCGCGCAGCGACTCGACGGTCGTCTCCAGGTCGTCCTTGGCTCGCTCCAGATCGAGGAGCTTGTCCTCCTGGTCGGCCTTCTCGCGCTCCAGGGAGAGGTTGGTGTCGCGCAGGTCGAGCAGCTCCTTGTCGCGGCGCGACATCTGATCGCGAAGCGAAAGGATCTCCTTGTCCTTCTTGTTCAGCGCCTCGCGAAGGTCGAGGAACTCGCGGCTGGAGACACCGCCCTTGCTGCCGGAGGTCGCCTTGGCCCGCAGCTCGTCGTTCTCCCGGCGCAGCCGCCCGATGTCGTGGGCGCCGTCTCCCAGGCTCGCCAGCTCGGCCTCGAGGCGGCGAGCCGTGGCGTGGGCGTCGTCGACCTCCTTGGTCAGCCGCACGACCTCGTCCTTGTTGCGCTCCAGATCGACGCGCATCCGGTCGGCGTCGCCGGCGGCGTCGCCGCCGGCCGTGACCTGCGAGTCGGAGACGCGGAAGGTGGCCGCCGGCATGGCCGCCGGCTCGATCTTCGGTGGCGCGCTGTCGTGGCGCAGGACGGGCGCGGGCGGCGACGACGGCGCGCTGCGAATGGCGTTGACCTGCTGCGCGGTGAGCGACAGCACGCGCGTCTTCTCCTCGTCGTCGCCGAGGAGGCGGTTGAAGGCCCCGCCGATGAAGGCATCGATCTCGGCGTCACCGCCAGGGCGTCTGGAGGCGCCGGCGGGCTCGGGATGCTTGGCGAGCGCGCCCAGCTCGGGGCGCGGCGGCGGCGGCCCAACCGACATGGGGCGCGGCGGGGGAGGCGGAGGACGCGCCTCCTCGTTCTGCATGACCAGGGTCCCTTCGTCCTCGAGCGCGGCGTCGTCGAGCACCTCGGCGTCGTCGATGACGATGGACTCGGACGAGGGGGCGCGGTCACTGGCATCGATCGGCACCAGCGCCTGGATGTGCTGGAGCAGCTCGCCGAAGGCGATCGGCTTGTGGACGTAGTCCTCGGCCCGGGTGCGCAGCTTGCGATGCTGCTCGAACGTCTCCTCGCTCGACTCGCTGGACATGATGAGCAGCGGCACGTCCTTGAGACCGGAGTCCTTCTTCAGCTTGTTGCAGACCGAGAAGCCGTTCATCCGCGGCAGCTCGATGGAAAGGAGGATGAGGTCCGGGCGCTCCGACGACGCCGCCTGCAACCCCACGTTCCCGTCGTCGACCACCTGCACGGTGCAACCCAGCCGCCCCAGCTCCGATCGGAGCTCTCCGGCGAACGCGGCGTCGCTCTCGAAGACCAGGACTTTTGTCATGCACCCTCGCGGCCTTGCGCGCGCGACCCTCCCCACGCAGGTGGCCGTTTCGCGGCAAGCCGGGCCGAGGATATCGACCACGCAAAAGCCATGTCCAGTCCCGGGTGGCGCGCCCGCCCATATGGCCGGCGAGGGCTGGCAGCCCGCGGGAACGTGGCCGGGGCTAGAAGCTGCCGACCAGTCTCACCGAGCCGGGACCGACCACGATGCGTGCCTCGTCGATGCCGCTGCGGGGACGGACCGGGACGACGCGGCCGGTGCTCGCCTTGGCGGCGTCGGCGGGCGCCTCGTTGCGGCTGAGCACGTAGAAGGTGACCGCGGTCCCGGCGGCGACGCCGGCGCCGATCCACATCCCCAGCGCCAGCCCGTCCAGCGTGCGCACCGAGCTGCGCGCGTCGTCGGCGCACGCGGTGTCACCGGCGAGCGCGCAGGTCTCACCGTCGGACGCCTTGCCGCCCGCGGCGGCGAAGGAGAGGATGCCTCCGACCACCAGCACCACCGCGGCCCCCCCACCGATCCATGTGGCCAGCGGGATGGGAGGCGACTTCTTTCCCTCGTCCTTGCCCTCGTCGGTGCCCGGTTCGGTGGGGCCCTGGCCCTCGCCGGGGTCGGTGACCAGCGTGCGCGGAAGCTCCACGGCGACGGTGGCCGTGTCCTTCTCGGCCACGTCGATGACCTTCTCGAAACGCTTCCGGCCGGGCGCGGTGACGACGATGGTGTGCTCACCCGCCTCGAGAGGGATGGGGCCACCCAGCTTGTCGCCCGCGATCTCCTCCCCGTCGACCTGCACCTTGGCGTCCTCGGCGTCGGCGGGCATCTGCAGGGTGACGGTGGGAACGCGTCCCTTGAGGTCGGCGACGCGCGAGGTCAGCGTCTTTTCCGTGACCTTGTCCTTGTTTTTCTTGGCCAGGAGCAGGCCGGTCTCGTAGCTCGACAGCGCCTGAGCCAGGTGACCGGCCTTGGCCTGGCACTCGCCGGTGTAGAGGTGGAGCTCGCCGCTCTCCTTGATCGCGGCCACCTGCTTGAGGATGGTCAGCGCGTCCTCGCAGTGCCCGGCCTTCACCTCGGTGGCCGCCTCGGCCAGCATCTCCTTGGCGATCTTGAGCTCGTCCTTGCTGGGCTCCTTGACCGCGGTCTGTGCGGCAGCGGGCGCGGCGACGGACAGTGCCGCGGTGCCGAGGAGGACGGCGAGCGCGGCGCTCGGGAGGCGGCGGGGACGGGCCATGTCCGGGCAGGATCGACGATATCGCCGCCCGTGGAAAGACGGGATCGCGTGCTCAGCGATCGGCGGGGACGATGGTCGGATCGAGGCGGCGGAAGAAGCCCTCCGGCTCGTCGCCCAGGCAGAGGCCCATCTCCCGCGCCGTGGCCACGGTGTCGCCATCGAGCGGCACGGTCTTGGTGCCGTTGACCGCCTCGTCCAGGGGGATGAGCTCGATGCGCTGATCGCGCAGGGCGACCATGGAGGTCACGCATCCCTCGGCCAGCCCGCGCACCGCCGCGGCACCGAAGCGCAGCGCCAGCAGGCGATCGAAGTTGGTGGGGCCTCCGCCGCGCTGCAGGTGCCCGAGCGTGAAGGAGCGCGACTCCTTGCCGGTGCGCGCGGCGATCTCGCGCGCCAGGCGCTCGGCGACGCCCCCCAGCACCGGCTGGCCGCGCAGCAGGTCGCCCGAGGACCTCACCGTCAGCTCGCCGCCCAGCGGCACGGCGCCCTCGGCGACGACGACGATGGAGAAGCGCCGTCCGCGCCGCTCGCGCAGCATGATCTTCTCCACCACCGGCTCGAGGCGGAAGGGGATCTCGGGCATCAGGATGACGTCGGCGCCGCCGGCCATGCCGGCGTGCAGCGCGATCCAGCCGGCGTGGCGGCCCATCACCTCGACCACCATCACCCGCTCGTGCGCCTCGGTGGTGGTGTGCAGGCGGTCGATGGCCTCGGTGGCGATGGACACCGCCGTGTCGAAGCCGAAGGTCATGTCCGTACCCATCACGTCGTTGTCGATGGTCTTCGGCACACCGACCACCAGGGGCAGGCCGGCCTGCGCCAGGCGATGGGCGAGCTTCATGGAGCCGTCGCCGCCGATGGCCACCAGGGCGTCGAAGCCGAGCTCGGCGAAGCGCTGCAGGCACTGCACCGATCGGTCGCGGCCGACGAGCTGGCCCGAGCCGTCGACCACGGTGGGGTGGTTGAAGGGGTCACCTCGGTTGACGGTGCCCAGGATGGTGCCGCCGAGATGGGTGATTCCGCGGACCGCGTTGCGATCGAGGCGCACCAGCCCGTCGGGCGTGGGCTCGATGAGCCCGCGATATCCGGCCCGGATGCCCCAGACCTCCCAGCCCCGGTTGAGGGCGGCCAGGGTGGCGGCGCGGATGACGGCGTTGAGCCCGGGCGCGTCCCCTCCCCCGGTGTTGATGGCGATCTTGCGGATTGTGCCGCTCATCGCCGGACTATACGCGAGGCCCCCGCCGCCGCGTCGCGTCGTGCGCTGCGAAGCGCGTTTCGCAGGCATTGTCGCGCGCCGGGACGTTGCCGACAGGTGTCCTCTCGGCGCATGCTTGATGGGTCATGCCCGAGGCGCTCGACTATCGATCCGACGATCGATCGATCCTGTTGCCCACCTACCGCCGCTGGCTGGTCGAGCCGGCGCTGCCGCTCTTGCCGGCTTCGCTGTCGCCGAACGCCATCACCCACCTCGGCCACCTCGCCAACCTCCTCGGCGTGGGCCTGCTGGTCACGCTCTGGCCCGAGCGGGGCTGGCCCTTCGCCGCGGCGGCGCTGCTGCTCCAGCTCTACGTGTGGTGCGACAACGCCGATGGCGCGCACGCGCGGCGCACCGGGCAGTGCTCACCGTTCGGCGAGCTGCTCGATCACGGTCTGGACATCCTCAACGTCCTCTACATCGCCTACCTCACCGCCCTGGCGCTGGGTGCTCCGCCCCTGTGGTGGGTGGCGGTGGTGCTGCTCATCACCGGCGCCGCCTCGGTCACCTACTGGGAGCAGTGCCAGACCGGGGTCTTCCGCCTGGGCATGATGAACCAGGTCGAGTCGGCGCTCGTGCTCTCCGCCACCTTGCTGATCAGCGCCGTGTGGGGGACGAGCGTGTGGGAGCACGAGCTGGCCCTGGGCATCAGCTTCCGCCAGGCGATGCTCCTCTGGTGCGCTGCGACCATCCTCTTCGGCGTCATGCGCAGCATGGCGCGGGTGGCGCGGGTGGCCGGGCTGGGCGCGGCCCTGCCGGTGGTCGGGCTCATCGTCTTCGGCGGCGGAGTGTGCGCAGCGGCGGCCACCGGCGCCATCTCCACCGTGGCCGCGGTGATGGTGGCCACCGCGGTCAACATCTTCTTCCCGGCGCGCATGCTGCTCTGGCGCCTGCGCTCCGAGCCGCCGCGGCTGGAGCTCTCCATCGCCGCCTTCGCCCTGATGCTCTGGGCGGTGGCGGCCTGGGCGCGCGCCGGGCTCCCCCTCGACGTGCCGGGGGCGCGCACCCACCTCGACGTGGCCAGCGTCATCCTCGCCGCGCTGGCCTGCGCCATGTTCGGCGGCGCGGCCCTGTTCGACGTGCGCGCATCGCGCATGCTGCTCCTGCCCCGTGCCCCCTTGGTGGTGGAGCCGCCGCGTTGAGCCGCCGCGGCCTGGTCCGCGGGGTGCAGCTGGTCGTGGCCATCACCCTGCTGACCTTCGCCGTCCTGGTCTGGCGATCCGTCTCGGCCTCCGGCGTCGATCTGCGCGATGGGCTGGCCGACGTCCGACCGGGCTGGCTGCTGGTGGCGGCGCTGCTCGCGCTCCAGGAGGGCGTCTGCGGTGGCCTTCGCATCTGGGTGCTCGGTCGGGTGCTGGCGCCGGCGCTCGCCTTGCGCACCGCGGTCGTCTCCGAGTTCGTGCTCATGTTCTGCGCCGGCGTGACGCCGGGACAGGTGGGCGCGGCGCCGGCGCAGGTGGCGGTGCTGGTGCACGGCGGGATGCGCTTCGCCGAGGTGGCCACCGCCGAGCTGCTCACCGCCTCGTGCACCATCGTCTTCTTCCTTCTCAGCGCGGTCACCATCACCGTCCTCCGGCACACCGGGCTGATGGTCGTCCACGGCGGCGACCAGCTGGACTGGCTGGTGGGGGTGAGCCTGGTGGTCTTCGGCGCCGCCCTCCTCGGGCTGGTGGCCGCCGCGGCGTGGCCGCCGCTCCTCAAGCGCGGCTTCGCCATGGCCGGCCGCGCGCTGGCGCCGCCGGGCCGCGCGCTGTGGCGCGTGCTGCGCCGCACCCGATGGCGCGCGTGGGCGGAGCGGCGGCTGGCGCGACCGGGCTCGACGACGGCGCGGCTCCAGCTGCTGGTCGACGATTTTCACGCCGGATTCCGCGTTTACCTCCGCCGCGGCAAGCGCGCCTACCTGACGGCGATGCTGCTCACCCTCGGCTTCTTCTGCTCCCGCTTCGCGGTCGCCTACTTCATCCTGCTCGGCCTGGGCCTCGACACACACCCCAGCTCGTTCGTGACCATCGGACCTCCGCTGGTGCAGGTGGTGCTGGTGCAGGCGCTCCTGAACTTCGCGCTCTACCTGTCGCCGACGCCCGGGGCGAGCGGCGTCGCCGAGGCGGGGTCGACGACGCTCATGGCCCCGTGGGTGCACGGCGCCTTCGAGCTGCCGTACCTGGTGCTCTGGCGCCTGCTGGCCATGTTCCTGTGCATGTTCGTGGGCGGGATCTACGTCTTCCGCTATCTCGGCACGGACGTCCTCGAGGAGCGCGTCGCCGCCAACGAGGCGGAGCGGCTCCGGCGCGAGGAGGCGCGCCGAGCGGCTGCGGCGAACGCTCGCCCCGCGGAGCAACCGCCGGTGCGGTGAACCCGATCGGGGCGCCTTGCACGTGCGGTGCGCGTCAGGGGGCGATGCGCATCAAAAAGGCGTGGTTGTCGTCAGGCGTCGTCAGGCCCTTGCCGTCGATGACGATCGTCCCGCCGTACTTGCCCAGCAGCCAGATCTCGCCGCTCTCCAAGGCGCCGACCCGGTAGCCGCGCTGCTCGTCGGCGGCGTCGCCGAAGGAACGCGACCAGATCGGCTCGCCGTCGGCGCCGAGCTTGAGCACGAAGGCGTCGTTGTACCCGAAGCTGTCATGCACCTCGTCGCCGACGGTCATGCCGTCGTTGAACTCGCCGGTCACGATCACCTGGCCGGCGCCATCCACCGCGACACCGTGCGCGCGGGCGTCGCCGAGATCGCCCCAGCGGTGCGCCCACACGCAGTCGCCGCCGGCGTCGAACTTGATGGCATAGGCGTCGTGACCACTCTGCACTCCCTCCACCATCCCGCACGCGCCACCGAGCTCGATGTCGCCCGGGTTCTCGAAGGACCCGACGACCACCGTGCCGCCGTCGGGCGCGGCGGCCACCCCGTCGACCACGTCCTCGCCGGCCCCGCCGAAGCCGCGGCTCCACACGTGCGCGCCCTCGCGATCGAGGCGCGCCACGAAGGCGCTGCGGTAATTGGCGGCCGGCAACTCTCCGCCGCCGAAGTCGATGGTGCCCTCGTAGAAGCCGGCCACAGCCAGGTCTCCGCCATAGAAGCGCGCCACCGAGGTGGCGTGCTGGTAGGAGGCGTCGCCGAAACGCTTGGCGGCGCCCACGGTGCCGTCCGCGTCGAAGCGTGCCACGAACACGTCGCCGCCGTTCCCTGTGTCCTGCAGCTGGAAAGCGCCACCGAGGTCGAGCAGGCCACGGAAGCTGCCGACGACCACCACGCCATCGGCCTCCTCGATGCCGGCGGCGATGGCCGAGGCCTCGTCGTCGACGTCCGCCGCTCCGAAGCCCGCGCTCCACTGGTAGCTGCCGCTGCTGTCGAAGCGCGCCACCCAGATGTTCTGGGTGTTGGTGTTGCCGTCGTCGGCCAGCGGCCCGTCGCCGAAGTCCAGGTCCGGATCGAAGAAGCCGGTCATCCACAGGCGGTTGCCGGCGTCGCGCGTGACACCGGTGGCCACCTGCCTGCCAGCGCCGCCGAAGCGGCCGCTGAAGACCTCGGACTTATCGAGGTCGAAGCGGCCGATGCCCACGTCGAAGTCCTGGCACGGCTGCGACAGCCAGGCGCCACTCACCCCGCAGGCGACCACGGCGTCGTCGCCGACCGTGGCCAGGCCGAAGCCATCGATGTCATCGTTTTCGCCGAAGTCGAAGACCACGCTCACCGTGCCCGTGCACCCCACCAGGGTGTCGCAGCTCTCGTCGTCCGGTGTGCCGCAGTCCTCGGTCCGGGGCAGCTGATCACCGACGCACGGTCCGTAGCCGGTGCCCTTGGGGTTGCACTCGCGTTCGCCGTCGTGGCACGCGCCCACGTTGCGGGTGGCGTCCTCGCCTCCGTAGCAGGCGACCCTGGTCCCGGGCACGCAGGGCGTCTGCTCGCCGCCGCCGCTGCCGCCCTCCGCCGCCGAGCCGCCGGCGCCGCCGCTCGACGCCGTGGAGGACGCGGCTCCGCTGCCCGGCGTGTCGACGTCCGTGCCGGCGGTATCCAGGACGCAGGCGGCGAGGCCGACGATCGAGGCAGCTGCCAGGAGCACCGGCGTTCGCTGCCTGTGGAGAGCACGCACGCGGCAATCGTGTCGGCTCGTGGTGCGGGCTGTCAACGGCGAGTCGACGCGCGCCACGCCCCCGGACGCGCTGGCGTCCAGGGGTGAAACCGCCGGTTGGCGGCTTGCGTCAGCTGGGGATGGGCACCGCCGCGAAGCGCGTCACCTTGCCGCGCTTGACCTTGAGGAGGGCGATGCTGCCCGGCTTGAGCCGGGTCACCGCCGCCTTCAGGCCGGCGACGTCCCTCACCGGCGTGCCGGCCACCTCGACGATGACGTCGCCGGGGACCAGCTCGCGGCTCTGTGTGCCGCTGGCCTGCTCGACGCGCACGCCGCCGCCGGGCGCATCCGAGATACCGATGCCGAGCTTGCCGGTCTGCTCCGGGGGCGAGGCCGGGGCGGTGGCGGGGCGGGCGTCGCCGTCCTCGTCGGCCAGCACGTCGAGCTTGGCGGTCACCTCTTGCTTCACCTTGTTGCGGACGATGGTCACCTTCACCGAGCTGCCGGGTGGGTTCTTGGCGACGTTGCGCGGCAGCTCCTCGGCGTGCGCGATGGACGTGCCATTGACGGCGACGATGACGTCGCCCGAGCGGATGCCCGCCCGTGCCGCGGCGGCGCCGGGCTCGACCTCGGCGACGAGCGCGCCGCGCGGCGACTCGAGGTCGAGCGCTTGCGCCAGCTCCGGCGTCACCGACTGGAAGCCGAGGCCGAGGCGGCCGCGGTCGACGCGCCCCTTGGCGCGCAGCTGCGGCAGCACGTCCTTGAGGGCGTCGACGGGGATGGCGAAGCCGATGCCGTTGGCGCCGGCGCGGATGGCGGTGTTGATGCCCACCACCTCGCCGCGCCAGTTGAAGAGCGGGCCGCCGCTGTTGCCAGGGTTGATGCTGGCGTCGGTCTGGATGAAGTCGTCGTAGGGACCGGCATCGATGGTGCGCGCCTTGGCGCTGACGATGCCCAGGGTCACCGTGTGGCCGAGCCCGAAGGGGTTGCCGACGGCCAGCACCGACTCGCCGACGCGCAGCTGCTCGCTGCTGCCGAGCGGCGCCGCGGGCAAATCCTTGGCGCCCTGGAGCTTGAGCAGGGCCAGGTCGAGCTTGGGATCGCGCCCCACCACCTCGGCCACGAACTCGCGCTCGTCGTTGAGGCGCACCCGCACCTCGCGCGCCTCGTGCACCACGTGCTCGTTGGTGACCACGTACCCGGCGGCGTCGATGAGGAACCCGGTGCCCGCCGCCTGCCCCTCGCGCTGCTGCGGGCGGGCGCCGTCGGGGCCGAAGAAGCCGAACGGGTCGTTGCCGCCGGAGGAGACGCGCTGGAAGCGCGTGGTGATGTTGACGACCATCGGCTTGACGCGATCGGCGAGCGACGCGACGTCGAAGGTCGCCGGGACGGGCCCCGGCGGGAGCGGCGCGGCGGCCTGGCGGGGGGGGGTGCTGGGGGCGCTCGCGGCGGGAGCGGCCGCCGACCCCCCGTTCTGGGTGGCGGGCGTGGCCTGGTGGGCCGTCTGGCCGCAGCCCGCCAGGCCGCCGATGGCCAGGCACAGGAAGATGCCGGCGCCGGCGCTGCGGAAGCGCGTTTCCACAGGCAACAGCGAGGAGATCGACGGGCGCGGCCGTCGTGCGGTCTTCGACTCCATGTGCAAACCCCTCCGAACGGGTCCTCGGTCCCGGGAACCGGCGGGCCCCCGCGTCCATTCCGCAGGTGGCAGCGGACCAGCGGAACGTGACCCTCGGACAAGGAAAGGGGCGACGCCGGCCTGCTCGGACATTCTCGGGCTGAGCCTCGCTTGACCCGGAGGAGCGGCACGACCCATCGTGGGGGCCCACCGGTCCAGCCCTTGCCCCTTCTCAAGATCGTCCACGCCGCCGACATCCACCTCGACAGCCCGCTCCGTGGCCTGTCGCGCTACGAGGGAGCGCCGGCGGAGCGGGTGCGGGGGGCCACCCGCCGCGCGCTGGAGAACCTGGTCGACCTCTGCCTGAGCGAGGGCGTCTCCCTGCTGCTGCTGGCCGGCGACCTCTACGACGGCAACTGGAAGGACTACTCCACCGGCCTCTACTTCGCCTCGCAGATGTCGCGGCTGCGCGCCGGCGGCACGCGCGTCTTCCTGGTGCGCGGCAACCACGACGCACAGAGCGAGATCACCCGGCACCTGCGCTGGCCCGAGCACGTGCGCGACCTCACCGTGCGCGAGCCGGAGACGGTGGTGCTCGAGGACGTGGGCGTGGCCGTGCACGGTCAGGGCTTCGCCACCAAGAGCGTCACCGACGACCTGGCCGCCGGCTTCCCGATGCGCGTCGAGGGCGCGTTCAACATCGGCCTGCTGCACACCTCGCTCACCGGCCGCGAGGGCCACGCCGACTACGCGCCGTGCCGTCTGGAGACGCTGCGCTCCCGGGGCTACGACTACTGGGCGCTGGGTCATGTCCACGCGCGCGAGGTGGTGAGCCAGGCGCCGTGGGTCGTGTTCCCCGGCAACCTCCAGGGCCGGCACGCCCGCGAGACGGGGCCCAAGGGCGCCACCTTGCTCACCGTCGACGCCGGGCGGGTGACGGCGGTGGAGCACCGGACCCTGGACGTGGTGCGCTGGGCGCACTGCCGGGTCGACGTGGGCGCGGCAGCGGACGCGGCCGAGGCGGTGGACCTGGTGCGCGGCGCCCTCGAGGAGGCCGGCGAGGCCGCCGAGGGGCGAGCGCTGGCGGCGCGCATCACCCTGGAGGGAGCCACCCACGCGCACGGGGCTCTGCACGCGGGCGAGGAGCGGTTGCTCAACGAGGTGCGTCTGGTGGCCACCGACGTCGGCGCCGATGCGTGGGTGGAGCGGCTGGTGGTCCGCACGCGGGGCATGGCCGACGCGGCGGAGCTCGCCGAGCAGGCCGACGCGGTGGGCGAGCTGGTGCGCTCGCTGCGGGCCATCGGCGACGACCCGGCCGCGCTCGGCGCGCTGGGCGAGGCGCTGGCCGAGCTCTCGATGAAGCTGCCGCCCATCCTGCGCGAGGGCGACGACGCGCTCGGCCTGGACGACCCGGCGCGCATCGCGGCCGCGCTCGGCGAGGTGGAAGCGATGATCCTGCCGCGCCTCCTCGACCAGGAAGACGAGCCGTGAGGCTGCTCGAGCTCGACCTGCGCGCCTTCGGTTCCTTCACCGGGCACAAGCTCGACTTCTCGCCGTCGCCGGAGGCGCTGCACATCATCTATGGCCCGAACGAGGCGGGGAAGAGCACCGCGCTGCGCGCCGTGCGCGGCCTGCTCTACGGCATCCCGGCCCGCACCGGCGACGCCCACCTGCACGCCCCCAACAACCTGCGCATCGCCGCGGTGCTCGGTGGGCCGGCCAACGCGCGCCTTTCGGTGGTGCGGCGCAAGGGGCTGCGCAACACCCTGCTCGACGCCGACAACAACCCGGTCGACGAGGCGCTGCTCTCGCGCCTGTGCGGCGGCGTCACCGAGGCGGTGTTCGCCACCATGTTCGGGCTGGACCACGAGACGCTGCGCGACGGGGGGCAGGCGCTGCTCGAGGGCGGAGGCGAGATCGGCCAGAGCCTGTTCGGCGCAGCGCTCGGCGGGCGTGGGCTGCATCGCGTGCTGCGCGAGCTGCGCGAGGAGACGGAGGCGCTCTTCACGCCGCAGGCGCAGAAGCGCCCGCTCAACGAGGCGCTGCGCCAGTACACCGAGGCGGTGCGCAACGCACAGGAGCCGACCACCGCCGAGGCCTGGCGCAACCAGAAGGCGGCCATCGAGGCGGACACGGCGACCATCGAGGAGCGGCGGGTGGCGCTGCGCGGCCTGCGCGACGACGAGCGGCGCCTGCTACGGATGAAGCGCGTGCTGCCGGCTGTCGTCGAGCGCGCCGCGCTCGTCGCGCGCCGGGAGGCGCTGGGCGAGGTGGTGCGCTTGCCTGCGGAGGCGGGGCACGAGCGCAGGGAGGCCCAGCGCCAGCGCGACGACGCCGATGCGCTGGTGCGGCGCTTCGCCGAGGAGCTGGCAGCACGCGAGGCGGAGCGGACGCGGCTGGTGGTGCCGGAGGCCATGCCGCCGCGCGCCGAGCTCGACGCGCGCCTCGGCGAGCGCGACCGGCTGCGCGCGCTGCACGACCAGGTGGTCAGTGAGCTGCCCCGCGCGCGCGGCGAGCTGGCGCACACCGAGGCAGCCGCGCACCGTCCTCAACGCGTCGGCGCGCGCGCTGGCCGGGCTCGCGCGCGGGGCCTCCTTGGCCGCAGCGGCGTCCTCGGCCGCAGCGAGACGCCGGACGGCAGCGGCCAGCGAGGCGCCGAGGGCGCGGGGGCGGACGGCCAAGCAGGCGCCGGCGCCGCCGTGGCGGTGGTGGACATCGACATGCGCTCCTCGCCGAGCTGGAGCGCGCGTGGACAGCGCCCTGCAAGCGCGGGTGCGGCGGCTCGCCGAGTCGCACGCCGTGGCCACGGCGCGCCACGCGCGCGTGGCCGCGGACCTGGACGCGGGGCGCGCGCCTGGAAGTGCGCCGGCGCGCGGCCAGCTGGCCGGCGCCGCGCGACGGCTCTGCCCTGGCGCTGGCCGTCTCCGGCGCCGAGCGCCAGGGCGATCTCGACGCGCAGGGCAAGGCGGCGGCAGCGACCGCGGCGCGCCTGGAACGGCGGCGCGCGCCGAGGTGCAGGCGCTCGGCTTCTCGCCCTCGGCCGCGGTCGATGCCGCCGCCGCCGCCGCCGCCCCGACCCGCGAGTCCATCCGGCGCGCCGAGCAGCAGCTGGCCGAGCTGCACGCCGCCGAGCAACGCCACGTCGAGGCGGCGCGGCTCGGGGCCGAGCGGCGCAAGTCGCTGGCCGTCGAGATCGACGCCCTGCAGCGCGGCCAGGCGGTGCCCACCGAGACGGACCTCGATGCCGCGCGGACGCGGCGCGAGCGCGCCTGGGCCGGGATCAAGGCGGCGCTCGGCGGCGGCAAGGGGCGCGGCAAGCGCCGGGGCGCGGCGCCGCCGGAGCAGACGACGCTGCCCGTGGACGACGCCGCCCCGGCGGCGCTGGAGGCGCCGCTGCC
Organism: Polyangiaceae bacterium; assembly: GCA_037720395.1. Classification (GTDB taxonomy): domain Bacteria; phylum Myxococcota_A; class Polyangia; order Polyangiales; family Polyangiaceae; genus JBBJMR01. Next base: position 14,449 of record JBBJMR010000053.1, read on the forward strand.
GAACCTCGCCGAGTACGAGGGGGCGGTCCGGGCCGCCGACGACCTCGCCGACCGGCTGCGCCGCGAGGCGTCGCGCGTCTCGACGCTGGCGCGACTGCTGGCCGATCGAGACGAGGCGGCGCGCGACGCGGCGGCGCTGGAGGGCCAGCGCGAGGAGCTGACGCGGCGGTGCGCCGAGGCGGAGGCTGCCTGGGCGGAGCGGTGGAGCGGCACCGGGGTGGCGCCGCCGCCGGTGGGCGAAGCGATGGCCTGGCTGGCGCGGCATGCCCGCCTCGGCGACACCGCCGTGCAGCTGGCGGCCGCCGACGCCGAATCGCGGCGCCTGGCAGCGCGCTGACCGAGCGCCGCCAGGTGCTGGCGTCGGCGCTCGAGGCGCTGGCGCCGGGCAGCAGCCCGGTCGGCGAAGACCTGGGCGCGTTGCTCGACGCCGGGCGCCGCTTGCTGGCGGAGGTCGAAGGCGTGAGCCGCGCGCGCGTCGAGGCGGAGCGCGATCTCGGCAAGCTGGGCGAGGAGATGGCGGAGCTGGAGCGCGAGCTCTCCGAGGCCGACGTAACGCTGTCCGGCTGGCGAAAGGACTGGGCAGAGGCAGCCGGCGCGCTGGGGCTCCCACGCGACGCCGCGCCGGAGGAGGCCACCGCCACCCTGCAAGAGCTCACCGAGCTCTTCCCGCTCGTCGACGAGGCGCGCGGTCTGGAGCGGCGCACCGCGGAGAAGGAGGCCACCTCGGCGACCTACGCCGGGATCATAGGGCGTCTGGTCGATGTCCACGCACCGGACCTGCGGGCGCTGGCCGAGTCGCCGGAGGGCGCCGGCGCGGCCGCGCGGGAGCTGTCGTCGCGGTGGCACCGCGCCAAGACGGACGCGGTGAAGGCGGAGCAGCTCGATCGCCAGATCGAGGACAAGCGCGCCCTGTGGCGCGACGCGCGGGAGCGCGTCGATCGGGCGCGGGCGCGCAGCGCGGCGCTGCTCGAGGCGGCGGGGACGGCCGACGAGCGCGAGCTGGTGCGGCTCGAGCAGCGCGCCGCCGACGCCGCGGCGGTGGAGCAGGCCCTGGCGAAGAACGACGACGAGCTGCGCGCGGTGGCGCCGGGCTTCACCCTGGAGGCCCTGCTCACGGAGACGGCGGGGCTCGACGCCGACGCCGTGGCCGCGGAGCTGGAGGACCTGGAGGCACGCATCGAGGAGTGCGACCGCGCCCGCGAGCAGGCGCAGCGCAGCCTCGGCGGCAACGAGGCCGGCCTGAAGGAGCTGGAGACGCGCTCGCGCACCGCCGACGCGGCCGCGCACGCCGAGCAGTGCCTGGCGCGCGTGCGCGAGCTCGCCGAGCGCTGGACACGACTGCGCCTGGCCGGGGCGGTGCTGACCCGGGTGATGGAGAGCTACCGGCAGAAGAACCAGGGCCCGGTGCTGGCCCGCGCCAGCGAGCTCTTCGCCCAGCTGACGCTGGGGTCGTTCGAGGCTTTGCGCGCCGGGTACGGCGCGGACGACCGCGCCGTGCTGCGCTGCGTGCGCGCCGGGTCCGACGGCGCCGACGTGGGCGTGGACGCGCTCAGCGACGGCACCCGCGACCAGCTCTACCTGGCGCTGCGCATCGCCAGCCTGGAGCGCCACGCGCTGCTCGCCGGCGACGCCATGCCGCTCGTGGTCGACGACATCCTGGTGCACTTCGACGACGACCGCGCGCGCGCCAGCCTGGCCGCGCTCGGCGAGCTGGCGCAGAAGACGCAGGTGCTGTTCTTCACGCATCACCTGCGCCTGGTCGAGCTGGCGCGCGAGGCGGTGCCGGCAGGGCGGCTGGTGGAGCACCGCCTCGACCGCAGCTGAGCCCGCGCGGGCGGCCGCGGCAGGCGTCTGGTAGGGTCCGCGGCCATGGCGCTCGGCGGTCTGAAAATCGGGTTTCTCGGCGGTGGCAACATGGCCGGCGCCCTGGTGCGCGGCCTGCTCCACTCGCACGCGGTCGGCCCCGACCAGATCGTGGCCAGCGACGTGAAGGCCGAGCGCCTCGCCGAGCTGCACGGCAAGTACGGCATCCGCACCACGACGGACAACGAGGAGCTGGCGCGCACGTCGGATGTGGTCGTCCTGGCGGTGAAGCCGCAGATCGTCGACCGCGTGCTGGCCAGCGTGTCGGCCGGCTTCACCGGCGAGGGCGGCCATGCGCGCGCGGCGTTGCTGGTCTCGGTGGCCGCCGGCGTGCCCATCGAGGCCCTCGAGGCCCGGCTGCCAGTCGGCGCCCACGTGGTGCGCTCGATGCCGAACACGGCGGCCATCGCCCTCGCCGGGGCCACGGCCATCTCGCTCGGCACGCACGCCACCGACGCCGACCGGGAGGTGGCCACGGGCCTCTTCGAGGCGGTGGGGCGCTGCGTGGTGCTGGACGAGAGCTTGCTCGACGCGGTGACCGGGCTGTCGGGCAGCGGGCCAGCGTACGTGATGGTGATCATCGACGCGCTGGCGGATGGGGGTGTGAAGGTCGGATTGGGCAGAGACACGGCGCTGCTGCTGGCGGCGCAGACGGTCTACGGCGCAGCCAAGCTGCAGCTGGAGACGGGGGAGCACCCGGGGCGGTTGAAGGACATGGTGACCAGCCCGGGCGGGACGGCCATCGCCGGGCTGCACACGCTGGAGTCGGGTGGGCTGCGGCGGACGTTGATCGACGCGGTGGAGGCGGCGGCCACGCGGTCGGCGGAGCTCGGCGTGCAGATGGCGGCGAAGCTCCGCAAGTAGCGAGGCGGTCGGTTTCGGGCGCAGGCGCAGGCCAGACGCAGACGAGACGCAGGGCGATGAGCGATGGCGCTGCGCATAGGACGGTCGAGTGCGTCTCGGAGCGCGGTGCCTGTCGGCCGTTGCCGGGACGAGGAGATGGTGACGACCGTCGCGTCGCCGAGGGTGGCGCTCATGCAGGCGCACTGAGCGTTGCTTCGTGGGCAACGTCCATGTCCAACCTGGCACCACGCGAGGGGTCGCTTCGAAGCACGTGGATGGCGTGGCGCCGGAGGCGGGCACGATGGCTTGCACCGACAAACGCGGCGAGACGCGGCAATTGCGTCGATTCGGCGGAGGTCGAGACGACTGCGGCGGCGCATGCGGGCGTCGTTGAGCTCGCCGCGAACTGCGGAGCACGCTGCGCTTGCGTCGTGGCGGCAACTTGACACCGGGCAACTCGCGGGAGGACAGTCGCCGGATGATCGATCGAGCATTGCTTGTTGCGTGTGGTTTGCTTGTCGGCGCTCTGGCGGTCGGCGGGTGTGGGGACGACGACGAAGACAGCGCCACCGGCGTTAGCGGCGGCACGGGCAACACCGGCAACACCGGCGGCTCCGGTGCCACCGGCAACGCGGGCGGCGCGGGCGCCACCGGCGGCACGGGCGCCACGGGCGGGAGCGAGGGCGGTTCGGGCGGCACCGGAGGCGCCGGCGCGACGCCGGACTGCGCAGCCTACTGCACGGCCGTCATGACGAACTGCACGGGCGACCTCGCCCAATGGGCGGACGAGGCGACCTGCGTCGCGGCATGCGGCACCTGGGACGCGGGCACGATGGTCGGAGACACCAGCGACAACACGACCGGGTGTCATCAGTACCACGCTGGTGCAGCGATGGCCGCGCCCGAGGTGCACTGCGTGCACGCTGGCCCTGCAGGCGGCGGTGCGTGCGGCGATCTGTGCGACAACTTCTGCGCGCTGGCAGAGTCCGAGTGCTCCGACGCCTACGCAACCCCGGCCGACTGCGCGGAGGCATGCGCTGGCTGGGACAATGACACGGAGCCGTTCCACAGCGCCGGCAGCGACGACCCGAACACGAAGGAGTGCGCCCTGTACCATCTGACGGCGGCGGTCCTGATGCCGGACCCGCACTGCACCCATGTCGGGCCGACCGGCGGCCCCTGCGCGCTCCAGGCGCCCTGACAGCACCCGCTCGGGGCGGAGGGACGCGGCGCTTGCTAGCCGCGTCCCTTTCGCGTTTTGTAGCAGGCATGACCTTGCGTCGATGGGCGTTCGTCGCGTTGCCGGTGGCAGCGCTCGCAGCGGGGTACAGCGGGTGCACCGCGGATGTCGAGGAGGGATGCCTGACCGGTCCCTGCGGTGAGGTGACCTCCGCGGCCGGCACCGGCGGCAGCGTTTCGTCTTCGACGAGCGGCGGCGCGGGTGGCGCGGGCGGCACGGGCGGCGGCGTCGTCTGCCAGGGCGACGAGTTCGGGGGGACCGGCGATCTGCCGTGCGAGGTCTGGCAAGTGCTCCACGACAAGTGCCATTGCTGCCACCAGGACCCACCGAAAAACTTCGCCCCCTTCCCCCTGCTGACCTACGAGCTCACCCGCGAGCCGTTCGGCACGAAGGGCCTGCTGCGCTGGCAGCGCATGAGCCAGGTGATCCAGGACGACGGGCTCCCGTCGATGCCGCTCGCGACCGCCGCCGACCTCACTGCGTCGGAGAAGCAGGTCCTCGACGAGTGGTTCGCCGCCTGCGCGCCGCCCGCCGCCAAGTACAAGGGCGGCGTCGACGGCTGCGAGGAGTCCGAAGCGCCACCGACGATGTGCCAGGCGCCCTAGCACGCTGTCTGCATGGCGCCGGTACGCGCGGCGCTGCCACGGAGATCCAGAACGCGAAGGCCGGACGGGCACGTCACCAACGACGGTGCCGTGGTACCCGCCCCCGTCCACGGCCCTTCCCGACCGGCGCTCCTCCGTGACCCAGGTTCGGTCACGCTGCCCGCCACCCGCGCACCGAGCGCCGAGGCGACGATCCACGGCACCTCGCGTGCTAGAGTTTTCCGCCATGGCAGCTGCAATCGGCCGCCCGCGCCACGACCGCACACTCCCCGGGGTCATCCTGCTCGCGCTCGCTGCGACCTCCATCGCCGCCTGCGCCGCCGGCGGCGACGCGCGCAGGCGCGCCGGGCCACCGGGGGGCGGCGTCGACCCCTCGAGCATCACCCCCGACAGCCTCTCCATGGGCGGCGCGGCCACGCCGGGACCGGAGCCCGTCGGCGACGCGCCCAGCACCGCCGATCCTCCGAGCGGCGCCGTCGATGTCCCCTCGCCTTCCCAGCCGTCCCCCTTTCCGCAGATGGGCTCGACGGGCTCCACGCCTCCGGCCGGGCTCCTCCGCGAGCCGGCAGCCCGCGAGCCCTTCGCCGGTCCCCGCGGGCAGCGCCAAGCCGGGCGCCACGACCTTCAAGATGACCGCCGCCCACTGCGCGCAGATCGGCCGCAAGGTCGGCCAGCTGACCATCGCCGCCGGCGGCGACCAGGCTCAGGCCGACCGCATCGGCAACGACTTCGCCGCCAAGTGCACGCGCGACCAGGTCGGCCAGGTCACCGAGAAGCGGGAGCTCGACTGCATCCTGGCGATGACCGCCATCACCGACCTCCCCAGCTGCAAGTGACCCTGTAGCCCGCCCCGGTGCGCGCGCCGGGGCGGGGCAGCGCCGGCGTGCGTACAATGCACCGGTGGCCCAGCGTCCCCCGCCGTACTTCGTTCCCTCGGCGGGAGCGCCGCCCGGCATGCAGCCGAACTTCCTGCCATCGGCGGCGGCCGTGCCCGGGACGCTGGGCGCCCCCATGGGTCGTGCACCCAAGGCCTGGGAAACGCTGAGCACGGTGGCCATCGTTCTGGCCGCCGCGCAGCTCCTGTCGTTCGTGTACTCGATGGTCACCGGGCTCATCACCATCACCGTGGGGAGCCTCTTCGGTGGCATGGGCCCCACCGGCAGCTCACCGCTCGACACCACGGTGCAGGACATGCGCCGGTTCATGCAGACCATGGCGCTCGTCGACATGGCCCGCGGAATCCCCTTCGCGGTGTGCAGCGTGGTGTTGCTGGTCATCGCCCTGGGCATCCGGCGCGGGCGCGTCGAGTCGTTGCGCAGCGCGCGCACCTGGACGTGGTTCGCGCTCGGGGTGGTGGCCGCCTCGCTCTGCCTGCAGCTCTTCATCAGCGCGCCGATGATGGCTGGCTACCAGCGTCGCCTCTTCGCCAACATGGGCGCAGGCGCGGCGCCTGGCAGCATGGGCACCTTCGAGGTGTTCGCGTCGCTCAGCGCCATCGTCATGCCGGTCTTCTGGTCGATGGCGCTGTGCGTCTGGCCCATCGTCCATCGCGTGTGGGCCGATCGCTTGCTCCGCGCCATGCCCGACGATCCGAGCGGCCCGGCCACCTCGCAGTGACCGGGAGCACGCCAACGCGCCGGCCGCTGCTGCAGCCGCCGATCCCGCAGGCGGTGGCCCTTGGGGCGACGCGCGTCCTGCGCGACACGCCGGCCGGGGGCGGCCACAAAAAGCACGAAGCCCCACCTTCCGGCAGGGCTTCGTGGTCGCAGGGGTCGTAAGCCGAGTTCTGTCGCGCGCGTCGGTCGCCCTCTGCGCGCTGGCGATCATTCCTCTACGGCGCGTGTTGCCACGCGCCTTCAGCAGCCAACCCGGATGCTCGGGCGGGCCGCCCTTCGCCATGGTTTCCCATCGCACGCATCCTGTTCGGCCTTGCTCCGGGTGGGGTTTGCCTTGCCGCTCGCGTTACCGAGAGCGCGGTGGGCTCTTACCCCGCCGTTTCACCCTTACCCGCTGGTCGCCCTTTCGAACGACGCACGGGCGGTCTGTTCTCTGTGGCACTTTCCTCGAGGTCACCCTCACCGGGCGTTACCCGGCACCCTGCCCTGTGGAGCTCGGACTTTCCTCCCGCGGTTCCCCGCCGGCGATCACCTGCCCCGCTGCGACGTGCGCGAATCTAACACGCACACGCGCGTCGACCGGTGCGCCTGACGCGTCAGGCCGCCAGCGGCTGCAGACGGTCGCGCAGCTTGCGCTTGGCGCGCGCCTCGAGCTGTCGCGCGCGCTCGCGGGAGACACCGAGACGGCGACCGATCTCGGCCAGCGACAGCTCGTCCTCGGGGTCGGCGAGCATGCGCGATTCCACGATGTAGCGCTCGCGCGGATCGAGCTCGCCCACCGCCACGTGGAGGCACTCGCGCAGCATGGCGCCCTCCTCCGCGCGCGCGAAGCGCTCCTCCTGATCGAGCTCGTCGGCGACCAGGGTGTCGACCAGCGATCGCGCGCCGTCCTCGAAGACCTTGGCGTCCAGCGAGACGTCGCGCGCCTCGAGGCGGCGGGCCATGGCGATGACCTTCTCTGCCGGCGCAGAGAAGCGCTCTGCCAGCAGACGATCTCCTTCCTCGCCCTCACCCATCATGCCGGCGATGCGCGCGCGCTCACGACGCAGCCGGAAGAACATCTTCGAGCGCAGCGGGCCCGAGCCGACCCCGACCAGGCTCCAGGACTGGATCACGTGGTTCAGGATGTAGGCGCGCACCCAGTACGCCGCGTAGGTCACGAAGCGCACCCCGCGGTCCGGATCGAACTTGCGGATGGCGTGCACCACGCCGAAGTTGCCCTCGGCGACCAGCTCGGAGAGCGGGATGCCGTAGCGGCGGTAGCCGACGGCGATGGAGACAACGTGCCGCAGGTTGGCGAGGGCCAGCTTGGCGGCCGCAGCCTGATCGGCCCGATCGCGCCAGGCGCGGGCGAGCTCACCCTCGTCCTCTCGCGACAGCTCGGGCACCGCCCGCACCTGCGCGATGTAGCGTGAGATGGCGGTGCCCGGGTCGATGGGGCGTGGGCCTCGGATGGTCTCGGTGCTTTCCACGGCTCTCCGCTCGCTCCTCTGTCGCGATGGTGGGCGGCCTCGCGGCGAGGCCTGGCCGGGTGGGCCGCAGGGCTCGCTGGGGCCCATTGACCCACCGTTGCAGGCACCATGCCGCTATCGGGCGGGCAACGGCTGCACCCAGAGGGACCTACAATCGCCCGCCGCCTACCGCCCCGGCGTGATCACGGGTGGAGTTAGGCGTCCGGCCCCGGTCTGGGCCGCCTCGGACGGCACCAGGCCCCACACAGCCACGCCGGAAGCGTGCCCTCGGGTGGCGCTCGCCCGCGCGCCGCGTGGGCATTTATGGAGCAATCCCGCGGCTCCGGAAGCCCCCCGGCGCGCTGTCAGGCAGAGAACGAAGAGCCGCAGCCGCAGGTAGCCTTCACGTTCGGGTTGCCGAACTTGAAGCCCGCCCCGTGGAGTCCCTCGACGTAATCGATCTCGGTCCCATCCAGGTACTGGTAGCTGAGCGGGTCGATGTAGAGCTTGACGCCCTTGTCCTCGAACTCCTCGTCCATGTCGGTCGGCTTGTCCTCGAAGTAGAGGTCGTAGGAGAAGCCGGCGCAGCCACCACCGATGACCCGAAGGCGCAGACCCTGCCCGAGCAGCTCCTCGGCCTGGGCGATCTCGTGGACCTTCTCGGCAGCTCGTTCGGTGAGGGAAATGCTCATGATCGACTCGTCCTCCGCAGGGGCCGCCGGGCACCGCAGCGGCGGCACCTGAACGGACCGACATAGGATACTCATGCGCGGGGCTCGCTGCCAGCCTGGCCGCCAGCGACCGACCGCTTCCGACTACCGCCGCCCGGGTGGACGGCGACGTCGGCGGAAGAAGCTGCGGAGACTAGGGGACCGGCGGGCTGGCCAGGCTCTGGGGCTGGGCCGGCGCCAGCGACTGCCAATCGACCGAGCTGACCTGGGTGTCGGCGCAGCTGCCGAGCGCGCCGCCGGGCTTGCGCTCGATGCTGGCGTCGCTGCTGCTCCCTGCCGAGTTGCCGTTGTTGTGCGGAAGGTTGGACGCCGACACGCCCTCGCAGTCGTACCCCACGGCCTGCAGCGACGTGGAGGTCCCGGGGCTGTACGAGAAGCACACGGCATCGACGATGACGCCCCCGTGGGTGAGCTTGAGGCTGCCGGCGTCGGTGATGCCGGAGCTGAGCGAGGTGTCCTTGGCAGGCGCTTGCGTGTACGTGCTGCCGCCGATGAGCAGGTGCGACTTGGCAGGCACGCTGACGCCCGTCCCCACCCAGCGGTCGGTGTACCCGCCCGCCTCGGTGCTGCGCGACTCGAGCTTCCAGGTGGCGTCGAGGGCGATGGCCGCCGCGGTCGGGTTGTAGAGCTCGACGAACTCGTCGTTCGCGCCGGCCGCGCCGCGGCTGCGCACCTCGCTGATGACCATGTAGCCGAGCACGCACTGGCACTTGTTGCCCTGGCAGGTGCCGGAGAGACAGTCGTCGGGCGCCGCGCAGCCCTGACCCACCTGACAGCCGGGGCAGGGACCGCCGCAGTCGAGGTCGGTCTCGCCCTGGTTCTGCGCGCCGTCGCTGCAGGTGGCCACGCAGGTGCCGCCGTCGCATGCCATCGTCTCGCAGTCGGTGTCGATGAGGCAGGCATCACCGATGATGCACGGCAGGCAGGTGGTGCCGCCGCAATCCGTGTCCGTCTCCAGCCCGTTCTTGCTCCCATCCATGCAGCTGGCCGGGATGCATTGGTTCTCGACGCACGTGTCCGGGCCACAGTCGCCGTCACCGAGGCACTCCACGCAGAGGCCGCCGTCTGCGCACACCTGGCCGCCGTCCTGGTTGCAGGGCGCGCCGGGCCGGACGGGCGTGTGCATGGCCAGCCCGTCGAGGCAGCTGTCGGTGGTGCAGTCGCGACCGTCGTCGGCCGGGTCGTCGTCCACGGGCATGGCCGTCTCCGCGCCGGTGCCGTCGCAGACGCGCAGCTGGCAGTCGGCGGGTGTCTGGGCGCCGAGCGGCGCACCCTGTGGGGCGAGGATGACGCCGCAGATACCGCTCTCGCAGGTACGCAGCCGGCACTCCGTGTCCTCGCCGGGGCAGTCGCTGGCCCGACCGCACGGCAGCTCGCCGCCCCCGCCGCCGGAGGTGGACCCGGCGCCCGAACCGCCCGCGCCGCCGGCGCCATCGCCCTCGAGCAGGCTCTCGTCGTAGACGGAGCAGCTGGCGGCCAACGCCAGCCATGGAAGGAGGAGCAGCCCCGTCCGGCGCCACGTTGCGGAGCTGTCGCCGTGCGGGCGCTCGGGGTAGGCCGCGCGCGCGGCGCGACGAAGAAGCTTTCGATCCAGAGAAGCCATGTTGCTGCCTGCGATGGCCGCGGAGCCTAGCACCTCCGCCGCGCGGCCGGGCCACCCACCCGCGGCTGGCACGCCCCCGGCCGCCTCGCCCTTCCGATGTCGCGAAGCGCACGTCTCAGGAGGCGGCGGCCAGGTCGATCCCGGGAACGGCGAGGTGCGTCCCGGAGCTGGCCAGCTGCGTCGCGCGGATCAGCAGGACGCGGCTGCGCTCGCCGGCCATGTAGGCGATGAGCGACCGCGCCAGCTCGAAGTGATCCTCGAGCAGGTCGTAGAGCTCCTCGTTGCGCAACACCAGCAGGGTGGAGCGATCCAGCGCGCGGGCCGAGACGGAGCGGGGCCCCTCGGCGAGCGCGGCGTAGCCGCCGACCACGGAGCCGGCGGTGTAGACCACCGGGACCTCCAGCCGCGCGCTCACCAGCTCGACGCGCCCCCGCGCCACGAAGTAAGTGGCCCCCGGCGTCTCGCCCTCGGAGAAGATGGTCTCGCCCGGCTCGTAGGTGACGTCCTCGGCGATCTCGGCCATCAGTGTCAGGGCCTGGATGCGGGCCATCGACAGCGCCGGCGCGCTGCGCAGGACGAGCAGCTTGCCCACCAGGTCCAGCGGCTGGTTGGCGCCGATCCCTCCCGGGGGCAGCGGCGGCACGGTCATCGGCGCGGCCCCGCGTACGGCCGCGCTGCCGCCGTCGGCGGGCGGCGCGCTGGGACGCATGGTGCTGCGCAGGGCCACCGGCGCCAGCCCCAGATCGGGGAGGTCGCGCGACTCCTCCAGGAGGGAAGCGGCGTTGGTGACGATGGCGCTGCGCGCGAAGTCGAAGTTGTCCTCGAGCACGTCCAGCCAATCCTCGCCGCGCATGACCAGCGCCGAGACGTCGGTCACCGCCACGGCGGTGCGGGTGTGCGGACGGTCCTGGAGGAGGTCGATGATGCCGATGACCGATCTTTCCGAGAAGCGGAACGGGTCCTCCCCGGGCGTGACCAGGTGCAGCTCGCCGCGCATGATGAAGTAGAGGTTCTGCGCCGACGCGCCCTCGCGAAAGAGCACCGACCCTGCGGGGAAGTACGCCTCGCGCATGAAGCTGGTGAGGTAGCTCAGCGACTTGGCCAGCGGCCGATCCATCATCCAGCTGCGCAAGAACAGCTGGCGCTCGATGGACAGGCCGCTCCGTTCTTCAGCGGGCAACGGGGACCTCCGCGCCGCGCCGCGAGAGCGGCGGCATCCCGGGGAGGGCCAGCGCCGGACGCTCGCGCACCGCCGCGTCCACCTCCTCGCGCAGCGCGTCCTGCTCGAGCTCCAGAGCGTGGTACGCGGCCAGCGCGGCGAGCGAGGCATCCTTCTCGCGCAGCAGTCGCCGCAGCGCCGACTGATAGGTGCTGGGCGGCCGCGGGATGTAGGGCGTGGCGCGCGCCACCCGCTCCGCCGAGGTCATCTCGTCGGCGATGAGGCGCATGATCTCGCGCGAGCCCTCCGGCGTGCCGGGGCTCTGCGCCAGCGCGTCGAGGAACTCCACGGCGTTGGCGCGCACGCGCTTGTCCTTGCTGGCCAGGGCCAGGTGCACACTGCGAATGTCCTCGTTCTTGTGGAGGATCTGAAGCAGGCGGAAGGCGCGATCCAGCGATTGGCGCATCTTGTCGTCGAGCAGGCCGACCACCAGGCTGCCGCTGCCCGCGCCGCGCCCCCCGCGGCGCAGCTCGGCGGTGATCGGCAGCTCGAGGGAGAGGAGGCGCAGGTACTCGACCAGGTTCTTGCGGGTCTGCTGGCCGATCTGCTTGGCGTCGATGGTCACCCGGTTCTCCGCCACCAGCCGCCCCAGACCGCGCAGCACCTTGTAGCGCACCACGCCGCTCGGCTCCCTGGCCAGCAGCTCGCCGAGGAGGTCGGCGGCGCGCTGGTTGCCGAAGCGCGAGATGGTGCGAGGGATGTGCAGACGCACGCGCGGATCGCTGCGCGGGTCGCGCATGACTCGCTCCAGCTCGTCGAAGGCCGCGTCGCCGTGCTGGACGATGGCCTCGCGCACGGTGCCGCGGCCCTCGCGCACCGAGAGCTGCTTGACCAGGAAGGGGATGAAGCGCGGGTTCTGGACGCGCTGCATGGCCATGGCGGCGTGCGGGACGATGGTCGGGTCGGCGCTCTCCGACATGGAGACCAGCGTCTCCGTCCAGCGCGCGTCGCCGGAGTCGCGGATGGCGTCGAGCAGCGCCAAGCGCGCCGCGCGCCCCTCCTCGCCTCCCAGCGAAAGCAGCCCGACCAGCCCCAGGTCCTGCAGCGGCTCGATGCCGTCGTCTGCCTGGAGACGGCAGAAGGTGGCGTGCGCGCGGACCGCCGCGCTGGGGTCGGACTGGGCGCGCATCACTGCCTCGGGGTGATGGCGCGCCAGCGCGCGCACGGCGGCGACGCGCACCAGGTCCGAGGGATGCGCCAGCAGGCGCTCGGTGAGCGGTACCCAGTCGCTGCGATCAGCGGCCGGCACCACCTCCAGGGCGCGCAGCAGCACCTCCTCCGACTCGTGGTAGAGGATGAGGCCGGGGACCAGGCGCGTGCGGCCCCGCTCGACGAGGAGGTCCAGCGCGCCGACCACGCGGGGCGGTTCACGGCTGGAGAGCGCTTCCATCACCGCCTCCACCGAGTTCAGATCGAGCTCCTGGGTGGGCACGTCGTTGGAGCCGCGCGACAGCGCCTGTCGAAACAGATCGAGGTAGGGGCGGCGCATGCTCATGGTCAGCGCGAACCAGCCCAGGGCCAGCACGGCGACCACGCCGGCGAGCACGCGCGGCGCGGCATCGAGGGCCACGGCGCTGATGCCGAACAGCGTGCTGGCGGTGAGCGCCTGCACGCCACGCGAGAGGACCGTCTCCATGAAGGTCTTGGAGCGTTCGCGCACCTCGGTGGGCAGCGGCATCCCGAGCAGCTCGGAGGTGACGCGATGGAGCGAGTGGCGCAGGGCACCGTCGGCGCCCTTGGTCAGCAGCACCAGCCAGGCAACCCCGCCCAGCGCCACGCCGGCGGCCCCACCGCCGAGCAGCAGCAGCGGGAGCACACCGGCGGCGGCCACCACCCCCAGGCGCCGCACCAGCGGCCCGGAGAGGAGGACCTGCACCACCAGCGCGGCGCTGTTGAGGATGGCGTAGTACACCGCGAAGAACTGGGCGAGCTCTCGCGGCGGGTACGCGGCGGCGGCCACGGTCTTGAACAGGTAGTCGGTGGTCAGCACCGCCGCGGTGGAGAGGCCGACCACGGCGGCCATGCGGAGCACGTACGGGTTGTCGCGCAGCAGCGAGTAGCGGCCCTTGGTGGCGCCCGGCGTGCCGGCCGAGGTGAGCGTGGCCGGCGGTCGCGTCTCGTCCGTGGCCACCGTGGTCAGCAGCAGGCAGGTGATGATCATGATCCCGGCCGAGACCAGGAGCAGGCTCTTCACCCGCCAGACCATGAGCAGGCCGGCGGCGCTGCTGGCCCCGAAGACAGCCCCGAGGACGCCGCCGGCGGCGATGGGACCGAAGAGGCGCTTGCCCTGGGCGACGGTGAACAGCTGCCCGGCGAAGAGCCAGAACTGGACGATGAGCACCGTGCCCAGCAGGCCGCTCCACACGTAGATGGCGAAGACCACCGCCGCCGTCTGCGGCAGGAAGTGGAGCATCGCCGTGCCGTACCCCGAGCCGACCAGGGTGAAGATCAGCGCGTTCCGGCGCCCGAACCTGCGCACGAAGCGCTCGTTGTAAGCGGCGACGATCAGGGACAGCCCGGCCAGCAGGACGTACACCCACGCCAGCATGCTGGGCGGCAGTTTCGTCAGGAACATCGCGTCCCTGGCCGTCTCGAGCATGGTGTGGGCCGCGATGAGGCCGAACAGGACGATGAACGCCTGGAAGACAGGCCGACCCTCGCCCTCGCGCAAGTCCACGAGACGGGTCCAGAAATTCTTCATCGCAAGGCGTCCATCGCCCGACCGGAGGCCAGCGCCAGGAGAGTGGGGAGGCGCCGGGCGGCCACAGCGGATCGGCGTCACCAGGTCCGCGGGCAGGGTTGCCGGCCACTATAACCCATGGCTGGCGCAGGGCATCGTCACTGGCTAAACTGCTGTCCATCCGATGGCTGCCACGACATCCGCATCTGCATCTGGCCGTCGCGCCTGCAACCTCACTACGTGCGGGCAGAACGAGCGGCTCCGCAGAGGCGTGGTGGCGTTCACGCTGACGATGATCGCAGCGGTCGTGCTCCTCAAGTACGACGTGGCACCCGGCTGGCGGCTGCTCCTCTTCTTCCCCTTCTTCATCGCCTCCAACGCGCTGTTCATGGGCCTCTACCGCTCCTGCGGCGGCATGGCCTTCCAGGGCCTGCGCCAGACGGACGACGGTGTGGAGAAGATCGCCAACCCCGAGCTGCGCGCCGAGACGTGGCGCATGGGCAAGCGCGTCATCCTCAGCGGCCTGTGCACGGCTGCAGTGGCGACCGCGCTGGTGGCGCTCATCCCCACCTCCTGAGCCGCTCGCTCAGGAGCAAGGTCCCCTGCGCAGCCTGCGCCGAGCCTCACTCACCGAGCATGAAGAGGCCGCCGCCGTCGCGGCAGGCGACGAGCATACGGCCGTCCCCGGCCGGGGCGACGGCGATGGGGACGCCGCAGAGGTGCTCCGAGGCCACGCCGACGGCACCGCTCCGCGAGACGACGCCGACCCGCCCGCTGCTCCGCGCGAAGCCCACGTTGCCCTGACGGTCGATGATCACCGCCGGGCTGGGGCGCAGCTCGATGGCGGCGCCGTTGAACGCCGAGAGCGCGGTGGCGCCGGCGTCCGCCGGCAGCGCGCCCGACGGCTTCTCGAGGATGGCATGCACCATCTCCGTGCCGCCCGAGTCCAGCGAGAAGAGCATGCCGCTGAAGGTCGCGGTCATGGCGCGTCCCTCACCGAGCGCGGCCGGCGGCGCGTCGAGGAAGGCTCCGGCGCTCCCCGCTCCGACGCGTGTCTGCGTGTTGCCGGTGGGGAGGTCGAGGGAGACCAGCCGTCGCGCGTCGACGACGGCGAACAGCGTCCGCGCGTCGCCGAGCACGGCACCGCCGCGCGGCGCGCCGCCGAGGTCCCCGATGCGCCGCGGCGCCAGCGGCCGCGCCAGCAGGAAGACCCCGCCCTGCTCGCCGGTGCACAACGGGCCGTCCGGCCCGACCAGCAACGCGCCGGCCACGCGCTCCTCGAGCGTGGCGCGCGCCCGCAGCGAGCCGTCCGCGCCGAGCTCGAGCACCGTGCGCCCGCTCCCGAGGAGGAAGCCTCCGTCCTCGAGAGGGAGGAGCACCGCCTCGTCGCGGGCGGCGCGGATGCCGGGGGAGACCGAGAAGGCGCGAGCCGTCGGGGGCCAGGCCCACCACCTGCGCGGCGCCGCCGGACGACGGCCGCCATCGGCGAGCAGCACCGACCGTCATCGGCTGGCCATCGCCCAGGCGCGCGCCGACCCCGCCGTCGAACGCCACGGCCTACCTCGCGCCTGCAGCACCACCACCGCGGTGCCGTCGGCGCGCACCACGGGGCGAAGTCGATGCCGGCGCCGAGCTGGCGCTGCCAGATCTCTGGGCGCGGTCGGCAAGCGCGTGGGGGTGCGCCCGCTCCGGCGGGCGTCGAAGCGATCGCTGGGCGCCAGCGCGCGCGGCGCCGACGCAGGCGCCGCATGACCACCGGATCGAGCAGCTCCGCCTGGGCGGGCCGCGAGGGCACAGCGGCGACGCCGAGCGCCACGCCGGTGACCAGCGCAGCGAGCGCCGCCATGCGCGCGGTCAGGGTGCGCGTCATGGCGCTAGGGCAGCCACGTCGACCGCGACGTCTCCGTCCCGCCGCTGGGGATGATGCTGCTGCGGTCGCGGTCCAGGGTCGAACGCCTGGCGCACCCGCAGGCAGCGCAGACCGTCCCCGGGGCGCATGGGCTCACTCGTCCACGGGCTGCGCGTGTCGCTGTCGCTGGGCGTGCCCGTGCCGGCGTTGTGCACCAGGTACGCCCTCGTAGCCGGCGCGGAGCGAGGTGACCTCGAGCACGCGCGCCGTCGCGGACCGTCGCGGACGCGCCAGCGGAAGTCGCCGGCGGTATCGCTGCTCACGCAGTAGACGTCCTCGTCCCGCGCCCACGCCAGCGCACCGCTCTTGCCACGCCCGGGGGCGATGACCTCGGCGGAGGCGATCTGATCGTTGGGCTCCGTCTCGCGGGTGGGGTCGGGCTCGCTGGGATCGACCAGGAAGGTGTAGGCGTCGGAGACGTTCTCGTGGACGAAGGGCGGCGCGGGCGATCCGTAGGGGTCGAGGTCCTGGGTCACCTGGAGCAGGTAGCGCCCGGGCTCCACACGCAGGCTGGGGATGGACAGGGCCCGCCCCGCGCGACCCACGCAGTACTGGCCGAGCGCGCTGCCGTGGCCGGCCCGGAAGAGCATGGCACAGGTGGCCATGTTGGGGATGGCCCCCACCTCGAGACGAATGAACGCCATCGCGGGCGGTGCTTCGCCGTCCGCACCGTGCACGTCGAACGCGAAGAAGTCGCGATCGCTGTGGGTGAGATCGATGCGCTTGCCGAGCATGCCGGTGGCGGTGCGACCGAGCGGTACCAGCGTCGCCTCGGCGGCGGAGTTGTTGGGCTCGACCTCGGCGCCGGCGAACTTCGGGCCCGTCTCGTGGACGAGCAGGTGCGCACCGCCAGCGGCGGCGCCGGCCAGGACGACGCCGAGGAAGACCAGCGCGCCCCAGCGCTGGCGGCGCAGCTTGCGCTCGTAGGCCTCCACCTCGTCGCGGGTGGCGATCTCCACCGCCGGAGCGGTGAGGCCGGCCACCTGGCTTTGCGCTTGCGCGACCGCCTCGGCCTCGGCGACCTTGGCCAGGCGGCGCAGCGCGCCGGAGTCGAGGAGACTGTCGAGGCTCGAGGTGCTCACCTGGCGCAGCTCGTCGACGAGCACGGCCTGCAGGTCCTCGACCTTCTGGAAGCGGTCAGCGGGGTTCTTGGAGAGCGCGCGCAGCACCAGGTCGTTGACGCGCGCCGGGATGGCCAGCTCGGGCGCACGCTCGGAGAGCGGCATCGGCGCCTCGGTGAGGTGCTTGGTGAACACCGACATCGGCGTGGGGCCGTTGAAGGGGTAGTGGCCGGTGAGGGCGCGATACATGAGGGCGCCCAGCGCGTAGAGGTCGGTGCGCGAGTCGACCGCCTCGCCGCGCACCTGCTCGGGGGCCATGAAGTACGGGGTGCCGACGATGGCGCCCTGGCTGGTGACGTCGTTGAGGTCGGAGCCTTCGCGGATCTTGGCCAGGCCGAAGTCGAGCACCTTGGCGATGTCGGTGCCGTCCTTGGCGCGCATGAGCATGATGTTCTCGGGCTTGATGTCGCGGTGGACGATGCCCTTCTGGTGCGCCTCGGCGAGCGAGTTGCACACCTGCACCAGGACCTTGCCGATGCGCGCGAAGGGCATGGGGCCGCCGGAGCGCAGGGTGCGGCCCAGGTCCTCGCCAGCGACCAGCTCCATGACCAGGTAGGTCAGGCCGTCGGAGACGCCGAAGTCGAAGACCTGCACGGTGTTCGGGCTGGAAAGCTTGGAGACGGTGAGCGCCTCGTGCTTGAAGCGGCGCACCACATCCGGGTTGCGCGACAGCTCGCCGGTGAGGAGCTTCATCGCCAGCAGCTTGCCGATGCGAGTGTGCTCGACCTTGTAGACGATGCCCATGCCGCCGCGGCCCAGGCCTTCGAGGATGCGGTAGCGATCAGCGACGACCACCCCGATGAGCGGGTCGGCGATGGGCGGCGCGTTCACCTCGTCGAAGCCCGAGATGGCGCTGCTGCGACTCCGTCCGCTGGCCGGCGGACGATCCGAGGGCGACGCGGTGCTGCTCTCGGGCGCAGCCTGCGGCTCCGCCTGTTTGCCGAGGGTGTCGTTCCAGAGGTTGGTGCGGGACAGGCTGGCGCCGAGGGCTCCGCCGCAGAACACGCAGCTGGTGACGCCGGCGTGGTTCGATTTGCCGCAGGCGGTGCAGCGCTGCGCGGCTGCCACCTCCGGGCCGGAGGCCGCGGCGACCGGGTCGCTGGGCTCGGCGGTGGGCATCACCGGCCGGGGCAGGATGCGCTCGGTGCGACCGACCGGATCGAGAAGCGAGTCCTCCTCGCCCGCCTGGCGCGGGCGCGCCGTCACCGGAGCCCCTTGAGCGTGAAGTCGACCTGCACCTCCGGGATGTCCGGCTTGCCGGCGCCTGTCGGGAACGCGCGCGAGACCTGCCCGTAGGCGGTGATCAGGTCGCCACGCGACAGCGGGTTGTCGGCGCCCTGCACCAGGCGCGCCTGGCACGCGGACGGCGAGGCTGCCTTGTCGACGGTGCACCCGGACTTCGGCGACACGTCGAGCAGGAGGATGGTCTGATTGTTCTGGCGCCGGACCTCGATGACCTCGCCGGCCAGGACCATGGGCTTGCCCACGCTGGCCTTGAGGTCGGACACGACGGCGCCCCAGGCGGCCGGAGGCGGCTGCTGCGCGGCAAACTCGCGCGCGGCCACCTCGAGGCTGTCCACGCGGCGCACGGCGATCCGCGTCAGGCGCGGCGCCATGCCGGCCCCCTGCGACGGCAAGCGAGCGCGCACCTCGATCTGGGTTGCGCCCACCGAGGACACGTTCATCGTCTGCGCGAAGGAACCGTCCGGCTTGACCGGAATGGGGCGGCCGGCGGCCAGGACCTCCGCGCCCTTCAGCGTGCGCCCGGCAAGCACGAAGTTCTTGCCGTCGATGACCGCATGCGGGCCGGGGGCGTCGATGCGCAGCGGCAGGATGCGCACCGACACGTTCACCGTCCCCTTCTCCGGTGTGCCGTCCTCGGGCCTCACCTCGTAAGGAATTTGACGGCTGAGGACGGCCTGATCGTCGGCGAGACCGGTGCAAGCATCGGTGACGTCGATGGTCTCCACGGCGCGTCCGTTGGTGAGCGGCACGGGCTTGCCATCGATTGCAACGGTGGTGCCATCGACAGCCTCGATGACCACCTGGATGGCCGGACGCTCGCCCTGCAACGTGGAGAGCTCGGGTCGGATGCGGTAGGCGACCGGGACCTGCACGCTGACCGTCTCGTCACGTCCGTTGCCGGGACGATCGACGGCGATCTTGAGGAGATTCCGGCCGACGGAGAGCGGCGCCGGCACGGGCACCGCGGCCACGCCGCCGACCATGGCCGCGGAGGCGGCGCCCAGGGATCTGCGTGCCGTCGGCGCAGCTCGCGCAGCGCCTCGACCACCTCCCGGCCGTCGGCGTCGACATGAGCGCGAGCGCTGAGCGGCGGAGCGCTCGGCCAAAACACGGCGAAGAAGATGGCGGCCACGCCGAGGACGACCCCGACGACGACGATGAGGAGCGCGCGGCGCGGCGTGCGCGGCGCCTGCCTGCACCGGCGCGCGGCGCGCGGGCTCAGGCGCGGTGCCGGGCGGTGCTGCACCTCGAGCGCGGCGCGGCATCATGCCGCGCGCCCGGCGCGATGGTGGCGCCGAGCTCCTGCGAGGGACGCTCGTCTGCGTGGACCTCGTCATCACCCTCGGACGGGTCGTGCGTCGGCGCGATGCCCGGCATGGCCACGCCGATCATGGTGCTGGCCGGCGGCTCGGGGCGGATGCGGATGGCCGGGCTGCCGAGGATGGCCGTGTTCGGACCGAGGCGCGGGTCGGCCGGGGGCCCGTCGTTCAGCTGCGCGGCGGCGGCGGCGCGGGCCGCGGCCACGACGCCGGCGGGCGGGGGAACACCGACCATGGTGCGCGCCGGTCCGAGCCCCGCGCCGACGGGCGGCGCGAGCGGGTGCGTGTTCTCCCGCGCCCCGGCGGGGCTCGGTCGAGTCGTAGGGTCGGCCTCCTGCTCGGCTCCGCCGGGCGGTCGCCCGCCGTAATTCACGGCCGCCGGCATGCCGACCATGGTCCGGAGCGGGGCCGCCGAGCCCGCGGGGGGCGCGTTGCGGCTGGGGCCGGAGGGCACCGCGCCGGCCGGGACGCCGCCGGCGAACGGCGACACGACGCCGACCATGGTGCGGGCGGGCGCGGCCGCACCGGCGGCCGGTGCGGCGGCGGGGTCGCGCAGTCGGTGACCGCACTGCGGGCAGGCGACGAAGCTCTCGTCGCATGCCTTCCCGCACTGCGGGCAGTGCGCCATGGGCCCACTGTAGTACACGCCGGCAGAACTTCCGCGGAGATCGCGTCCCTGGCACGGTCCGGGCGGGCGGGCCTCGGGGGCCTGGTGGCGATCTTGGCCAGCCTGCGCGTTCGAGGGTATGCGCCGTGGGGTGCTCGCCAAGCGGCTCATCCCCTGTCTGGACGTGAAGGACGGACGGGTGGTCAAAGGTGTGCGATTCGTCGGGCTGCGCGACGCCGGCGACCCCGTCGAAGCCGCTGGCCGCTACGACGCCGAGGGGGCAGACGAGATCGTCTTCCTCGACATCACTGCCTCGCACGACAAGCGCGGCACGATGCTGGACGTGGTGGCGCGCACCGCCGATGCCGTGTTCACCCCCCTGACCGCGGGCGGCGGCGTCCGTGACCTGGACGACATCGCAGCCCTGCTCGGCGCGGGGGCCGACAAGGTGGCCATCAACTCCGCCGCCGTGGCGGACCCGGGCCTGGTGCGCCGAGCCTCTGCGCGCTGGGGCCGCCAGGCGCTGGTGGTGGCCATCGACGCGCGCCGGCGCCCCGACGGCCAGGGCTGGACGGTGTTCACGCACGGCGGACGGCGGGACACCGGCCTGGACGCGCGCGCCTGGGCCATGGATGTGGTGGTCGCCGGCGCAGGCGAGATCCTGCTCACCAGCATGGAGCGCGACGGGACGCGCGAGGGCTACGACCTGGAGCTGTCGCGGGCGGTGGCCGATGCGGTGCCGGTGC
>JBBJMR010000259.1:0-12549 GCA_037720395.1 Polyangiaceae bacterium
CACCGTCTCCACGGCATTGGAGGTGTGCAGGGTGGAGAGGACCAGGTGACCGGTGAGGCTGGCCTGGAGCGCGATCTGCGCCGTCTCCGGGTCGCGCATCTCGCCGACCAGGATGACGTCCGGGTCCTGGCGGAGGATGGCGCGCAGACCGGTGGCGAAGGTGAAACCCTGCCGCACGTTCGTCTGCCCCTGGGTGATCTCTGCCAGCTCGACCTCCACCGGGTCCTCGAGCGTGACCACGCTGAGCCGCTGCGTATCCATGACCTTGATCAGCGAGTACAGCGTGGAGGTCTTGCCGGAGCCGGTCGGGCCGCAGACCACCACCAGCCCCGAGGGACGGGCGGCGAGGCGCTCGACGCGCTCCTGGTCCTCGGGCTCCATGCCGAGCTGCTGCAGCGGGATGAGCTGATGGCCGAGCAGGATGCGCAGCACCACCGTCTCGCCGTGCACACCGGGGAAGGTGGAGATGCGCAGGTGGACGAGCGAGCTGGTCCCGAGGTCGAGCGTGCACTGCCCGTCCTGGGGCAGGCGGCGCTCGGTCATGTCCATCTTGCTCAGCACCTTCACGCGCGAGGTCAGCGGCGGCGCCAGGTCCGCCGGCAGCGTCCCCTGGCCGACCATCACCCCATCCACGCGGTAGCGCACCCGGATGCCGTCGCGCTTGGGCTCGAGATGGATGTCGCTGGCACCCACGGAGACGGCGCGGCGCACCAGGTGATCGAGGACGCGTACCGCGTCGAGGTCGTCGGAGGGCTCGGGGACGCGGCTCATCGAGTGACCGGGAGGGTGCGCAGGCTGACCATGGTCAGCTCCTTACGGTTGGGGACGGTGGCCCAGATGCTGATCTGGTAGAGGCCGGGCTTGCCGTCGTCGTCGAGGGGCACGGCGATGCGGAACGACTCGCCGTCGACCTGCACCGGGATGGGCGTCTTGAACCCGGCGGGGAAGTAGGTGACGTACGGCTTGGGGATCTTGTAGCCGCCGGTCTTCAGCAGCTCCTTCGGCGTCCGCGGCCCGGGCATGTCGATGCGTGCCACCCCGACCCCGGCGAACTTCGCCGGCGCGGTGACCTTGCCCTCCACCGAGACCTTCTTGCCGACCTTGGCGCTGCCGGGCAGGTCGTCGTACTCGCCCCAGTGATCGACGAACTCCTGCGACATGCAGGCGATGTCGAAGCCCTCTGGCTGGGCCAGGCCAACGCCGAGCGAGGTGTGCCATGGCGTGAGGATGTTCTTGCGGTGCCCATCGTGGGGCGGCACCTCGTCCATGAACGCCTTCTGCACGCGCTCGATGCTGTCCGCGGAGAACTTCGGGTCCTTGGCGCGGCGGCGCGGCTCGGCGTCCGCCACGCAGCCGACGTTCTCCATGACCATGCCCCCGCCGCCGGCCTCGGTGTAGCGCAGCTCCGGCACCGAGCCGTCGCTGCCGATGTGCGCGGTGAAGCCCTTCTCCGCCATGTCCTCGGCGTGGCGCTGTCCGGCGCGCGCCGCGGCCTCGTCCCAGACCACCGGCCCGAGGTCGTGCTTGGCGCGGTCGCGGTTGACGAGCGTCAGCAGGTAGCGCTGCGCCGAGGCCAGGTCCATCGGAGCTGCCGGGCGCTCCTCGAGCGGAATGTCCTGCGGCGCGGCGCCGTCGCCGACCCTGGTCACCCCGGCCGAGCCGCCACAGCCAGACAGTGAGGCGACCATGGCCAGCGCGAACGCAGGACGCATCGCACGAGGCTAGCAGGTTGGCGCTAAACTCCGCGCCACGTGCCGACCCTCGACTTAGCCAGTGCGAGCCTCCCCGTGCTCTGCGGCCAGCTGATCGTCGGCGGCTTCGCCGGCCCGATGCTGGAGGCGCGCTTCCGCAAGGCCCTCGCCGACGGGCACCGCGCAGGAGCCATCCTCTTCAAGCGCAACGTCCCCGAGATCGAGGGCACGGCGCGCCTGTGCGCGGACATCGCCGCGGCGTCGCCGAGCGATCTGCCGCCCTTCATCGGCGTCGACCAGGAGGGCGGCCGCGTGCGCCGGCTGCCGGCGCCGGCGCTGGCGCTGCCGCCGATGCGCGCGCTGGGCGTGCTCGGCGACCTGGCCCTGGTGCAGCGCGCCGCCGAGGCGGTGGCGGTCGAGCTGGCGGCGCTGGGGTTCAACCTCGCCTTCGCGCCCATCCTCGATGTCGACTCCAACCCCGACAACCCGATCATCGGCGACCGTGCCTTCGGGCACGACCCGCGCACGGTGATGCGCAACGCGGTGGCCTTCCTGCGCGGCCTGCAGAACAAGGGCGTGCTCGCCTGCGGCAAGCACTTCCCCGGCCACGGCGACACCTCCGTCGACAGCCACGTCGGCCTCCCGGTGATCACCCACGAGCGCAAGCGGCTGGAGCACATCGAGCTGCCGCCGTTCCGCGCCGCCTCCGGTGCGGGCATCGCCTCGTTGATGACGGCGCACGTGGTGTGCGAGGCCCTCGACGCCGGCGTGCCGGCCACCCTGTCGCGCGCCATCTGCGGCAGCCTGCTGCGCGCGGAGATCGGCTTCGAGGGCGTGCTCTTCTCCGACGACCTGGAGATGGCGGCGGTGGCGGCGCGCTGGCGGCCGGAGGAGTCGGGCCCCGAGGCCATCTGGGCCGGCTGCGACGCGCTGCTGGTGTGCAGCGACGAGGACGCGCAGGACCGGGTGCACGAGGCGCTGGTGCACCGCGCCGAGCGCGAGCCGCGCTTCCGCGACCGCTGCGTGGAGGCGGCGACGCGCGGGCTGCGCATCCGCCGCCTCTGCCCGCCGCGGCCCATCGTCACCCCGGCCGGGTTGCGCGCGGTCGTGGGCGGCGAGGCGTCGCGCGCGCTGGCGGCGGAGATCGACCGCGCCGTGCAAGCCTCGGGGGCGCGATGAGCCCGCGCGGGGCGCGGTGGGCCATCGCCGCCGGCCGGGTGGTGACCTGCGACGGTGCGCGCGCCACCGCGGGCGATGCGCTCGGCGTGCTCGAGGACGGCGCGGTGGTGGTCGGGGACGGTCGCGTGCTCGACGTGCTGCCGCGCGCCCGGCTGGCGGAGCGGTACCCGGACGCGGTGCTGGTGGCCCACGCGCCGGACGCGGTGATCACCCCGGGCCTGGTCGACGCGCACACCCACGCGCCCTGGTCCGGGTCGCGCGATGGCGAGTACGCGGTGCGCATGGCTGGCGGCGACTACGAGGCCATCGCCGCGGCCGGCGGCGGCATCGTGGCCAGCATGCGCGCCGTGCGCGCCGCGAGCCTTCAGGCGCTGGCCGAGACGCTGGCGGCACGCGTGGCGCGCATGGCGGCGCTCGGCGTGACCACGCTGGAGTGCAAGAGCGGCTACGGCCTGGACGAGGCCTCCGAGCGCAAGCAGCTGGAGGCGGTGGCCGAGGTCGGCGCGCGGCCCGGCGCGCCGCGCCTGGTGCCGACCTACCTGGCGCTGCACGCGCTGCCACCCGAGGCGAACGGCGACCGCGCCGCCTACGCCAGGACGGTGCACGACGCCTGGTTGCCGGCCATCGCGGCCGCCGGCCTGGCGCGCTTCGTGGACGCTTACATCGATCGCGCCGCGTTCTCCGTGGAGATGGCCGCGCCGGTGCTGCGGCGCGCGCGCGCCCTCGGGCTCGGCGTCCGCGTCCACGTCGGGCAGTTCGCCGACGTGGGCGGGGCGCAGCTGGCGGCCGAGGTCGGCGCGGCTTCCGGCGATCATCTGGAGAACGTGGACGCGGCAGGGATCGCCCGGCTCTCCGAGTCGGGGGCGCGCGCGGGGCTGCTCCCGCTGGCCAGCTTCACCCTCGGGCAAGCGCCCCCGCCGGTGGCCGCGCTGCGCGCCGCGGGCGTGCGCCTGTGCGTGGCCAGCGACGCCAACCCCGGCACCGCGCCCACCGAGAGCCTGCCGCTGGCCCTGGCGCTGGCGGTGCGCGCCTACGGGTTGCGGCCGGACGAGGCGATCCTCGGCGCCACCCGCGAGGCGGCGGCGTCGCTCGGCCTCGGTGACGAGACGGGCGTGCTCGCCGCCGGGCGCGCCGCCGATCTGGTGCTCTGGGACCTGCCGCACGAGCGCGCGCTGGTGCAGCCGTGGGGCGTGCCGCGCGCGCGGCGCGTCTACCGCGACGGCGCGCGCATCGCCGGCAGCGACGGAGCCGCCGACGAACGACCCGGCACGACGGAGGAGCGACGATGAGCGTGGCGCGGGCGAGCCTGCCGTTCGACGAGCAGCTGCGGCCGTTCTGGCCGCTGCTCTACGTGGCCTGGTCCGACGGCGAAGTGAGCGTCGAGGAGGCGGAGCTGGTGCGTGCCCGCGTGGCCGCCGCCCCGTGGCTGGCGCCGGCGGCGCGCGAGGCGCTGGCGCGCTGGCTCGACCCGGTGTGAAGCAGCGCATCGACGCCGGCTCCACGCCCTTCGCGGCCACCGCCGATGTCGGCGATCACCTGGTGGCGCTGGCGCGCGCCCACATCGAGCGCATCGTGCTCGAGCGCTTCGTGGCCGGCGTGGCCAGCTGTCCGCCGGGTCCGCTGCGCGAGGCGCTCGACCGCCTCTCCGACCTGTGGGCGCTGTGGCGGCTGGAGCAGGACGCTGCCTGGTTCGCCGAGAACGGGTACTTCGAGGCCTCGCGCGCCCGCGGGATCCGGGCCATGGTCGACGCGCTCTGCGCCGAGGTCCGCATCGACGCCCTGCCGCTGGTCGAGGCCTTCGGTTTCCCCGACGCCTGCCTGGCCGCGCCGATCGCCTTCGGTGACCCGGCGGAGCTCCGGATCTGACGGCTCGCACGCCGATCGGGTCTCGGGTCAGCAGCATCACCACGGAGACACCGAGACATAGCTGCGTGTCTCCGTGTCTGCGTGGTGACTTCCGGGTGACTGCTACTCGAGCACCTCGATCGCGCCTGCGGCGCGGTCGACGGCCTTGGTCCCCGCCACCATCCGGCCGGGGGCGATGTCGAAGCGACCCTCGGCGGCCTCGATGAGCTTCTTCGTTCGCGCGGCGTCGACCCCGCCGCCGCCGCCGCTGCGCACCGTGACCCGCAGCGGCGCGCGTTCGAAGACGCCGGCCACCAGGCCGAGCGTGTCCACGAAGGCCGCCTCGTCGAGCTTGCCCTCCGGCGGACGTGCCACCAGCAGCACGCGCGCCTTGTCGTTCAGCGCCGCGCGGTCGCCCTTGCCGGCCGCCGCGGGTGGCGGCGCGGCCAGGGACGGCTCCGCGCGCACGACGGCGGTGATCACCGAGTTGTTCACCGGCGCCGACTCGGGCGGCGGCGTGGCCAGCACGCCGCTCGCCTTCCAGATGCGCCAGCTGTGGCGGAAGAGCGCCTCCAGGGTCACCGCGCCGCGGCCGGAGAGGCCGGCCACGCGGGTGATGTCGCCGAGCGGCGCCGGCGATCGCTCGCCGAGGCGCTTGAGCAAGGCCAGCGGCTCGATGCCACCGGCGGCGCTGGCCACCTGGCGCGCGGCGGCAGGCGGATCGGTGTCGAGCTGGCGCTGCGCCGCCAGCCAGGTGCGCGCCCAGGCCGTCAGCGCCGGGCCGCGCGGCTCGAGCAGCCCGCGCTGGGCGATGGCCACGAAGGGGATGAGCCGCGAGGCGTCGGCGGTGGTCAGCAGCACCTCGGTGCGGCCCTCGCCGGCGCGCCCGGCGCCGCGGTCGATGGCCTCCAGGGTGGCGTCGCGGTTGCCAGGGCCGAGCAGCTTCGGGGCCGGCCCGCCGGCGAGCTCCAGCGCCAGCAGACCGAAGAACGCCGCCGGCTCGGCGGGGGCGGCGGCCAGCTTGGCGCCGCCGGTCGGTGCGGCGACGAGCGCGTCGGGGCGGGATGCCATCAGCGCCTCGCGACCACGCGACCAGCCGACGACGAAGAAGATCTCCGGGCTCAGCGCGCGCAGCCGCTCGTACGAGGCCACGAAGGTGGGCAGCGGGACGATGGCCACGTCGGCGCCGTCCTTGTCGGCGCCGCCGCGCGCCAGCGCGCCCTCCAGCGTGGCCATCTGCTCGAAGGAGGCCAGGCGCACCAGGACGCCGGCCCGGGCGAAGTCGCTGTCGGCGCCAGCGTCGGTGCCGCGGTTGGCGAGGACGCCGGCGACCAGCGTGTCCCAGCCGAGGCCGGCACGACCAGGGCCGATCGACGAGCGGCGCGCCCGCGCCGCCGTCGTCGGCGGCCGGCGGCGGTCCGGCGTCGAGCGTCGCCACCGCGCTGTCCGCCGCGGCTGGCCCGGCGTCGGCCGCGGGCGCGGACGACCCTGCAGGGGCGGCAGGGGCGGCAGGGGCGGCAGGGGCGGCGTGCGGCTCACGCGTGCGCAGGGCGAGCATCACCCCGAGCGCGAGCATCATTGCCAGGAGGACGAGGACGATGGCGCGCGATCGCATGGTCACCACTGGCTGGCGCCGTTGCCCTCGCCGAACTTGCGGCGCTGCGGGTACGACGGCTGGATGAGCTTCTTCAGCTCGTTCACCGGAACGGCGAGGTTCAGATTCTGTGCGCGACCGAAGGCGCCGCCGAGCACCTGCTGGGTGGTGATGCCGATGACCGCGCCGCGCATGTCGAAGAGGGGCCCGCCGGAGTTGCCCGGCGAGACCGGCACCGACATCTGGATCCACGCCCGCCCCTCGTAGAGGCGGCGCGCGGAGACGAGGCCGTCGGTGAGGGTGTGCTCGAGCCCGAGCGGGTTGCCGATGGAGATGGCGCGCTCGCCGACGATCACCTTGTCCGAGTCGCCGAGCGTCAGCGGCGTCGAGGGCGGGGGGGCGCCGCCCTCCAGCGGCTGGGCGAGGTCGACGCGGAGCAGCGCCAGGTCGAGCGCGGGTGCGTCGCTGAGCAGCTCCACCGCCTCGTAGAGGGCGCCGTTCATGAACTTGATGCTCAGCTGGCTGGCGCCCTCGATGACGTGATGGTTGGTGGCCAGCACGCCGTCGGAGGCCACCAGGAAGCCCGTCCCGCTGCCGTCCCCGCCGCCCTTGCGGAAGATGGTCACCACCGAGGGCGCCAGCTCCTGGAACAGCTCGGCCGGGGTGCGGTCGTCGCCGCGCGGGCGCCCGGCGCCGCCGTCCGGCGCCGCGGCAGGGGACGCCTGCGCGGAGGCGCTCGCCGACGGCGCGGCGCGCGCGGACGCGGCGGCGTCGGCCGGCGCGGCGGTCGGCTCGCCGGCGGGCTCGGTGCGGGCAGTGGCGTCGGGGGCGAGCGCGGGCGGGCCGTCGCCGGTGGAACGCGCGCTGGCCATGAACCAGGCGGCCTGGGCGGTCAGCGTCCAGCCGGCGCCGTGCAGGCGATCGCCCTCGCGCACCAGGAGCGGCATGCTCACCGCGTGCAGCGCGCCGACGAAGACGAAGACGAAGCCGAACCACGTCAGCGCCAGGGTGTCGGTGACCACGCCCGACCCCGCCTTGCCCGGATCGTCGGGCAGGAGGCGGTCGGCGACGAAGAGCGGCACGCCGACGGTGACCACCAGGGCGCCGAGGGCGCGCGCCCAGCCGTTGGCGGTGAAGATGCCGATGAGCGACGCCAGCCCGACCACCGTGCCGGCGAAGCCGACGACCATGGCCACCACCTTGACGACCCAGGCAAGGGCCCCCAGGCCGGCGCTACCCCTGCTCGCCATGCGTCGCTCTCCTGTGGTGCCGATCTCGCGTGCCGCCAGGGTCCCGTGCGGCTCGAGCGGTCACGATAGTCCGATCCGCGCGCCAGGCCCGCGCCGATCGGCGGGGACTGCGCGCAGCGCGCGCGGCGCGGGTCGACCGGCGCCGCAGCCATGGGCGTCTCGGGGGGATCCCGGATGCAACATCCGGATCGAAGTACGCATTCCGCCGGCGGCCTGCCAGGCGGCGAGCCCGGTTCCGGCGCCGGTCGCCATCCGCAGCGCTGGCAGTGTCAGGGCCGCGCCCGCGGGATGCCGGGGCCCGAGGGGCCGATGCCGCTCTGCGGATCCTGCGGCTGCGCGGTGGCGTCGTAGCCCAGGCTGCGCCGGCGCACGCGCGCCTCGACCAGGGCCATCATCACCGGGACGGCCAGCATGAGGGCGATGGAGACGAGCGCCACGCGCGTCATGCCCTCCAGCGAACCGTCCGGGCGCTCGGTGAGCATGCGCGCGGCCAGGAAGGCGCCGATGGCCGAGGCCAGGTGTTGCACCGCGGACTGGATGGACATGAAGCGCGCCCGCTCGCCGCTGCCGGGCACCTTGGAGGTCAGCGTGTTGTAGGCGACGTTGCGCGAGCTCATGGCCACCATGAAGGCCACGAAGAAGACGACGATGGGCACGACCGGCGTCGGGTGCGCGAAGCCGAAGTAGATGACCACCGAGAGGACCACCGTGGCCACCGCGGCCACGCGCGTGGAGCCGACGCGGTCGACGATGCGGCCGACGCCGCGCATGGTGGCGAAGCTGGCGATGCCGCCGGACAGGTAGAGGAGACCGAGGCGCGCGCGCGGGTAGCCGAGATTGAACTGCACGAAGGCGGAGAGGTTGGGGATGAGGATGAAGCCGGCCATCATCGCCACCCAGGTCATCCCGTAGGAGAGCAGGACGTCGCCGCGTGAGAGCAGCTGCGCCAGGCGTGGCGGCTCGCTGCGGTTGGCGAGGTGGCCGCGCATCGGCGGCAAGAGGAGCAGGGCGCCGGCGTTGATGAGCAGCCCGAGCCCCGCCACCGCGAAGAACGGCAGCCGCCAGCCGCCGCGCGCCGCCAGCTCGAGGCCGAGCGGGACGCCGAGCACCGAGGCCACCGCGAAGGCCCCCATCACCGCGCCCATGGCCTTGCCGCGGCGCTCGGGCGGGATGACGTCGGCGATGATCGACAGCGAGATCGACGTCGCCGGCCCACCGAAGGCGCCGGCCAGGATGCGCGCCGCCATCAGCGTGGCCATCCCCGTGGCGAAGCCGCCCGCCGCGGTGCCCAGCACCAGGCCGAGCATGGCCAGGGCCAGCGCCGAGCGCCGATCGAAGCGATCGAGGAAGAACGACCCGGCCAGCCCGGACACGGCGGCGGCCAGGGTGTACGCGCCGCCGATGAAGCCGAGGTTCGAGACGGGGATGCCGAGCGAGGCCGCGAAGTCGGGCCCCAGCGGCATGACCATCATGAAGTCGAGGATGTTGATGAACTGCACGGCGCCGATGAGGGACACCACGGCGCGCTCGGAGACCTGACCGCCGACCGCAGTCGGTGGCGTGGTGGTCTCCTCTGGCGGTCGTGCTCCCTGGCGTCCGGTCACCTGGCCTCGCGTGCTCTGGCGCGCCCGCTCTTATACAGCCGGCGGCGGCGCGCCCGCTCCGCGAAGCGCAGCGGCGAGGCGCATGGCCTGCAGGAGCGGCGCCGGGTCGTCGGCGCGCATCAGCGCCTCGCCGATGAGCGCCGCGTCGGCGCGACCGGCGGCCACGCGCGCCACGTCGGCCGTCGTGGCCAGGCCGGAGAGGTGCATCCTCACGACGGCGGGCGCGACGCCGGCGAGCACCCGGGCGGCCTGATCGACGTCGATCCGCAGCGTGTTGAGGTCGCGCGCGTTGACGCCGACCAGCTCGGCGCCGGCGGCGGACGCGGCGTCGAGCTCGCCCATCGTCGCCACCTCGACCAGCGGGACGAGGCCCGCGCTCGCGCCGCGTGCGCCAGCGCGGTGAGCTCGGCCGGCTCCACGATGCGGGCGATGAGCAGCACCGCGTCGGCGCCGGCGTCCACGGCCCGGTCGAGCTGCACCGGGTCGAGCACGAACTCCTTGCACAGCAGGCGCGGCCGCTGCGCGCCGAGCTCGGCGTCCAGTCGATCGCGGCAGGCGGCCAGCTGCGCGAAGCCGCCGCCGAAGAGCTCGTCGCAGAGCACGCTGATCATCGCCGCGCCGCCGCGGGCGTAGGCCATGGCCCGCGCCGCCGGCTCGAGGCGCCGCGACAGCTCTCCCGCGGAGGGCGAGCGGAGCTTGATCTCCGCGACCAGCCGCAGCGCATCGCCCTCGGCGCGCCGCAGGGCCGCCAGCACGCCGCCACCCGGCGTCCGCCGCGCCGCAAGCCGAGGACCGGCCAGCATGCGCGCCACCTCGGCGCGCTTGGGGATCAAGATGCGATCGAGCATGCCGCGCCGGCGGTGGCGGATGCCGATGCGCATCGCTCAGCCTGCACCGCCGACGCGGGCGGCCACGGTGGCCGCGCGCCACGCCTCCAGGGTGCTCAGCGCCCTGCCCGAGCCGAGCACCTCGCGCGCCTCGTCCGCCGCCTGGCGCAGCGAAGCGGCGTCCTCGCGCTCGCGCGCCACCACCAGCGCCGCGGCGGCGTTGAGGATCACCGCGTCGCGCGCCCGGTGCTCGGCGCCGCCGAGGATGACCCGCAGCGCGGCCGCGTTCTCCGCGGCGTCGCCGCCAGCCAGCGCGCCGGGCGGCGAGCGCGGCACCCCGAAGTCCTCCGGCGTCACGAGGCGCTCGCTGACCACGCCGCCGGCCAGCACCGCCACGCGCGTGGGCGCGAAGGGGCTCACCTCGTCGAGCCCGTCCTCGCCCCGCACCAGCCAGGCGTGCCGCGAGCCGAGGGTGCCGAGGGTGCTGGCCAGCACGCCGCGCAGCGCGTCGTCGTAGGTGCCGAGGAGCTGGTGGGTGGCGCGCGCCGGGTTGGCGATGGGGCCCAGCGCATTGAAGATGGTGCGCACCGCCAGCTCCCGCCGCGCCACCCCACCGTGGCGCATGGCCGGGTGGTGCGCCGGCGCGAAGAGGAAGGCGATGCCGGTGGCGCGCAGGATCCCGGCCTGCGCCGCCGGCGGCACGTCCAGGACCACGCCCAGCGCCTCCAGCACGTCGGCGCTGCCGGCGCGGCTGGAGACGGCCCGGTTGCCGTGCTTGGCCACCGGCACGCCCGCCGCGGCCACCACCAGCGCCGCGGCGGTGGAGACGTTGAGCGTGCCCAGCCCGTCGCCGCCGGTGCCGCAGGTGTCGAGGACGAGCGGTAGCCCATGGTCCACCGGCACCATCACCGCGCGCAGCGCCTCGGCCGCCGCGGCGATGACCTCGGCGCTCTCGCCGCGCATCCGCAAGGCCACCGCGAAGCCGGCCACCTGCACCGGTGTCCACGCGCCGCTCAGGATGGCGTCGAAGGCGGCGCGCACCGTGGCCGCGCTCGGCCCGGCCGGCGAGACGATCTCGTCGAAGACGCGCGCGAAGGGCAGGGCAGGTGGCTCGCTCATCCCGGCGCTCCCCGCGATCGGCGCGGCCGCCCTCGCCGCCGCTCAGACATGGCCGCCGCTCCGCCCGCCGCGCTCCTGGCCGAGGCCCCGGCAGGAGGCCTCGGACCCGTCGAGGGCGCGCACCCAGTTGCCCACCAGCTGCATGCCCTCGGTGGTGAGGATGGACTCGGGGTGGAACTGCACACCCTCCACCGGGTGGGTGCGGTGGCGCAGGCCCATCACCTCGCCCTCCGCCGTCCAGGCGCTGATCTCCAGGCAGTCGGGTACCGAGGCGCGCTCCACCAGCAGCGAGTGATAGCGCGTGGCCACGAAGGGCAAGGGCAGTCCGGCGAAGAGGGTGCGGCCGTCGTGCTCGATGGGTGACGTCTTGCCGTGCATGACGTTGGCGGCGCGCACCACCTTGCCGCCGAACACCTGCCCGATGGCCTGGTGGCCGAGGCACACGCCGAGGATGGGCAGCTCGCCGGCCAGCGCGCCGATGGCCTCCAGGCTGACGCCAGCCTCGTCGGGCGTGCACGGGCCGGGGGAGATCAGCAGCCCGTCCGGCGCGCGGGCGCGGATGCCGGCCACGTCGATGCGGTCGGCGAGGTGCACCTCGGTGGAGGCGCCGAGCATCTCCAGGTACTGGACGAGGTTCCAGGTGAAGGAGTCGTAGTTGTCGACGACGAGGACGCGCACGCCCGTCGAGGGTAGCAGGAGAGGGGCCGGCGTTTTGGCCCGGCGCGCGCGCTCGTTCTACCGTGCGCCGATGGAGCTCGACCGCCGCAGCGCACCGCGGACCCCGCCCACCTCTACTTCAACAAGTACATCGATGGTGTCCCGCACCTCTGCGAGCCCTGGAGATCTCGATGACCGGCATGCTGGTGCGGCGGGTGCACGAGCCCGACGAGATCTGGCCTGCTACGCCGTCGAGATCGGACTGCCCGGCGTCGACGAGGTCGATCCCGAGGCAGCGACGCCGCCGGCGGGCGAGGTCGCCGAGGAGGACGAGTCCGCCGAGGCGAAGAGCGGCGACGACGGCGACGGCGACGGCGACGGGCAGACCCGCCGTGGGCGCCTCTGGCTGTGCGCCACGCCGATCTGGCAGGAGGGCCGCTACCAGGCGCTGGCCTTCGTCGGTCACTCGGCGCTCGATCGCCTCCGCCTCGCCGACCTGATGGCCGAGCTGCGCGGCCCCGCGGTGGCCATGCGCGCCGGCGCGGGCGACGCCTTCGTCGGCGAGGCCTGAGCCGCGGGCGCCCGCGCGGCGCCTGGAGCACCGACCGGTGATCTAGAACCGGTGCTCGCGGTAAAAGCGCTCGATGCGCAGGCAGCACAGCTCGGGGAACTCCACCGCCGTGTAGTGCGTGCCGCCGCGCACGACCAGGATCTCGCCGGTGGGGATGCGCCGCGCCATCTGCTGCGCCAGCGCGCGCGGCGTGAAGAGGTCCTTGTCGCCGG
>JBBJMR010000260.1:0-12516 GCA_037720395.1 Polyangiaceae bacterium
GTCGCCGAGCGTCGCCTCGGGTGGCGCCTGACGCGTGGTGTCGATTCCTTCGTGGCAGGATGAAGCCACAGCTACGACACCCACACACCCGAGCCACCGAACCAAGCGAAGGGGACTGCGCATGACGGGCCGAGTTTAAGGGATCGTGGCGCCGGTCCGTTGCCGGAACGGGCGCGCCTGGATCCTTTTCTGCATGACGAGGCGCGTCATTGGCGCGTCATCCGGCGCCGGCGTCGCCGCCGTTGCTCCTGGGCGGCAATCGGCGAGTGATAGCGTACGCCGCCATGCTCACCGCCATCATCCTCGCCGCCGGACAGGGCACGCGCATGAAGAGCTCGCGGCCCAAGGTCGCTCACGAGCTCTGCGGGCGGGCGATGGTGCAGCACGTGGTGCAGACGGCGATGGACGCCGGCGCCGAGGACGTGGTCGTGGTCGTCGGCTACGGGCGCGACGAGGTGGAGGCCGGGCTGCGCGCGTCCTTCGGCGAGCGCGTGCGCACCGCGGTGCAGGAAGAGCAGAAGGGCACCGGTCACGCGGTGGCCTGCGCGCTGCCAGCGCTCCGCGACGGAGCCGAGCTGTGCTTCGTGCTCTGCGGCGACACGCCCTTGCTCGGGGCCGGCGAGCTCGATGCGCTGCGCGCCGCGCACGCCCGCGACGAGGGCACGCCGATGGCCATGCTCACCTGCCACGCCGTCGATCCCAGCGGCTACGGGCGCATCCTGCGCGACACCGACGCGCGCGTGACCGGCATCCGCGAGCACCGGGACGCCAGCGAGGCGGAGCGGCGCATCACCGAGGTCAACCCCGGCGTCTACCTCGTCTCGGTGGCGTTCGTGCGACAAGCGGTCACCGGCCTCTCGGTCGACAACGCGCAGGGTGAGCTGTACTTCACCGACGTGGTGGCCCAGGCGGCGCGCGGCGGGGGGGGCGGTCACCCCCGCCGCCGGCCTCTCGGCCCTGGTCGGCGTCAACGACCGCGCCCAGCTCGCTGCCGCCGAGGCGCAGCTCTACGAGCGCATCGCCGATCGCCTGCGCCGCGGTGGGGCCACCATCCGCAGCGGCGCGCGCATCGACGCCGGCGTGGAGATCGAGCCCGACGCGCTGATCGAGCACGGCGTGGTGCTGCGCGGCAAGACGCGCATCGGGGCCGGCGCCCGCATCGACGTGGGCAGCGTGCTCACCGACGTGGTGGTCGAGGCGCGCGCGGTGCTCAAGCCTTACACGGTGGCGCAGAGCTCGCGCATCGGGGTCGAGGCGCAGATCGGGCCCTTCTCCCACCTGCGCCCGGAGAGCGACATCGGCGAGAGCGCCCACATCGGCAACTTCGTGGAGACCAAGAAGACGGTGGTGCGCAAGGGCGCCAAGGCCAACCACCTCGCCTACCTGGGCGACGGCGACATCGGCGAGGGCGCCAACGTCGGGGCCGGGACCATCTTCTGCAACTACGACGGCTTCAAGAAGCACAAGACGACCATCGGCGCCGGCGCCTTCATCGGCAGCGACTCGCAGATCGTGGCGCCGATCACCATCGGCGACGGGGCCTACGTGGCCACCGGCACCACGGTGACCAGGGACGTGCCCGCCGATGCGCTGGCCATCTCCCGGGTGCGCCAGGAGACGAAGGAAGGCTACGCGGCCCGGCTCCGGTCCAGGCTCAAGGCGGCGTCGGGCAAGAAGTAGCGCGCCCCGGCGAGAGGCTCCGCCAGGAGAATCTGGGACCTCTCCTGGCCGGGCCGCGACGGGGTCACTCCGCGTCGCCTGCAGCGCTGCGCGGCGGCGGCGGCGGGGCCTGGCGCCGACTCGAGATGGGGGCCGCGTCGTCGCTGCGCCCGCTGGACACGAGCGCGACACCAGGGTGAGGCAGGGCGTGGCCCATGCGCGCGCGCTTGGTCTCCAGATACCCGGCGGAGAACGAGTTCGACCCGACGTGCGAGTCGACGCGCCCGTCGATGCGAACGCCGAGCACGGACAGGGCCTCGACCTTGAGCGGGTTGTTGGTGATGAGGCGGATGGAAGCGGGACCGAGATGCTCGAGCATGGCCACCGCGGCGTGGTAGTCGCGGGCGTCGTCGGGCAGGCCGAGGAGCCGGTTGGCATCGACGGTATCGTGGCCGCGCGACTGCAGCTGGTAGGCGCGCAGCTTGTTGGACAGGCCGATGCCGCGTCCCTCCTGGCGCAGGTAGAGGATGACCCCCAGACCGGCCCGCGCGATGTCCGTCTGCGCCGCGTGCAGCTGCTGGCGACAGTCGCACTTGAGCGAGCCGAAGACCTCGCTGGTCAGGCACTCGGAGTGCACGCGCACCAGCACGCCCGCCTTGCCGCGCACCTCGCCCATGACGAGGGCCACGTGGTCCGGCGACAGGTTGTGCTCGGGGTGGCGCTCACCATCCCAGTGGAAGACCAACATCTGGAAGACGCCGTGCTCGGTCGGCACGGGCGCCTGTGCCACGATTTCGAGCTGAGGCCGGATCGCCGCGCCGCTTGTGCCGGGGACGTGCATCTCGCTCTCCTGGTTTGTGGGGCTGGCGGCTGGGTAGCCTCTCGTGCCGGGGTGGGTGTTCCGTCCGCGTCTGGACGTGAAAACGGGCAGATAGCCCGACGGACGCTGCCGGACAAGGTGGGGCCCGGCGGCTTGGCAGTCAACGACGGCGGTGACTTTGTTCAGCGGCGGCGACGACGGCGCGTGACGCCGGCCAGCGCGGCGACGACCGCGGCGGCGGCGGCGAGGTCGGCGCCGCCCGTGGCGCCGGGCAAGGTGCAGTTGCAGCCAGCGCTGCCGGGCGGCAGACGGAAGCGCTCGCCACCAGCCGTCGGGCTCCAGGGAGCCGGTGGATCAGCGAGCCGAGGTCGCCGAGGAGGCCGGCAGCGACCGCCGGTGTGGCCAGATCGGCGTCCTCCGCCGGAAAGACGATGTCGCCCCACCCGTCGCGGTTGGTGCGCGGGTCGCGGAAGGTCTGCACCCTCAGCATGCCGTCCTGCGGTGCCAGCGGGGCGAGCTCCCCGAGCGCACCGCGCACCACCACCGCGTCCTTGTCGTACGCCACGCCGGCCTGCCAGGGCCAGGCCCAGCGCGGGGCCTGCCCGGCAGCGAAGCGACGCAACCGCGGGGCACGGCGCTGGCGCGACACCAGCCAGACCTGCATCTCGTGCGACGCGGCGGAGGCGGACGCGCCGCGTGCCGGCTCGAGGTATGGAAAGTACGGGGTCGAGGCGGCGAACGTGAGGCGCACCGTCTCGCTGGTCATCGTCGCCGGGGCCGAAGTGTCCGGCGCGAGCGGCACCGCGACCGGCGCGGGACCAAAGGGCGGCGTGGCAAAGCCGCCGGCAGGCTCGGCCGCGTTCGGCGGCGGCGGGTGCGACGGTGACGCTGACGGTGACGACGCGGCGATCGCGCGCGGCGCCTCGTACCGGAACGCCGTGAAGAAGTGGTTCAGCGCCACGTAGTGCCCGAGCCAGGCGCGACCGCCCGCGGGCACCGCGATGCGGTTGTCGGTCAACCACTTCTCCAGGCCCGCCGCGTCGTTGGCAGCGAGGACGAAGGCGGTGAACTTGCCGACCTGCTGCACCGACAGGACCTCCACCGACTCCGGCGCCGCGGCCACGGCCATGCCCGCGCTCTTGGAGTCGGGGTCGGGCGGCTCGGGCGGAGGGTCGATGGGAAACGTCTGGGCCAGCGCATCGAACGGCGCCTTCTCCACCGCCGCCACCTCGGGTTTGGTGGGCGTCGGCACCACGAAGGCGAAGGCACCCGCCGCGCCGTCGAAGCGCACCTCGCGGACGAAGTGCTCGAGGCGCCGCTCGGCGTCGTGAAGGACGAGCACCCGCTCCACCGCCAGGCTGGGGATGGCGGCGCCCTCGGCGGGCAGCACGGCGCAGGCGCGAGCGGACGGCGGCGTGATCAGCGCGCCGCAAGCGGCAAGGCCGACGACGAACTGGAGCGGGCGGGTGGCAGGGTGCATGGTGGTCCTTTGTATCCAACGTCCGCGGCGATCGGGATCTTGCAGTCGCCGATGCGACAGGAGGCGACGGCGGGGCGCCGACGACGCGGGCGCGCGCGGCGGGGAAGGCTGCGCCGCCGCCGGCGTAGACGAACGGCTCGTCGCCAGCCGCGCGCGCGCCGTCCCTCGAAGCTAGAGCACCGAACGGTGCCCTAGCGCTTGGCGAGCAGCGCGGCCCGCACGGCGCCGATCTTCTCGCGCGCCAGCGGCGCGTACCACGCCTCCACGAAGCGCTGTCGCGAGGCGTCGGCATCGGCGCGTGCCCGCGCCACCGCCGGCGCACGCAGCGCGGCCTTGATGGCCGCTTGCGGTGCGGACGACCGCGCGGCCAGGCGCGCGGCGCGCTCCAGGGCCCGCTCGAGCGGCGCGCCATCGACGAGCGCGTGGGCGACCTGCGCCGCGCTCGCCTCCGCGGGCGAGAAACGACGGCCCTCGAGGAGCCAGTCGGTCCACGCCAGCGGTGGCAAGGCGGCGCGGGCGATCTCCAGGGCGCCGGACGGGAGCGGGATGCCGAGCTCCACCTCGTTCAGCGAGATGAGCCAGCTGCCGGCGGCGAAGACGCGCACGTCGGCGGTCATGGCCAGGATGCAGCCCCCGGCGATGGCGTGCCCGGCGACCGCCGCCACCAGCGGCCGCCCCAGCATGAACAGGCGCAGGAACAGGCCCTCGAAGCCGTCCACGAAGCCGCGGAGCGTGGGACGGTCGTAGTCGTAGGCCTCGATGAGATCGAGCCCGCCGCAGAACGCCTTGCCCTGCGAGGCCAGCACAACGGCGCCAGCCGGGGTGCGCTCCACCTGGTCGAGCGCCGCGTTCATGGCCTCGATGAAGGCGAAGTTGATGGCGTTGCCACGCGGCATGGCCATGGTCAGCATGGTGGTGGCACCGCGGTGGTCGGTGAGGATGGGCATGTGCGGCCGAGCATACGCTCGTGCCAGGTCTATCCTCTAGCTAGGCTGGCCGCGGACCCGTGACGGCGAGCGGCAAGAGGTCGACGACGCTGGCGCTGCTGGCCGCGCTCTACTTCGCGCAGGGTTTGCCGTTCGGCGTCCAGGCGCACGCGCTGCCGGTCTATCTGCGCGAGGCCGGCGTATCGCTGCAGGGCATCGGGCTGCTCGGCCTGCTGGCGGCTCCGTGGATGCTCAAGCCGCTGTGGGCGCCGCTCGTCGACCGATGGGGCTCGGCACGCTTCGGGCGGCGCCGTTCGTGGATCGTGCCGATGCAGGCACTGCTCGCCATGGGCGCCGCGCTGGCCGCGTTCGCCGACCCGGTCGCCCACCTCGGCGTGCTGCTGGCGCTGGTGCTGGCCATGAATCTGTTCGCCGCGACACAGGACATCGCCGTCGATGGGATGGCGGTGGACCTGGTGCGGGGCGCGGACACGGGCACGGGCACGGACACGGACACGGACACGGACACGGGCATGGGCGCGGGCACGGACGCGCGTGCGGCGGGGCGGCCGGCGCTGGGGTGGGCGAACAGCGCGCAGGTCGTGGGCTACAAGCTGGGCATGCTGACCGGGGGGGCTGCTGGTCTGGCCACTGCGCGCGTCCACTGGCAAGGGGCCTTCCTCGCCATGTCCGCGCTCATGGTCGCCGTGATGCTGGTGACGCTGGCCGTTCGCGAGCCGGCGCCGGCGGGCGACGGCCCGGCGAGCGACGAAGCGGCACGCAGCGCGGCCGGCGGGGGCCGCCGCGCGCGCGCGTCGGCTTCACCGACATCGGCCGTGCGCTGCTCGCCTCGGTGCGGGCACCCGGCGGGGTGGTGATGCTGGCCATGGTGGCCACCTACAAACTCGGCGAGTCGATGGCCGACGCGATGTTCAAGCCGTTCCTCGTCGACCACGGGTTCACCGCGGCGCAGATCGGCCTCTGGTCCGGGACCTGGGGCATGGGCGCCTCGCTGCTCGGGTCCCTGGCGGGCGGGCTGCTGGCCACGCGCCTGCCCATCGTCGGCGCGCTGGCGATCACCGGCGCGCTGCGCGCGGTGCCGCTGGTCGCCGAGTGGTGGCTGACGCTGGGCCAGCCGCTCGCCGAGCAGGTGGTGGCCATCACGCTCGCCGAACACTTCTTCGGAGGCGCCCTGACCACGGCCATGTTCGCGTTCATGATGTCCAGGGTCGACCCGCGCATCGGAGCCACCCATTTCACGGCCCTGGCCGCCCTCGAGGTCCTCGGCAAGGCGCCCGCCGGCATCGCGTCCGGCTGGGTCGCCGTCCGCTGGGGCTACCCGGCCGTCTTCGCGGCCGCGGTGACCCTCTCGGCGGTCTGGCTCCTGTTTTTCCCTGTCCTGCGGCGCTCGCTCCGCCGTTGAGCCGATCGCCCACCCCCGCGCGTCCAACAGCTACCCGCGCCCTCGAGGCCGGGCTCGCGCTGAGCTTCCTGGCAAGCTCGGACCGCGGGCTCGCTCTCGGGGGCGCGGTTTTTCGTGGCCGGAACGCGCCCCCCGCACGGCGGGCGCCCTGGGGCCGCGGTGCTAGCGTGGGCCGCCATGGCGCTCCCCACCCGCACCTTTTCCTGCTGGCAGCTGCTCGGTTCGGCTGCCGCCCTCCTCTTCCTGAACGGCTGCACCCAGGCCGACGGTCGCGGCGACGCGGCGTCGGCCCCGTCCGCCGGCCCGGATCCCGCCGGGGCGACCGCGAATGCCGCCCTGGGCAAGGCCGAGCTCGGCAAGCCGGCACCGGCCTTCAGGCTGACCTCCCTCGATGGCGAGCAGGTCGACCTCGCCAGCTACAAGGGCAAGACGGTGGTCCTGGAGTGGTTCAACCCCGGCTGCCCCTTCGTGAAGCGCAACCACGGCGAGGGCCCGCTCAAGGACATGGCCGCCAAGCAGGCGGAGCGCGGCGTGGTCTGGCTGGCCATCAACTCCGGCTCGGCCGGCAAGCAGGGCCACGGCGCCGACGTGAACAAGGGGGCGCGTGACGCGTGGGCCATGAAGCACCCCGTCCTGCTCGACGAGAGCGGTGCGGTCGGCAAGGCCTACGGCGCCCAGCACACGCCGGAGATGTACATCGTCGATCCGGCCGGCGTGCTCGTCTACCACGGCGCCATCGACAACGCGCCGGACGGCGATCCGAGCGAGGGCGACACGGTGATCAACTACGTCGACGCTGCGCTGCAGGACGTGGCCGCGGGGCGCCCGGTGGCCAAGGCCGAGACAACGGCCTACGGCTGCTCGGTCAAGTACTGACACTACTGCTGCAGGTCTTGGCGCATGGAGTGGGCTCGGGTTTGCGGCGTGGCCAACGAGAGTCCGGCGAAACCGGTGCACGGGCCCGTTTGCCACACCTCCCCGCCGCAGGGGCCTGCATGTGGGCTGAGCCCGCTCGCAGGCCACCCCACCGACGAACTCCTGCAGCGGACGCGTGCACCGGTCTCGCCGGACTTCCGTGGGAAGTCGCTGCAGTGCCGTACCCCCTGTTCGGGGCAAGACTTGCAGCAGTAGCGCTAGCTCAGCGGCACATCTCCACCACCGTCGCCTCCAGCACCGACTGGGCCGGGCGTCGCGAGCTCTTGAGGGCCATGTCCGCCTCGGAGAGCAGCACCACCCAGCGCTCCAGGTTGGCGCGCCCGACGGTGCGCACCACCCCGGCCAGCTCGTTGCCGCGGAACGGCGGCGCGCCCGCGCGCGTCGCCGCCTCTGAGGGCGAGAGGCCGGTGCGCATGGCCGAGTCGAACTTCAGCAGCTGGCGCACGCTCCAGGCGATGGCCCCGAGCTGCGGCAGGCCGCCGCTGCGCGTGTCGTAGGCATCGGCCAGCACGGCCAGCGCGCGGTCCAGGCGCCGCCTGCCGAGCGCGTCGATGAGCTCCCAGATGCTGCTCTGGCGCACGCGCGTGACCAGCGTGGCCACCGCGTCCTCGGTGATCGGCGCGCCCTTGCCGACGTAGAGGGAGAGGCGCTCCAGGCAGTCGTCGATGTAAGCGAGCTCCGGCCCGGCCGCCTCGGCGAGCAGATCGGCCACCTCGCCGGCGATGCTGTGGCCGCGCTCGCCGACCGCACCCTCGATCCACGCCGCCAGGTCGCGGCGCGGGATGGGATCGCAACAGACCAGGAAGCCGCCCTTCTTGGCGGCTGTCATCAGGCGCCGCTGACCGTGCAGCTTGGTGGCCACCAGCAACATCACCGTGCTCGGCACCGGGTCCTTGGCGTACTCGGCCAGGCGATCGAGGGGCCCGACGTCCTTGACGCCGGTCTTCGGCTCGGCGGCGGCCGGCTCGTCGTCGGCTTCCGCGTCGGCGCGGGCCGCGCGCGACTCCCAGCGATCGAGGCCGCGCACCAGCACCAACCGGCGCTTGGCCATCATCGGCACCATGCGCGCCGCGCCGAGGATGGAGTCGATGTTCGCCTCGCCAGCGGAGAACTTGTCGTCGTTGAAACCGGCGATGCCCCCGGCCATCGCCGCGGTGCTCAGCGCCTTGAGCGCCCGGTCGAGGAGCAAGCGCTCCTCGCCGACGAGCAGGTACATCGGGCGCAGCTCGCCGCCCTGCGCCTCGCGGATGGCCTGCTCGGGTGTCACCGGATCGAGATCGAGCGGCCTGGCCGTCGCGTCAAGCCGCGCGTCGGGCCGGGCGTCGGCCCATCGCTGGCGCGGGCAATCGACTAGGCTGAAGGGGATGCTGCCCAGCGAGGCGGAGCGACTCGCCCCCACCGCGCGCCCCGACGATCGCCCGGTCGGCTTCCAGCGCTGGCGCCAGCTGCTCTTCCTGCACTGGCCGGTGCCCGCCGAGGCCATCGCCGCCAAGCTGCCCGCCGGGCTGGAGCTAGACACCTTCGACGGTCGCGCCTGGATCGGCGTGGTCCCCTTCACCATGCGCGACGTCGTGCCCTGGTGGGCGCCACCCCTGCCCGGCATCTCGCATTTCCACGAGCTGAACGTGCGCACCTACGTCCATCGCGGCGGGCGCAACCCCGGCGTCTACTTCTTCAGCCTCGACGCCGCGGCCTCGATCGCCGTGCTGGCGGCGCGCGCCGGCTGGGGGTTGCCGTACCACCGGGCGCGCATGCAGATGACGATGAACGGCGACCAGATCCGCTACCGCTCGCGCCGCCTCTGGCCAGGCCCGAAGCCGGCCGAGCTGGAGGTCGACTACCGCGTCGGCGCTCCGC
Source organism: Polyangiaceae bacterium (assembly GCA_037720395.1). Taxonomy (GTDB): domain Bacteria; phylum Myxococcota_A; class Polyangia; order Polyangiales; family Polyangiaceae; genus JBBJMR01. The sequence goes on from JBBJMR010000260.1 coordinate 9,102, forward strand.
TGGGACCGGCGGCGCCCGGCACGCTCGAGCACTTCCTCGCCGAGCGCTACCTGCTCCACGTGGCGCGCGGCGAGCGCCTCCTCGTCGGGCAGGTGCACCACCGCCCCTACCCGCTGCAGCACGCAGAGGTGACGCACCTCCGCGAGTCGATGGTCTGCGTGCAGGGCCTGCCGGGGCCCGAGGGCCCGCCGCACGCGCTCTTCGCGGCCGGCGTGGACGTCGACGTCTACCGCTTGCGGCCCTTGTAATACGGCCCGAGCGCCTCGACCGCCGCAAACTCGTCTGCGCGCTTGCGACGCCGCGCGCCCCACAGCCCGAACGCCGCCAGCAACAGCCAGCCGCCGGCGACGCTCGATGTGGCGGCGCCGCTGCGGCACGCGCACCCGAGCTGCCGTCGGCGGCGCTGTCGCCGTCGCCGCCGCTGCTGCTTCCCCAGAAGCCACCGCCCACGCCGGCAGCGCCGGCCCAGTCGAGCGGTGTGTCGAGGAGCCAGAGCGCGTCGTCCGGCAGGCGCACCAGGAACGGGCGCGCGCGCACCGGCGGACCCTCGTCCATGACGGCGAGCACGGCGGCCGGGCGCTCCTCGACGGCGCCGAGATCGAAGCTCCACGCGGCGGCCAGCTCGGGGCTGCCGACGTGGCGGCGCACCTCGCCGTCGACGAGCCAGACCTCGGGCGAACCGTCGTCGGCCCGCACCAGCACCGGCGCGTCGCCGAGCGCCGGACCCTCGGGCACGCCGTCGAGCGCGTCGGCATCGCCCCGCGCCACGTCCCAGAAGTCGGAGAGCTTCCAGGCCGCGAAGGCGCCCGCGGACACACGGCGGCGCTGGCCTTCGGGGAGCTCGAGCGCACAGGACAGGGTGCGCGGGCTGCCCTCGAGCAGCGCCTCGTCGCCATCGCCGGTGTCCTTGGCGTAGGCGTTCACCGGCGTGTCGGCGCCAAGCACGCTGAGCGGCAGCGCCGTCTCGAAGCCGTGCGCGCAGGACCCGAGCGATCCGCAGAGATCGTCGCGGACGCGATCCGCGGTGAGCTGGATGACGGTCGCCGCTGCGTCCCCCTTGGCGCCACCGAAGGCCAGCTCCACCGCCAGCGCCTGCTCGGGCGTGCCCGGGTCCTGCGCCCAGCCGCGCACCGACGTGCAATCGGCCCCGTCCAGCGCGCCCTGCGGCGGGCCGTCGACCGGGCCGATGAGCGTCTGGTACGCGGTGATCAGGGACATGTACGTGGGGACGTAGACGGTGCCCACGCCGTCCACGTTCTGGCGGATGTTGAAGTGCAGGTGCACGGTGGTCGAGGTGCCGCCGAACTCGTTGGACACCTTGCCCACGTGATCGCCCTGCTTCACGGCGTCGCCGACGGCGACCTGCACGCTGCCCATGTGCAGGTAGTCGAAGCGCGTGCCGTCGGCGGTGGTGATGTACACCGAGTACGAGCCGACGCTGGTGACCGTCGCATCCTCGACGGCGATCGCCCAGTGGACGTTCTTGTCGCAGGTGGCGGCGCGGATGTCCTGCCCCTGGTGGCCGGTGCCCGACGGGCAGAGCGGTATGTCCCAGCTCCGCGTCTCGCAGTAGTTGTCGTGCCAGGGATAGGAGAAGTTCGCCTCCCCGCACTGGTCACCGGCGGGGCCCTGGGAGCCGCCCACACCCCAGACCTGCGAATTGGCGAACGCCGGACCGCTCTCGACGGGGAAGCGCATGGTCGGCGCGTAGACCTTGTCGTCCTTGCGACCGGTGCCCGAGCCGGGCACGAGCTCGCCGGGCGGCGCGTAGCTGAACTCCTGCGCGTGCGCGCTGCGCGCCGCGACCAGTGTGCCGGCGAGCACGCCGAGCGCCGTGCAGGCGACCAGGCCGTGGCGGTGGAGGCGGCTCATCGCGCACCCGCCTCGCCGGCGCCGCCGACGTAGACCAGGCCCTCGGTGAGCTCGCGGAGCAGCGCCTCGTCGGCGCAGCGCGCATCGACAGGCGACGAGCACTCGATATCGACCGTGTAGCTGATGCCGTTCTCCTGCCAGGTGGCGCTGGGCACGGCCTCGTTGCGCGTCAGGAAGGCGTCGCGCCCGCGGACCTGCGTGGTGCCGCGCGCCGGCGGGATGTGCGCGTGGACGTGGACGACGCGGGTGCCGGAGACGACCAGGGTCAGCGCCGCGCCGTCGTCGAGGTGCCGGGTGGCGGTCCAGGAGTACCACTCGTCGGACGCGAGCAGGATGCCGCCCTTCAGCAGCGCGGCATCGGCGGGAAGGAGCACCGGAACCGGCGCGCGCCGCAGCGCCTCCGCCGACTTCTCCGGCAAGGCCGCGGCCGCGGTGGCATCGATGCGCTCCGCCGCCGGCCACTCCACCGCCGCGCGGCGGGTGGTGCTGGTCCTGGTCGGGCTCTGCCCGGCGGTGGCCAGCGGGGCCCCCCGGGCCGGTGCGGGCGGGAGTGGCTTGCTGCTGTCGCAGGCGCACAGCGCACACAGTGCCAGCGGTGCCAGGAGTTGGTGAGCTCGAAGGTGCATGAAGCCCGTGGTGCGCGCGTGCTGCGGTCGGAGACTCGAGGGCGACCAAGGATCGTGCCCTGAGCCCCCGGCCGCGCGCGAACGACGCCAGTCTATCGCGCCCCTGCAGCGTCCGCGTGATCGCGGAAGTGTTTCGGCCCACTTTGTGCTCCTGCTAGATTGTTACAATCGTGAGCCGAACCCGACACATCCTCGTCGCGTGCACCGCCCTCGGCCTCGCGGCCTGCTCGGACCAGGACGTCCCGGTGCCCGGCGCCGCGTCGTCCACCGGCACGCCGGGCGGCTGCCCGGGCGACCTCGCGCTCGGGCTGGAGGCCGGTGACCCGGATGGCCACGCCGACCCGCTGGGCGCCGCCGCCGCGGGCGAGGCGCGCGCCGGGCGCATCACCGACGTGGCGCAGGTGCCGCAGCCGGCGCACGGGCGACAGCGCATCGAGCAGGGCGACTACCTGCTCGCCAACGACAAGGTGGCCTTCGTCATCGAGGCCAAGGACGAGAGCGATGGGTACGCCACCTTCGGCGGCGAGCTGCTCAGCGTCGATCGCATCGGACCCGACGGCCTTCCGCTGGGGCGCTCGTACTACCTCGAGACGCTCCTCGGCGTGTCCAACGAGATGATCGATCCGACCAGCGTCGGCGTCCTCGCCGACGGCGCGAACGGCGGACCGGCGGTGGTCCGCGTGCTCGGCAACCTGCGCGGCATCCCCTTCCTCGACGAATCGCTGAAGCCGCTCTTCCCCGGCACGTTCGGCTACCCGGCGGCGATGGACTGGGTGCTGGCGCCCGGCGCCGAGAAGGTCGACGTGCGCCTGCACCTGCTGAACCCCACCAGCGAGCCGCTCGACCTCGGCGTCGATGGCACGAAGCAGGCGCTGCACGGCTTCTTCCACTACAGCCAGAACCAGATGGTCACCGAG
>JBBJMR010000261.1:0-12493 GCA_037720395.1 Polyangiaceae bacterium
CGCGCCGTGGCTACGCGGTCTTCAACATCAACTATCGCCTCGCCCCGCGCGACCCGTTCCCGGCGGCGGTGCAGGACGTGGCCGCCGCGTACCGCTGGGTGGTCGACAACGCGGCCGCCTGGGGCGCGGACGCCGGGAGGCTGGTCCTCGCCGGCGAGTCGGCGGGCGCGAACCTGGCGGCCACGCTGGCGGTGATGACCTGCTACCCCCGCCCCGAGCCCTGGGCGCGCGAGGTGTTCGACGTGGCGCGCCCGGCGCGCGCGGTCATCGCCGCCTGCGGCATGATGCAGGTCAGCGACCCGGCGCGCTTCCGCCGCCGCAAGCCGAACCTCGGCACCATGCTCTTCGACCGCATCAGCGAGGTCAGCAGCGCGTACCTCGACGGGCCGGCGTCGGGCGACTGCGACCTGGCCGACCCGCTGTGCATCGTGGAGCGCGGCGCGCCGGAGCGCGCGCTGCCTCCGTTCTTCCTGCCGGTGGGTACGCGCGATCCGATCCTCGACGACACGCGCCGCTTCGGCGCCGCCCTGGAGCGCCTCGGCGTGCCCGCCGACGTGCGCTACTACCGCGGCGGGGTGCACGCCTTCCACGCCGCGGTGTTCACCGAGGCGGCGCGGCAGTGCTGGCACGACACCTTTGCCTTCCTCGACCGCTGGGTCCCGGCCCCGTCCCGGGACGAAACGGCGACCCCGGGCGACTTTGTTTCATAGCGGTCGCCTCCCGCTCGCACTCATCGGCTGACCCCGCGGGCGCGGGGCGTGGCGGCGTTGCCGCCGGCGGTCGTCGCCTCGTGAGCTTTCTTCGATGCGGAGGCGACGATGTTGCGGTTCGCTCTATTTCTGGGCCTCTCCCGGGGGCCTGGTGAAGCTCGCCAAGTAGGCGCTCGCTCAGCCCGGGCGGCGCGGGGTGGTGGTGCCCAGGCTGGGCAGGCTGCTCGCGTCGCCGGCCATCGTGCCCTTGGCCTCCGGCGGCAGCAGCTCGGCGAGCTGGTAGGCCTGCAGGGCCAGCATGCGCTCGGCGGCGGTGCGCGCGTCGCGCTCGGCGCCCACCAGCAGCGCCGGGAAGAGCACCGCCCCGACGCTGATGGCCGTCAGGTAGGCCACCGTGGCCATGGGGCTGAAGTCCACCACCTGGGGAACGATGCGGATCACCCCGTCCTCGAAGATCCACGACGCCGGCACCACGCCGCGCAGCTGCAGCACCACCGGGATGACCACGGCGGCGATGCCCCAGGCGATGGCGTGCAGGCGGATCCGGGCATCGAGCACGACGGCGAAGCAGATGGCGTTGACGGCGCACAGCGTGGGCGCGAAGGCGAAGGGGCCGAAGAGGCTGCTGGTGATGCCGAAGCCGACCGAGGACAGCACCACCACCGGGATGGCCAGCACCGCCGGCGGCCGCTCGCGCCGCGACGCGTACCAGGCGCTGCCCGCCGCGCCCACCAGCAGCAGCGCCGAGCCGACCAGCGCCGGCCAGCTGCGCACGCCGAGCAGCGACGCGAGCAGGATGTTGACCGCCGTGCCCAGGTAGGCCACCGCGCCGCGCTGCGCCGACTTCTTGCGCGCCTCCCCCTCCAGGTCGGCCACCCTGGCCTCGGCCTCGGGCGTGACCTTGGTGGGAACGGTGGTCATGACCCGCATCATGGTGCGCACCGCCGTCTGGTTCTCGGGGTCGAGCGCCAGCGCGCGCGTGGCCTCGCGGATGGCGCGGGTGCGGGCCTGCTTGGCCTCCTCGGTCCCGTCGCGATCGGCGGCCTCCACCAGGGCGGCGATGGCGGCGCGCGTGTGGCGCCGCGACATCGAGCGGCGACGGCGCATGTCCACTTCGTCCTCGAGGAAGCGCTCCACGGCGTCGGAGAGCTCGCGCGCGCTGGCGATGCGCTCCGTGGGCTCGTGCGCCGTGGCCCGGTGCACCAGCTCCTCGAGCTGGCGCGGCACCTCCACGTCCGGACATCGCCGCGCGATGCTGGCGTCGTAGCGACCGTGCAGGGTGTTCTCTCGCACCTCGCGGTCGCTGTTGCCGGGTACCAGCTTCTGCAGGGTGAGGATCTCGAACAGGATGGCGCCGAGCGAGAAGACGTCGCTCTCCGGCCCGAGGTCCGGCGAGGCGGAGGCCTGCTCCGGCGACATGTAGCCCGGCGTGCCCAGCACCTCGCCGATCTGCGTGCGCGCGTGCGCCTCCTTCAGCGCCGCGGCCGCCGCCGGGGTCGGCGTCACCGGCGGGTCCTGGCGCAGCAGCTTGGCCACGCCCCAGTCGAGGACGCTCACCTCGCCGTAGGCGCCGAGCCTGATGGTGGCCGGCTTCAGATCGCGGTGCACCACGCCGCGCTGGTGCGCGAACTCGGCGGCCAGGCAGACGCTCTGGAACGCGGTGAGCAGGCGGCGGCGCGAGAAGGTGGCCTGGGTGCCGGGGTCGCCGCGGCGCATGTCCTTCAGCACCTGGTGCAGGGTGCTGCCGATGACGCGCTTCATGGTGAAGAACTCGGAGCCGTCCGGCCGCGCGCCGAGGTCGTAGACGGGCACGATGGCCGGGTGCTCGAGCTGGCCCTGCACGCGCGCCTCGAAGAGGAAGCGCTCGCGCAGCTTGGGCACCTTGGCGGCCTCGGGCAGCAGCACCTTCATGGCCACGTCGCGGCCGACGCGCCGGTCGGTGTGGACGCGCACCTCGCCCATGCCCCCCTCACCCAGGCGGTCGCCGGCGATGTAGCGCTTCTCGAACTCGGCCGCCGGGGGCGCCGGAGGCCGCAGCGACATCGGCGGCGCGTTGACCGGCCGGGAGTGCTCGGCGCCGGTGGAGCGCGTCGGGCGATCGTCGCCATAGGCCGCCTGCGGGGCGTCGCTCTCCCCGCGCCCACGGCCCTCGATCACGGTGCGTGGCGCGGAAGGCTCTTCGCGGCGCGTGTCGAAGATGGTGGTCACCTCGTCGAGGAGCGAATCCTCGTCCTGGACGCCGGCAGCCCAGTCGAGCTCCTCGAGGCGCTCCTCCAGCTCCCCGAGCTGCTTGGAGAGCGCCGCGATCTCGACCAGCACGCGCTCGCGTTCGGGGGCCTCCGCCATGCCGAGCCGAGCGTAGCGCGGACACCCGCGCCGCGGGGGGCAGTACGGCCCGATGGTTCGCGGCGCAGGGCCAGGCGGCCGCGCGGTTGTTCGTGGGAAAGCCCACGCCGTGGGGTCACCGGTCGAGGCCGCGCCGCCGCCGCTCCTCCAAGGTGGCCAGCAGCAGCGGGAGCATGACTCGATCCTTGGGCCGATTCGCGCGTGACTTCTCCTCGATGAGGGCGGGCAAGTCCAGAACGCGGAGGGTCAGCGCCTCGCTGCGTACGAGATGGGTGCATAGGCGTCGAGCTCCGCGAGCACTGCCAACAGCCGATCGACGTTCGCGGGCGTACGTTGATGAACGATGTCCAGGTCCAAGGTCGTCGCGGGCACGCCTTGCAGTACCGCAGCGGCCATGCCGACCACGATGAAGTCGATCTCCGCCGCCGCCATCAGTCGCAAGATTCCAGCGAGATCTGCGACGCGAGGCTCAGTCACGCTCGAAGCCCATCAGCGTTGCGAGCATCTGACGAGAGGACTCGGCCCGCTCGAGCGGGCTTTGCTTCAATGCGATGGCGATCAGCGACCTGTCCGCATCGTCCGCCGCGGCGGCCAAGTCGGGGTCGAGGTCCGCGAGCATCTGTCGGAGCTCCCGCAGGTCTTCGTCGGTCAACGGCTTCGCGAACCTGCGGGGCACGACCGCAATCGTAGTCGCCGCGGGCTGCACTGTCGACGCGCGCACGGACAGCGCGCGGTCTGGATTGCGCGTCTGCGCCCCCACCGGAGGTGCGGAGTCGGCCGCCGACCCGCCGTCTCTCCGTGCCTCCGTGGTTTCTGGGATGGCTCTTCAGTACGGCCCGATGCCCGGGAAGCCGCGCGGTGGCCCGCTCGGCGGCGAGAGGTGGCAGGTGCTGCAATCCTCCACGTTGCCCGGGAAGCGCTCGGAGCGGCTGTGGATGAGGTGGATGCGGTAGTCGAGCGCGTGGTCCGGCTCGAAGGCCAGCGACGAGTGACAGGTGAGGCACGTGCGCCGGTCGGAGAGCCCGTGCAGGATCTGATCGAACGACGACGGGCCGGTGTGGCAGTTGTTGCACTTGCCAGTCGCCGCCTGGAAGCCGGTGGCCTGCGCCTGGCCGACCTGGATGTCCACGGTGCCGGCGCGGTTCAGCGCCTCGCCGCCCCAGTCGCGGCGCGCCTTGACGGTGGCCACGTAGGTCCCCGGCGGCGCATCCGCAGGGATGACGAAGTGGACGATGTCCGAGACCGGCGTGTCCCAGAGCTCCGGAGTGGCCTGCACGCCGATGGGCGGGACCAGCGTGCCGACCGAGGAGAAGCCATCCTCGGTGGCGGTGGCGAAGTCGGCCTGCGGCCCGAAGAGGTCGAAGAAGCCCACCTGGTGGCTGGGCATGTGCAGCTCGTCGGTCGGGCCGCCGAGCGCCACGATGGTCAGGCCCTCGCGGTGCTTGAGCGCCCAGTAGGCGGTGAGCAGCTCCTGCAGCCCGTCGTAGTAGCGCAGGCCGCTCTCGATCTCATCGCGCACGTAGGCCCCGTACGTCGGCAGGCTGCCGACCGGGTGCAGGCGGTTGCCGGCGCCGTCGCGGAAGGTCAGGCGCAGGTCGATCCCCTCGCCCGGCATCCAGTGGCTGCCGTTGGCCGGCGCGCTGGCCGGCTCGATCTCCACCTCGAAGCCGTACCGATAGGGCGAGGCCGAGGTCTTCTTGCGCTCCACCGAGACGAAGCGCGGGTTGCCGAGGTCCTCGGTCCACACCAGCTTCAGCTGGGTGGCAGCCTTGGGGACGACCTCGGCGCGCTGCGCGCCGTGGCGCGCGTCGCGCAGCTGCACCAGGCCCTGGGCCACGAAGCGGCTGGCTCCGGTGCAGTCGTCGATGGCCGGGCAGCCGTAGGTGATCTGACGCGCCACGAAGCGGCGCACGAAGCCGTCGTCGGGCGGCAGCGCGAAGTCGTCGGCGCCGGCGATGGTCAGGATGGGCGAGCCGACCGGGAAGCCGAAGTCGTTGCTGGGGATGACGAAGAAGAGGCTGTAGCGCTCCATCCACCTGGCGCCGCGGTAGAAGCGGCTGCGGGTGAAGGTGCCGTCGAAGGCCGGCCGCCAGTCCTCGTCGGCCAGGCTCACGCCGCTCCAGTCGAGGCCGCTCATGTCGCTGTCGGCGAGGAGCGGATCGAGGCCTTCGTCGGTGGTCGTCTAAACAGCGGCGGTGATGTCGATCTCCTGCATGTAGCGCGGGTGGTCGTCGTAGAGGTCGACGGTCTTCGGCGTGCCGTCCTCCAGGCGCACCTCGCCCTCCTGCCACCAGAGGCTGAGGCCGACGGGGGGTTTGGCGGCGGCGGCGTGGCCGACGGCGGCGAGGACGCAGAGCGCGGCGGCGGCCGCCACGCCGATGGGGGCGAGACGGCGAGGCGCGCGGCGCGCTCGCTGACCGGGTCCGCTGTGGGGATCGAGGTCCATGAAGCTCTCCGTGTTGGCCGCGCGCAGCGTCGTCGCAGCGACGAACGAGGCGGGCATGGTGGCCAGGTATCGCCCCAGCGCGCCCCGGTCACAACCTCTCGCGCGATGCGTAAACAACAAAGGTCGCGCAGCGCCCGCGCCCGCTGGGAGAGCCCCAGGTGCGCGCGCCGGGCTTGCATCGCCGCGATGTGTACTTGCGCGCGCGGGTCGCCTCAGGCGCCGATCACGCGTCGCGCCGCGACGCCGGCCCCGGCGAGCGCCTGCCGCACCCGGCCGAGGTCGAGCTCGATGCCGCCGTCCGGTGCGCGCTCGATGCGCTCCGCGCCGGCGAAGCGCTCGGCGAGCCAGCCGTAGAGCGCCTCGCGTCGCGCCTTGCGCGTCTCCTGTCCGCCCTCGCGGCGCTGTCGCAGCACGCGCTCGACGAGGGTCTTCATCTCCTCGTGGAACGCGGCCGGCTCGAGGGGCTTGGTGAAGAAGCGGACCACCTCGCCATCGTTGATGGCGCGGATGGTGCGGTCCATCGTGGCCGCGCCGGTCATCAGGATGCGGTAGGTGAGCGGGCTCTCGCGGCGCGCGGCGCGCACCAGCTCCAGGCCGTCGAGCTGCGGCATGTCGATGTCCGCCACCATCACGTCGACGCGCCGCGTGCGCAGCACCGCCAGCGCCTGCGCCCCGTCGCCCGCGGTGATCAGCTCGGCGGGCAGGTCGCCGAGGGTGCGCTTGAGCGCGCGCAGGATGGGTGCTTCGTCGTCCACGAGGAGCACAGTCACCGGATCGGGTCGGCTGACGGGCCCGCTCACGGCAACCACCTGCGCCAGTCGCTGCGCCCGACGTCGGTGATGGCGCGCTCCAGATCGGCGAGCAGCTCGGTGGCCGTCTGGTGACGGGTGTCGGCGCGCTTGCGCAGCACGCGCTCCACCAGACGCAGCACCGACGGGGGCAACGGCCCGTACGGGCTCTGCGCCGGCGGCGCCATGGTGTCGATGTGCGCCTTGAGCATCGCCTCCGGGGTCGGCCCGGGGAAGGGGAGTACGCCGCCGAGCATCTCGTGGAGCATGATCCCGACCGCGTACAGGTCGGACCGCGGATCGACGACGTCGGATTGCACGCGCTCCGGCGCCATGTAGGCCGGGGTGCCGTAGACCACGCCCTTCTCCTCGTCCGGGACACCCGCCAGCGAGCTGGCGCCGAAGTCCACCACCTTGAGGCGCGGCGTCTCGTCCGTCGAGCCCTCGAGCAGCACCACGTTCTCGGGCTTGAGATCGTTGTGCACGATGCCTGCGGCGTGCGCCGCCTCCAGCGCGCGCGCGATCTCGCGGGCGATGGACAGCGCCACCTTCGGCTGCAGGGCGCCCTCGGCGTCCAGGCGCTCGGCGAGCTGCGCGCCGGCGAGGCGCTCCATGACCAGGTACGGCTGGCCGCTGGCGAGCACGCCGAAGTCGGTGACCTCGACCACGTTCGGGTGGCGCAGGCGGCAGGCGGCGCGGGCCTCCACCAGGAAGCGACGCACCGCCAGCGGCGCCTCCTGCACGGTCACGTGCAGCACCTTGACCGCGCCGGCGCGACCGATGAGCGCATGCTCCACGGCGAACACCGTGCCGCTGGCCCCCACGCCGAGCTTGGAGAGCACGCGCCAGGCGCCGATGGCCCCGCCGGGCCGCGGATCGTCGATGGCCAGCACCAGCATGCCGCCGTCGAGCGCGCAGCGCCGGTGCGCCGCCGATTGCACCGCGCCGCACTGCGTGCAGCGCTTGAGTGCATGGCTGGCCTGGCTGGCGGCGGTGCTGGAGACGCTCTGCGTGCGCACCTCGGCCTCGAGCCCCTCGCTCGACGCGCCCACGGTGACCAGCACCTCGGCGCGGTCCTCGGCGGCGCGCACCACCTGGCGAGCCACGTTGACGTGCCCTTCCAGGCTGCCCGAGGCGACCAGCGGATCGAGGCCGGTCAGCAGCGCCAGCCGCGCCACCGCGGCGTCCCCGGTGTCGCGCTCCACCGCCAGCTTGGCCAGCGTCATCGCGGCCCGCTTGACCAGCAGCTGATGCTCGCCGCCATCGGCCGGCTGCAGCACCACCAGGTCGGCGTCGCACCAGATGGCGGCCCCGAGCATGAGCTCGACCAGCGCGGCCGGCGAGATCTCCAGGCGCTCCGCGGGCTCCAGGGCGGGGTCGCCGGGGAGGATGCTGCGCATGGTGGCGGCGTGCGCATCGACGCGGCGTCTCCGCGAGCCCTCTGCCTCGTCGGGGCGCACCGACTCCACCAGACCGTCCTCCCGCACCGAGAGCACGGCGCGCGAGGAGTCCGCAGGCGCGGGCGGCAGAGAATCGAGGCCCGACCAGCCGGCCGCGTGGCTCGAGGGCGGTGGCGGAGGAGCGGCCGGGACGCGGCGCCGCCGGCCCGAGTCGTCGGGCGGCTCGCTGGCGATGGAGGCCGCCGCTGCCGCGACGAGTCGTGCGTCGCGTGCGCGCCGGACGCGCCCAGCGGTTCGGGCGCGGGTGTGCTCGCGCTCCCGCTCGAGACGGGCGGCACCGGCTCCTCCGTGCGCTGCGGTATCCGACCACCCACGCGTGGCACCCCGTTCGATGCGTCGCGCCTGCGCGAGCGCATCGACCAGCATAGAGCGCGGTCCAGCCCGGGCACCAGGCAAGCCGACCGCGCCGGGGAAGTTGGATCGAGCAGGTACAGCTCGCTCCGCGGCGGCCGCGGTTTCGCCGCGTTACTCCGGGTCCTTGCAGCAGCGCACACCGAGCGAATAGTCGAAGTAGTCGATGGGGTGCCCGCCGATGCGTGCGTCGCACCCCTGCCTCGTGGCGCGCGAGTAGAAGCCGCCCAGGAAGGTGCCCTCGGGGTCGGCGACCCACTCGTCGAGGTTGCCGACCATGTCCCAGATGGCGTCGTTGCCCCAGCGGCTTCCGCACTCCGCGGTGTTGCCGGTGGCTCGCAGCAACGGGGCGGCGTCGGCGGCGAGCGCGTTGAGCCGCGGGTCGTCGTGGTAGAGCGAGGCGTTGCCGTGCAACAGCTGGGAGGGGTGCGCCTCGCGGAAGACGTTGCAGGCGTCCTGCCGATAGACGCCGCCGTACGGGAACTGCGTCTGCGTGTCGCCGCGGCAGGCCGTGCGCCACTCGCCCTCGGTGCACAGCCGCTTGCCGGCGACGCGACACGCCTCGGCAGCCTGCAGGCCGTTCGTGTAGCCGCTCGGCACCACGCCCGCTGCGCTCACCGCGCGCGGCGTGTACGGGGGCGGTGGCAGCTCGCCTGCCCAGGGCGCGGGCACACCGAGCAGGTGCGAGAGTGCGCCCGCGGGCGCGACGTCGCGCGCGCGCGACCCCTGGTCGAAGAGCGCAGCGGCCGCCTCGCGCTGCGGCGGGTAGTAAGGAGAGAGCGCTGCGCCGGAGGAGGTATCGACGAGGTGCGCCTCCCAGCGGTCGACACAGACGCGGCCAGCGACCGCCACCATCTCCGGCGGGCAGCGGATCGGCCCGACCAGGATGGGCAGCGTCGCGGCGGGCGAGCGCGCCTCGGTCCAGCCGTCGCCGGCGCGGGGGGCCGAGCCGGCGGCACCGCGGGAGCGCGAGGCGCCGCCGGGGGTGCCCACAGCGGCGCGCTTGCCGGGCCTGGCGCGCGCGCGATCGGGCGCGTCGCGCCGGCCCGATCTCTGTCCACCCTTCTTCGCCGCAGGGACGCTGGCCTTGGTCCCGGTCTTCGTCTTGGCCTTGGCCGTGGCCTTGGTCTTTGCCGTGGCACCGCCCTTGGCCACGGCCGCAGGCGGGCCTGCCTCGGCCTCGGGCAGGTCACCCCCGAGCGCGCAAGCCAGTAGCAGGGCGGCGCCGCCGGCCAGGGCCGCGCGTGGGGAGCGCATGGGCTCGAACAAGCCACGGAACGCGCGACGGGGACAACTTCGCGTCGCGTCACGCGGCGGCCCCCGGGTCCACGGCGGCGGTCGCGCGGGGCTGGATGCGTCCGGTCGCCGACTGTGCGCCGGTGCGGCACTTGTCGCGTCGAGTCGCGTAAGATGACCTCGATGTCGGCGAGAACCTGGGCGGTACTGTTGGCCTGCGGGCTGCTCACGGCGGCCGCGCCCGCCGGGGCGCAGGACGCGAAGACGCGCGCGGAGGCCAAGGAGGTCGAGAAGGAGGCGCAGAAGCTCTACGAGAGCGGGGAGTACGCCGAGGCGCTGGCGAAGTACGACCGGCTCGACGATCTCATCCCCTTGCGCCCCGCTCAGAAGGTGCGCGCGGCGCGCTGTCTGGAGCAGCTGGGGCGCTTGCTGGAGGCCCAGAGCCGCTACGACGCCCTCGCGGAGGACGACTCGCCGACCACCAATCGCGCCGACCTGGATGCGCGCGAGAGCGCCAAGAACGCGCTCGGTGCCCTGCAGCGCCGCATCCCCAAGATCGTCATCTTGCTCGAAGGCGTCGACCCGCTGCTGCGCGTCGACCTCACCCTCGACGGGGAGCCGCTGCAGCAGAGCAAGGTGGGCACGCCCATGCAGCTCGACCCGGGTGAGCACACCGTGGAGGGGTCGATGCAGCGGGGCAAGGAGCTGGACCAGGAGAAGGCCAGCGCGCGCTTCAACGCCAAGGAGAGCACCACCCTCGACGTGCCGCTGCGCTTCGGCGCGCGCGGCGGCAAGAAGAAGCAGGACCTCGGCGCCACACCGGGGAGCGGGGAGACCTCGGACTACTGGGCCATCCTCAAGCGCGGCAGCTCCACGCAGCGCACCATCGGCTGGGTGGTGGTCGGCGTCGGCGGCGTCGTCTTTCTCGGCGGCGGCGTGACCACGGTCGTCGCCCTCGGCGTGAAGAGCAGCCTCGACGAGCAGTGCACGCCCGAGCGCCAGTGCCCGCCGGCGGCGCACGGCGACGTGGACACCTACGACACGCTGCAGACGCTGACCACGGTGCTCTTCATCGGCGGCGCCGCCGGCGTGGCCACCGGCATCGCCCTGCTCGCCACCGCGCCCGGTCACCGGACGCTCGGCAGCACGTCCCGTCCGTCACACGCGGCCGCGGCTCGTCCCAGCGTCACGCCCTGGATCGGCCTCGGTGCCGCCGGGGTACGCGGCTCTTTCTAGCTTCTCTCAGGAGTCCCATCTCGATGCCCACGCCCAGTCCCCGCCGCCGCCCCGCGCGCCGGTACGCCTTGCCCGGGTCGCTGGTGGCCGCCAGCGTCCTCTCCGCCGTCGTCAGCACCGGCTACGCCGGCTGCTTCCTGCCCGACTACGCCAAGCAGTCCGCCGCTGCGACGAACGGTACGCCGGGCGCCACCACCGGCGATCCGGGGAGCGGCGGCGGGGGCGCCCGCGGGCGGGGGACCCGCCGCGGGGGGCGCAACCACGGCGGGGGGCCCAGCGATCCGCCCTCGGACGGCGCTTGCGTGACGCTCACGCCCGCCGCCGGTGGGGCCGGTGACGGTGGAGGCGCAGGGGGTACGGGCGGCGCCGGGGGCGGCGCGATGACGGACATCCAGTGCAATCCGGTGACCAACGAGCCCTGCTCCGAGGGCGAGGCTTGCGACGTGTATGCCCCCAACGGGAAGATCACCGGCTTCCATTGTTACCCCGACAACAACACGGCGGAGCTGTGCGAAGCCTGCAATCCGGATGGCGCGGATGCGGAGTTCTGCGTCGGCGGCCTGACCTGCATCGGAGACGTCTGTATTCGCTTCTGCTGCACCGATGCCGACTGCGGCAACGGCGAGTGCAAGAAGGTCGACTATCGCATTGCGCCCGGACTCGGTGTCTGCCTCGCGCAGTGAGCGCTCGCGGGCCTACCGCCGCCGCGGCTTCTTGATCGGCTTCTTCTTCTTGGCCGGCACCTTGGCGGTGGCCGCGGCGTCGGGCGCACCGGAGTCGGGCCCCGGCTCGGTCTCGGCTTCTTCGTCGCCGGCGTTCGCTTCTTTTGCAGCGCCATCGTCGCCGGCGTCCACGGTCTGGGGCGCCGCGTCCGCGGCGCTCTCGGGCGCGCCGGCATCCACCCCCTCCGCCTGGACCTCGGGGACCGCCGCGGCAGCCGCTGCCCAGGCACGCGCGGGGCGGGCGCCGCCGGAGAGCGCCGCGTCGGCCACGTCGATGTGACCGCCGCGCTGCGCCACCCAGATGGCCACCCCCGAGACGGCGATGAGCGCCACGCAGGACGTGATCACGGCCACCGACCAGAGCGCCGATTCGCCGCGCATCGCGGCGCGGCGCCGGTGCCGCGCCGCCCATCGTCCGCCGGCCCTGCTCACTTGATCTCGTGCAACCTGAGCAGGTCGATGAGGTGCGATCGGTCCATGCGCGCCTCGCGCGCTGCGCGGGAGACGTTGCCGCCCGACTTCTCCACCAGATGGCCGAGGTAGCGGCGCTCGAACTGGCGCAGCACCGTGGAGCGCGCCTCCTTGTACGCGAGCCCGAGCACGCCCGCGTACGGGTCGCGCGTCGGGTCGCCGCCAGAAGAGGCGCCTCCGGGACCGGAAATCGAGTCGTCGATGCGCGGCGCCTCGCCCATGGCCACCGTGGTCTCGATCATGTTGCGCAGCTCGCGCACGTTGCCCGGCCAGTGGTGGGCGCCGAGCGCCTCCATGGTGCCGGGGTTGAAGAGCGCCTCCACCGCGTCGGTGTGGCCACACTCGCGCAGGAAGTGATCGACGAGCAGCGGCAGGTCCTCCGGTCGCTCGCGCAGCGCGGGGACCTTCATCAGCACCACGGCGATGCGATAGTAGAGGTCGAGGCGGAAGGTGCCGGCGTTGACCTCGGCGCGCAGGTCGCGGTGGGTGGCGCTGACGATGCGCACGTCGACGGTGATGTCGGAGCGCCCGCCGACGCGACGGAAGCGGCGCCGCTCGAGGACGCCGAGCAGCGTCGGCTGCAACGAGGCCGGCAGCTCGCCCAGCTCGTCGAGGAACACGGTGCCGCCGTGGGCGCGCTCGAAGGCGCCGAGGTGCTGCTGCTCGGCGCCGGTGAAGGCCCCGCGCTCGTGGCCGAAGAGCTCGCTGGCCACCAGCGTCGGCGCCA
>JBBJMR010000262.1:0-12472 GCA_037720395.1 Polyangiaceae bacterium
CTACGCCGGCAAGGACAAGCTGCGCGTCGTCGACTTCGTGTGGCAGGGGCGGCGCTTCGTCGGCGGCATGGTGGCCGACGCCGCCACGGCCGCGGCGGTGAAGGAGCACTGGAACGCGCGCGACAAGCAGAGCCCGTCGCGCACCGCTTGCCACGCGCCGCCGGACACCGCGCGCACGGTGAAGATCCCGTGAGCGACGCTACGCCGCGGTGCTCGCCGGTGAGCTGGCGGGCGCCGTCGCCGTGACCCCGGCCTCCAGGAGCCGCGCCACGTCGCGCATGAAGGCGTGCTGGTTGGAGAGCTTGCCGGTGCTGTGCACCCAGAGCATGCGCGCCAGCGGGCCCTCGGCGTGGACGACGATGCTGCGGCCGGTGCGGAAAGCCTCGGTGATGTCGCGGCGCTCGATGGTCTCGACGCCGGCGTTCTCGAGGAGCGGGCCGAAGGCGCCCTGGCGCGTCTCCAGGAAGATGAGGCGCTGATCGGTGAGGGCCACGAAATGCGCCGGCGCCGCCGCGGACTTCATCGTCGCGCCGAAGCCGGTGCCGGTCGGCTCGCCGGAGAGGGTGTACGCCTGGTGCTGCACCACCTCGCCGGGGCGGAGCAGTGGGCGCACCTGGGCGTCGACGAAGCGGTCGGCCTCGGTGCGCAGCGCGGGCGGGCCGAGCGTGGCCGGGGCCGCGTCCTCGCGCTCGCGGCGGCGGCGCTTGACGACCTTCTCGATTGCGCCCCAGGCGATGACCAGCGCGACCACCAGCCACAGCGAGTAACCGAAGGCGTATTCGTGGAGCGGGACGCTGTACGCCGGCAGCGGCGTGGGCAGCGCGCCCTCGGCCTGCAGGGCCTGCAGGGCCTCTGGCGGCACGTCGATGAAGCGGTCCTCGCTGCGCAGGGCCAGGGTGTAGCCGTCGTCGCGGAAGTACACGCCGGCGACGACGAAGTACCCGGTGGTCTTGTAGGCCAGGCAGAGCGGTTCACCGTCGGGGCTGCGCTGCTCGATGTTCTGGAGGCAGACCAGCGTCTCGCGCATGCCGAATAGCATCTTGCCCATGGCGTCGGGCGGCATAGCACGACGTGTGCCCGCCCGGCGTTGCCCGTGGGCTCCCGGGAATTAAGAGGCGCCGGCCGCTGCGTCGCCGGCGGCGCGCGTTGCGTCACCACCGGGCGCGGGGGGCGCTGCTGCGCAACACACGGTGCGGCACCGCACTCGCTTGCGGCGCGCCCGGGTGTGGTGGCTCGCCTCAGGCGGCGAGCGATTCGAAGCGCCGCGCCTGTCGTCGCGCCACTGCGGCCAGGAGCGCTGCCATCGTCGCCGCCAGCCCGAAGAGGCGCAGGCGCTGCGCGTCCTCGGGGGTGACGGGCAGGGTGCCCGAGGGACAGCTGTCCTCCGCGCCGATGGCGACGCGCGCGGTCATGAACCTCGACACCGGCTCCTGACCGGAGGCGGCCTCGAGCTCGAGGTCGGTGTCGAGCGCCGCGCGCGGGAGATCGGCCTCCAGGCGGGTCACCCACACGTCGCGGGGGTGCATGCCGGTGAGCGCGACGGCGAGATCGTCGAGCGAGCCGCAGGCCAGCGTCGAGGCGCTCACGCCGGAGATGGGGTTGGTGCACTGCGGGTCGCCGTCGGGGACGCCGGGCGGGCACGGGTCGACGACCTCGCGCATCTCGTTCGAGTAGTCCGGCAGCGTGCAGGCCTCGTCGATCTCGCCGTTGCTCAGCGCTTGGGCGGCGTAGAGGTCCTGAAACCGGTCCGGCGTGGCGGTGAAGGCGTTACCGATGGTTCCGAAGAGCAGGTTCTGCTGCGCGACGGCCGTCAGCCAGCGGCGCCCGCCCTCGCCGGCCAGCACCTTTTGCCGCAGCTCGGCGTAGTTCGACTCGTTGGCTCCGAAGTCCCAGGCGAGCAGGTCGATGGGGATGGGGGCGGCGGGGAAGTTCGCCGGCTGCCAGCGCCCCTCGCCGATGACGAAGAGCACGATCGGCACCTGCGCGCCGGTGCCGGCCGCCACCATGCGCAGCGGCAAGGTCGGCGACGCGCCGGGGGTGGTGATGCGCACCGGCTTCATCTGGCTGGTGCCGGTGTTCGGCTGCAGGCGCAGGGCGATGAAGTCGAAGCCCTCCTCGACGTAGGCGTCGATGACCGGCTGGGTGCTGTCGTCGACCGAGTAGCCGTTGGCCTCGAGCCAGTCGTTGAGCGCGCCCTCGGTGTCGGTCGCCAGGGTCACCGTCTCGTACGGCCCGACCGTACCCTCGTGCAGCACCTGCACCGGCGGGCCCTGCTCGCCTTCGCGGCCCCCGAAGGCGGCGTCCTCGGCGGAGGCGCCGAACCCGCAGCCGGAGCCGCTGAAGCCGCAGTTCACCGGCGGGGCGAAGACCTGCGTCGTCGTCGCCGCCTCGAGGGTCTCGAACCAGGCGTCGCTGGCCACCTCGATCACCGCGCCGGGCTTCACCGGCAGGACCCAGGCGAAACCCTCCGGGTCGCCGGAGTACTGGATCTGGTCCCAGAGCACCGTCTGGACCGGCGAGACGGCCAGGGCCATCCGGTGGCCGGTGACCACCGTGTTCTCGCTCGGGGGCACGAAGCAGCCGCCGCAGGCGCGCGCGTCGGAGGAGACGCCGAGCAGGGCCGCGCTGGTGACGATCAGGGAAGCGAAGACGAAGCGGGATTTCATACGCTCACCTCAAGCTAGACTCCGGAGGCTATCACCTTCCTTGCACGGAGCGCCCATGAGCAGAGTTTCCACGGATCGCGCACACAGGGTGTTCCTGGTCGCCGCGCTGGCGGCCATTGCCGGCGGGTGTGGTGGAGACGAGCCCTGCGAGGTGGTCTGCGCCAGGAACGTGGAATGCCAGTCGGACGCCCCGAGCAAGGACGAGTGTCTGGCGCTGTGCGAGGACCTCTCCGGCGACGAGGGCTACGCCGACGCGCTCGAGGAGCAGGCCGACTGCTACGAGGACGCGTCTTGCGCGGAGATCGAGGGCGGCACCTGCACGCCCGACTACTCCTGAGCGAGGGGACGCAACGCGGCCGTCTCGCCGAGCGCGGCGAAGGAGCGCGAGCTGCTCGGGGATCTGCTGGCGCGCGTCGCCGAGGACCGCGGGCTCACGCCCGGCGTTCACCCCGGCTTCGCGCGGATGACCGAGCCGGCCGCCAAGGACGCGAAGGCGGCAAGCGCGCCCGCCCGGCCGATCACCGAGCGCCCCGCCGCCGAGGACGCCGGGCGCCGGCGGCGGCGGAAGACGTGATGCGAACGGACGCGACGCCGCTCGAGCCGTACGTGGCGCGGACCCGACGCGCTACTGCGGTCAGTTGCGGTCAGTTGCGGGCGGAGTCGCACGCTGCCGCGCGAGCGAGCAGCAGCGCGCGCTCGCGCTCGTTGCGCGTCAGCGCCGCCGCGCGCGTGAGCTCGGCGCGCGCCTCGTCGAGGCGGCCGAGCTTGAAGAGCAGGTCGCCGCGCACGCTCGGCAGCAGGTGGTAACGGGCCAGCGCCGGGACTTCCCCGAGCGCATCGAGGATGGCCAGCCCGGCAGCCGGGCCCTCGGCCATGGACACCGCCACCGCCCGGTTGATCTCCACCACCGGCGATGGCGTGCGCCGCGCCATCTCCGCGTACAGCGCGGCGATCCGCGCCCAGTCGGTGTCGGCGCGGCGCGAGCGCGCGCGTGGCACGCGATGACCGCGGCCTGCAACGCGTACGGTCCGGCGCCGCCGCCCAGGGCCCGGCGCGCGCCAGCGCCGCCAGGCCGCGCTCGATGGCGGCGCCGTCCCAGCGGCCGCGGTCCTGATCGAGCAGCAGCACCGGTTCGCCTCTGGCGCCGGTGCGCGGCGGCGCGCGAGGCGTTGAGCTCCATCAGCGCCAGCAGTCCGTGCACTTCGGGTTCGCCCGGCGCGATCTCGGCGAGGAGGCGGACGAGGCGCAGCGCCTCGTCGCAGAGGCGAGGGCGCATCCAGTCGTCGCCGGCGGTGGCCGAGTAGCCCTCGTTGAAGACCAGGTAGACGACGCCGAGCACCGCCGCCAGGCGCTCGGAGAGGTCGGGGCCGCGCGGGACCTCGAAGGGGACGCGGGCCTCGGCCAGGGTCCGCTTGGCGCGCACGATGCGCTGGGCGATGGTCGCCTCGGGCACCAGGAAGGCGCGCGCGATCTCCTCGGTGGTCAGGCCACCCAGCAGGCGCAGGGTGAGCGCCACCCGCGCCTCGGCCCCGAGCAGCGGGTGACAGGAGACGAAGACCAGCCGCAGCAGGTCGTCGCCGATGTCGTCGTCGATCATGGCATCGAGGTCCGCGGCGCCTTCATCGCTCGACGCCAGGTCGCGACCCAGCTCCTCGTGCTTGCGCTCCAGCATGCGTCGCCGGCGCATGGCGTTCAGCCCGCGGTGCTTGGCCACGCCCATCAGCCAGGCGCCCGGATTGTCGGGCAGCCCCTCGGACGGCCATTGCTCGAGCGCCGCCAGCAGCGCGTCCTGCGCCAGCTCCTCGGCCAGGTCGAGGTCCCGCACCATCCGCGTCAGCGCGGCGATGAGGCGCGCCGACTCGCGCCGGAAGACCTCGGTGATGGCGCGGTGGGTCTCGGCGGCGGTCACCGCCGCGAATTGGAGCAAGTTTCGCCCGTCCCGCAAGCTCTCGGGGCACCTCGACGTCGATCCGGCCCATGTTCCTCCGCGCGGGCGGCGCTCCGGGGGGAGCCACCCTGGCGTGGCGACGTCAAACGGGCGCCCGCCCGATCGACACGGCGCGCGTCGATTCTCGCGCCACTGCGCGCCCTGCCCGTACGGGCGACGGTGGGCGGCTCCACCGCGTGGGCCTCGAGCTGGGCCGGCAGCGCCTACGACTGGCGCGCCGAGGCCGCGGCACGCGGCTCGAGCAGCGTCCGCGCGCGCGCGGTGCGGGTCATGGCCGCGGCGCGCGCGGACGCGGCCCGCGCCGCGCCCTGGCGACCGAGCCTGGCCAGCAGGTCGCCGCGCGCGTCGGCAGGAGGTGGTAGTCGGCGCGGGCCGGCTCGCCCGCGTTCTCGTCGAGCTCGCGCAGGCCCACCGCGGGGCCGAAGGCCAGGCCCAGGGCCACCGCGCGGTTGAGCTCCACCACCGGCGACTCGAGGCGCCGCGCCAGCGCGGTGTACAGCGCGGCGATGCGCACCCAGTCGGTCTCCTCGGCGGTGCGTGCGCGCGCGTGGCAGGCGGCGATGGAGGCCTGCAAGGTGTACGGCTCTCCCCGCCCGCCGAGCTTTTCGGCCTTCTCCAGGGCGGCCAGCCCGCGCTGGATGAGGAGCCGATCCCAGCGCCTCCGGTTCTGCTCGAGCAGCACCACCGGCGCTCCGTGGCTGTCGACGCGCGCCGCCGCGCGCGAGGCGGTGAGCTCCATCAGCGCCGACAGGCCGTGCACCTCGGGCCGGTCCGGCACCAGGTTGGTGAGCACGCGGCCGAGGCGCATGGCGTCCTGGCAGAGCTCGGGGCGCATCCAATCGTCGCCGGCCGTCGCCGCGTAGCCCTCGTTGAAGATCAGGTAGACGACCGCCAGCACCGAGGAGAGGCGCTCCTCGAGCTCGGCGCCGCGCGGCACCTCGAAGGGCACCTGCCGCTCCGAGAGGGTGCGCTTGGCGCGCACGATGCGCTGCGCCACGGTGGGCTCGGGCAGCAGGAAGGCGCGGGCGATCTCGTCGGTGGAGAGCCCTCCGAGCAGGCGCAGGGTGAGCGCCACCCGCGACTCCTCGGGCAGCACCGGGTGGCAGGCCACCAGCACCAGGCGGAGCAGGTCGTCGCCCACGCTCTCGTCGATGGCTTGCTCCAGGTCGGGCACGATCCGCTCACGCTCCGCCTCGCCGACGCCGATCTCCTGGTGCTTGCGCTCCACGCGCTTGCCGCGCCGCAGCTGATCGATGGCGCGGTGCTTGGCGGCGCCCATCAGCCAGCCGCCGGGGTTGTCCGGGATTCCGTCCCTCGGCCATTGCTCCAGCGCCGCCACCAGCGCGTCCTGGGCCAGCTCCTCGGCCACGCCCACGTCGCGGGTGATGCGCGCCAGGCTGGCGATGAGGCGCGCCGCCTCGATGCGCCAGACGGCGGCGATGGTGCGCTGGACGTCGCTGGTCAACAGCGCGCATCAGAGCACCGCGGCTCCGTGGCGCAAGCGCGGCGAGGGCCCGGTCGGCGCGCCGCCGTCCGGGCCGGCCACGGCGCGGTCACCGCTTGGCGTTCCTGGCCGCGCCCTCGAAGAGCGCCTTCTCCTTGGCCTTGTCCTCGTCGGAGATGAGATCCGAGGGGAAGTCCTCGAGCTCGTACAGCTGGCGCAGCTCGAGCTCGCCCTCGGTGCCGTCGTCGGCAGGCGGGTAACGCCTGGCCCACTCGATGGCCTCCTCCTTCGACTTCACCTGGAGGAGCCAGTAGCCGCCGATGAGCTCCTTCACCTCCGCGAACGGCCCGTCGACGACGGTCGCCTTGCCGCCAGCGAACTTCACCCGCGCGCCCTTGGAGGTGGGATGCAGGCCCTCGCCGCCGAGCAGCACGCCGGCCTTGGCCAGCTCCTCGCTGTATCGGCCCGTGGCAGCGATCATCGATGCCGACGGCAGCTTGCCGTCTTCGCTGTCCTTGTTCGCCTTGACGATCATCATGAATCGCATCGCATTCTCCTTGGCTGGCGAGGGCTCGCCCGGTTTGGCTCGACCGGTCTTGCCTCGCTGTCGAAGGCTCGTCGACCGGGCCCTGCCCGGATCGACAACGCCGGCGACGATTCCACGGCTTGCACCGCAACTGCTTGGAATCACGCAGCAGTCTCGTGACGATTCTGCCCCCTCCGGTCCGGCCTCGGTCCGCGCCGCCCGCCGCCCGCCGCCGTCAGTCGGCCACGAAGCCCTTCCACTGCTTCATGTACCCGGCGAACGCCGGGCTCAGCGCCCGCGCCTCGAGCTCGGCCACGGTCACCGGCGGACGCTTCGGTTCCCACCCCTCGGTGCGCGCGTCCTTCGGCCAGTCCGGGTTGACGATGGCCGCGCGCGCCAGCGCCACGCCGTCCGCGCCGAGGGCCAGCACCTGCTCGGCCTCGGCGCGCGTCCACACCGTGCCCGCGGTGAGCAGCGGCACCTCGGCGGGCAGCGCGGCGCGGAAGAGCGGCAGCGCGTGCGCCTCGGGGCGCTTCTTGCTGGTTGCCAGCGCGCGCCACAGCGACACGTGGATGAAGTCGGCGCCGTCCTCGCACAGCCACTGCGCCGTCCGCACGCTCTCGTCGAGATCGAGCCCCTTGGCGTTGCCGGAGTCCTCCGGCGACAGGCGGATGCCTGCGGTGAAGCCGGGGCGCGTGGCCGCACGGACCGCACGCATCACCTCGCGCGCCAGGCGCGCGCGCCCGGCGAGGTCGCCGCCCCACCCGTCGGTGCGCTGGTTCTGGGTGGCGCTCAGGAACTGGGAGATCAAGTAACCGTGCGCGCCATGGATCTCGACGCCGTCGAAGCCGGCCTCCTGCGCGCGCACCGCAGCGGCGGCGAACTGCGCGATGACCCGGTGGATGTCGTCCTCCGTCGCGGCGCGCGCACCCTCGCCCTCGCTCGCGCTCCACGGCTGGATCCCGCTGACGCGCGGGTCGGCGCGCACGCCGCCGTGGAAGATCTGCGCCAGCGAGACGGCGCCGCGCTCGCGCAGCGCGGCGGCCAGGCGCCGCAGGCCGGGCAGCAGTGCGTCGTCGAAGAAGCCGAGCTCGCCCGCCCACCCCTGACCGTCCTTGGCCACGTGCGCGGCGCAGGTGGTGACGGTGCCGAACCCGCCGTCGGCGCGCCGCAGCAGCCAGCGCAGCTCCTCTTCGGAGAGCGAGCCGTCGGGGTGGCTCTGCTGGTTGGTCATCGCCGCCAGCACCACTCGGTTCGGGGCGCGCAGCCCGCTGCGGAAGACGAGCGGATCGAAGAGACCTGTCATGGCGCGGGCCAGCCTAGCCACGGTCGACCCGGTGCGCCCGTGCTATGAGCGAGGCCCGCGGGCGCGGCCCGCGAGCCAGGAGGCGAACATGGGAATCAGCAAGGCCAGCGCGACGTGGACGGGGAGCATCAAGGCGGGCAAGGGGACGATGAAGCCGGCGCACGCCGAGAGCATCGGCTTCTCCCTGGGCACGCGCTTCGAGGGCCAGCCCGGCAGCAACCCGGAGGAGGTCGTCGGCGCCGCCCTGGCCGGTTGCTTCTCCATGGCGCTGTCGCTGGGCCTGGAGAAGGCCGGCTCGCCCCCGAAGAGCATCGAGACCGAGGCCGCGGTGACGCTCGACAAGGACGGAGAGGGCTTCTCGATCAAGTCGATCGAGCTCACCACCAGGGCCGACGTGCCGGGCATGGACGCCGCCAGGTTCGAGGAGGTGGCCCAGGCGACGAAGAAGGCCTGCCCGGTCTCCAAGGCGCTGGCCGGCGTGGGCAGCATCACGCTCAAGGCCACGCTCGCCTCCAGCTGAGCCGGCATGAAGCTCTACTACAGCACAGGCGCCTGTTCGTTCTCACCGCACGTGGTGATGCGCGAGCTCGGCATCCCGGTGGAGCTGGTGCGCTACGACGCCGACACGCGCACGCTCGAGAGCGGCGCCGACTTCTCCACCATCAACCCCAAGATGTACGTGCCCGCCCTCGAGCTCGAGGACGGGCAGGTGCTCACCGAGGGCCCGGCCATCGTCCAGTACCTGGCCGACCGCAAGCCGGAGGCCGGCCTGGCGCCGCCGAACGGGACGGTGGAGCGCTACCGGCTCCAGGAGATGCTCGGGTACATCAACTCCGAGATCCACAAGGCGTACAGCCCGCTCTTCCACGCCTCCACGCCGGCGGAGACGCGCGCCGATCGTGTGGCGTATCTGACCAAGCGCTACGCGCTGGTCGACAGATGGCTGGGGGGGAAGGAGTACCTGCTCGGCGGCCGCTTCGGCGTCGCCGACGCGTACCTCTACACGGTGACGCGCTGGGCGCGCGCGGTGAAGCTGGATCTCACGGCGTTCGCCAACGTGAAGGCCTTCATGGATCGCGTCGGTGAGCGGCCCAGCGTGCAGGCTGCGCTGGCCGCCGAGCGCGCGGGCAAGAAGCACGTCTAGGCGCGTCGTCGTGCGCGCGCCCGGTGGCGCGCGCCCACGCGCCGTCGACTACTCGCAGCAGACGGTGAGAGGCAGCGTCGGCGCGACGCCGCCGCTCGGGGCGCCGCCGGCCACCGGACAGCTGCCGCCGACCGGCTTGTTCGCGAACACCGCTCCGGCGAAGTACGCGCTCGTGTTGCAGGCCAGGTTCGCGTAGTCGATGTTCGCTCCGAAGCCGCTGCAGTCGAAGTTTCCGTAGGCCACGACGACCGACGGGCAGGTGACCCCGCCGACACCGCCGCAGGAGCAGTTGCTGCAGTCGCGCGTGTCGCTGGTGCCGCGATAGACGACGGTGCGATTCGGGTACGCGAGCGGGCAGCCCGGCTCCTCGCCGTCCTTGTACACACAGCGTCGGCTGTCGAACGGCGACTCGGGCTTCGGCGCGCAGACGCCAGTCGGGCACTGGGCAACGGCGCCGCCGTCGCAGACCAGCACGCCGTTGTCCCAGATCACTGGATCCTTCTGCAAGGTTCCGCCGGCTGCGGTGCAGGTGCCGCCGTTGGCGAGGCTGGCGCCCACCTTGGCGCCGTAGCCGCCCGCTGTGTTCAGGCAGCTGCCATTCCCCGGGAGCGAGACGATGTTGCCTGCGCCGCTGCAGCTCGAAGTGCCGAACACCGTGAAGGACGGCACGCTGCACTGCACACCCGCCGGGCCGCCGCAGCTGCAGGAGTCGCAGCTGAACGCCCCGGTCACGTTGCCCGCTGTGGCCTCGATGCCCGACGGCCAGTCCGCCGGGCATGCCGAGGGCGGCGACGCGCCGAGGTAGAACGCGGCCGGGCCCTTCCAGCCTGCGGGTGGCCCAGGCACGCACTCGGTCTCGACCGGGCACTGTTCGACCATCCCGCCCACTCCGCTGCCGCCGCCGCCCTGTCCCCCGCCACCTGTGGCTCCGGTGGCCCCGGTGGCTCCGGTGGGCCCGGTCCCGCCGGTTCCGGGCCCACTACCGCCGGGTGCCCCGGTCGTGGACGAGCTGGCCCGCCCGCGCCATCGTCGGAGTCCTCGAAGTCGCCGAGACCGAGCACCAGGCCGCATCCGGACACGCCGAGCATCGCCAGAGCGCCCAGCGTCAGGAACGTGCTGGGCTTGCCAGCGCGCGCGCCGATACGGCCACAAGAATGCATGCTGGCAGGTTCCTCGCCTTCGGCAGGCCCGTCAAGGCGTGCACGGCTTACGCCTCTCGGGTGATGATGTGGGCCGCGCAGCCGGAGAAGGTGCCGGCCGCGCACCACGTACGAGGGCAGCCATGGTTCGGGAAAGTGATCGAATGGCGGTGGCGCACGGGCGCCTGGGTGCGGCGCTGCTCGTGTGCGCCGGCGTGCTGGCGCTCACCGCGTGCGGCGGAGACGACGGCGACGGGGCGCCGGCCGATCCGGAGGAGGAGGACTGCCTGCTGGCGGTCACCCTCTCTGGCGCCCTGTCCGAGACCCTCGACTACGACGACAGCGCCGGTTGCTCGGGCTCGTCCACCGACGTGTACACGGCGCTGTCCTGGGGTGGCTTCGAGGACAGCGCGCCCATCAACTTCGGCGTGTTCATCAACGGCTCCATCACCGCGCCCAGCACTGGCAACCTCGCCTCCGTGCAGATCACCTCGGCCGACGGTCAGGTGAGCTGGGAGACGCCGGACACGTGTCGGGTCGACATCACCGAGAGCACGGTGATCGAAGTGATCCCGGAGATCGGCACGGACTACGCGCTGCAAGGCAAGGGAACGTGCAGCGAGCCTGCCGTGGACAACTTCGGCGACGGAGGGGAGGTCACCGTCGGCAGCTTCACCTTCCGCGCGGGAACGCTGGTTCCCTGATCGCGGAGCGCCGCGTCGCGGTTCGCGATCAGGCTCCTCCGCCGCGCCCGGAGCTCTCCCCACCCGTACCGCCGCAGCTCGGCGCGAAGCAGGCGTCGGTGTACGAGCATCCCCAGACGCCGCCGGAGCACACGCACCCGTAGGAGGGAAAGCACTGCCCGCAGCAGCACTCGTCGCCGTACTCGCAGACCAGGCCGTCGTCGCTGCACGACTCGCGGCCGCGCGGCTGGGCGGCGGGACAGTTCGAGGCCGCGCCGCCGGTGGCGCCGCTGCCGCCACTGCCCTGGCCGCCGGCGGCGCCGCTGCCGCTGGCCCCGGCGCCGCTGCTCGACGAGGCGTTGCCGCTGCCCGCCGAGCCGTCGTCGGTCGGGCCATCGTCGCCATCGTCGGAGCAACCGAAGACCAGCGCGCCGCCCAGGAAGAGCGCGGGCGACACGCGCCGGACGAGGCGGAGAGCGGTGGCGTGCATGGCGCCATTCTACCGATCACCCACGCTGAGCGGTCGCCTCTGTGCCCTCCTGGTTGCGCCGGTAGTGGCGCCGCGCCTTGGCGCGATTGCCGCAGTCCTTCATGGAGCACCAGCGTCGGGTGTGGCCTCGCGAGGTGTCGAGGAACATCCAGCCGCACTCGCGGTCGCCGCACCGTGCACCGCTGCGCGGCGCGGCGACGACAGCGCCGCAGCGTCCCAGATCACCGGCCAGACCGGCCGCAGGAGCGGGGCGGAGCGTGCGAGGTGCGGCCGCTCCTCGTCCCAGCGCAGCTGGCCGGACCCTGCCACCAGTCGCCTGCGCGGCGGGGCCCGGCGAGGAGGGCGTTGACGACCTCCAGGTCGGTGGCGCGCGCCTTCCGCGACGCGAAGATCCGCGCCAACGCCTCGCGCAGCGCCACCGCACGTCCCAGCGCCTGCGCCGCCGCCGCCGGGTCGCGCCGGCCGGCGGCGAGCAGCCCGGGCACCTCCGCGGCGGCCAGCGCGCCGGCGTGCCGCGCCAGTGCACCAGCTCCCCGTAGCTCGAGAGGCGCTCCTGCCGCGCCGCCCGGTGCGGCCGCGATAGCCGACGGTGTTCACCAGGTCGACGGCCAGGGTGCCGCCGACGAGCTGGGGTGCCTTGTCGGCATACGACGGCGGGGGCGCATGCGCATCCATCGCGATCCCGAGAGCTTGGCCCGAGTTCGTTCCAGCCACAACCGGAGGAAGCTCACTTCTAACCCGCTAGCAGGTTGACGCGCGGCCAGTCGGGTGGGACCCTCTAACCGTCCAGCCAGTTAGACAACCCCCACGGAGCGCGACATGCACCACAGCAAGCTCAGCACCTTCGTCATCGACTGCCACGGCAAGAGCATCGAGGAGGCCACCGCCTTCTGGAGCGCCGCGCTGGGGCGCAAGATCGCCGCCGACGAGAGCGACCCCGCCTACCGCGAGCTCGAGGGGAGCGCGGAGGATCCCATCGTGCTGGTGCAGAAGGTCGACCACCCGGGGCGCATCCACCTGGACATCGAGAGCGACGACCTGGAGGCCGAGGTCGCCCGGCTCGAGGCGCTCGGCGCCAAGCGCGTCGGCTTCGTCAAGCGCTGGTGGGTGATGGAGGCGCCCACCG
>JBBJMR010000538.1:0-2857 GCA_037720395.1 Polyangiaceae bacterium
CTCCGGCAGGAGACCTCGCACCTGTCGAGGCCACCGAGCGGTGCTCGTCGAGGTAGCGTTCCGCGCGCGTGACGTGGGCGATCATGCGCTCGTAGCTCTCCAGCGCCGTCTCGCCCCAGGTGAAGATGCCGTGCTTCTCGAGCACCATCGCCGTCGGCGTGTCTCCGGCAGGCAGCGCGCGCCAGAGCTCGAGGACGGCGCGCGCAAGCACGAAGCCGGGCATGACGTAAGGCACGAAGAGGACGCCCTCGCCCAACGCCTCACGCACCCGCGCGGCAGCGTCGGGCTGATCGACCAACGACAGCACGGCGTCGGCGTGCGTGTGATCGACGAAACGCGCCGGCAAGAAGGCGTGGAGCAGCGCCTCCACCGACGGGGTGGGCGACTGTGGGTCGAGCATCTGGCCGCGCAGCTCGGTGACCATGCGCTCGTCGCTCATGGCAGGCTCCTCGCAGCAACGGCGCAAGTGCGCGAGGCGGCAAGCGGGGAAGCCGCGCGGCTCGATGCTGGCCAGGTCCCAGCCGCTGCCCTTGACCCAGATCACGTCGGAATCCTGCCCGAACGGCTGGCGAGCTCGCCCCTTCACGCTGGTGTTGCCACCGCCATGCAGGACCAAGGCGGGCTCGCGGCCGAGCAGCCGCGACGTGTACACGCGCTGCGCCAGCTCCTCCCCCCAGGTCGACGCGAGGTCGGCCACGAACCGCGCTGCGTCCGACGATCGGTAGAGCGACTCCATCCGAAGAGGCTCCAGGCTTCAGGCTCCAGGCGTCAACCTCCAAGGCGTCCGTCCTCCGGCCCGGATTCTCTGGCGCGAGAGCAGGTCGGCGCGGCTCGAGCCCCAAGCCTGAAGCCTGCAGCCTCGTGTTTTTACCGATCGGTGTCGGCTCGGGTCACCATGCTAGGATCGGTGGGCTTGGCGATGGTGGCAGAGTCGATCAGCCCGGGCCTGGTCATCGCTGGCCGCTACCGGGTGCTGAGCCAGCTCGGCGAGGGCGGGATGGGCTCCGTCTACCTCGTCCAGCACGTCAAGACGGACGACGAGCTCGCCCTCAAGGTCCTCCACTCGGCCACCGTCAAGGATGCGGTTGCCCTGGAGCGCTTCCAGCGCGAGGCCCGCACCCCGGCGCGCATCGCCAGCGACCACGTGGTGCGCGTCACCGACGCCGACGTCGCCCCGGAGCTCGGCGGTGTCCCGTTCCTGGTGATGGAGCTCCTGCGCGGGCAGGACCTGGACAAGGTGCTCTGCGAGCGCGGATCCATCCCCGCCCCGGAGGTGGTGCACTGGCTGCGCCAGGCGGCGCGCGGCCTGGACAAGGCGCACGGCCTGGGCATCGTGCACCGTGACCTGAAGCCCGAGAACCTCTTCCTCAGCAAGCGCGAGGACGGCACGCCCCACATCAAGCTCCTCGACTTCGGGATCGCCAAGCTGACCAGCGCCGCCGGGGATTTCGGCAAGCTCGGCTCGGCCACCAGCACCGGGCAGATCTTCGGCACTCCTCTGTACATGGCGCCGGAGCAGGCGCTGGCCGAGGGCCACCGGATCTCCGGGCAGACCGACGTCTGGGCGCTGGGCCTCATCGCCCACAAGCTCCTCACCGGCCACGACGTGTGGACGGCGACCACCCTCACCCATCTGGTCGCGCAGATCGCCTACGAGCCGATGCCCGTGCCCAGCGCCATCGGGTGCAATCTGGGCAAGGCGTACGACGAATGGTTCGCGGTGTGCTGCGCGCGCCCCGTCGAGCAGCGCTACCCGAGCGCCGGCGCGGCCATCAATGCGCTGGCGCGGGCGCTCGGCCTGGCCGAGACGTCCACGCCCGGTCTGGGCGGTCAGTCCCTGCCTCCTCGTCTCGCCGACAGCGGCTCGGGCATCCGACCGCTGGGCGACACGGCGGTCGAGCCGCACGGGTCCTTCGCCGCCACCGCCGCGCGCTCCCCGCCACCTTCGGCGCTGAAGCAGACGTCGGCGCCGCTGACCCGAACCGACGGGCATCGTCTTCCTTCTGCATCGAATCGGTGGCGTTCGTACCTCGCTGCGGGCATGGTCGTCGGGGCGATCGGCGGCGGCGCGGCCTGGCTGGCCAGCGCCCCGGCGCCAGGCGTTTCGGCCGGGGCGCCGATGGCGGCGACGGCCGCGGCGCCCTCGGTCGATCCTCCGCCCGCCGCGACACCGACCCCGAGCGCGCTTCCGGTGGTGACGCCCGAGCCGGAGCCGTCGGCCAGCGCCGCTGCCTCTGCCGCTGCGTCCGCCAGCGCGGTCGCCATCGCCCCCTCGACAGGAGCGAGGCCTCCTCACGGCGCCTCGACGCCCAGCCTGTCCCCGAAGCGCCCGCCGGTGGCGACCGCGGCGCCGGTCGCCCAGCCGCCAGCCACGCCCAGCGCCAAGCCCAGCGCCAAGCCCATCGATCCGCTGTCGGGCCGGCAGTAGGGCGCCTGACCCGCGCCGTTTCGCGCCACCCGCGCCGCGCCCCGGGAAGGCGCCCGCGGGCGGCCGCCCTGATATAACGATCGTCGGTATGCGCTCGGACTTGCTTGCATCGCCACGCACGCCCCGCCGCCTCCTCGCCTTGCTCGCCCGCGCCGGCGCCGGCGCGCTGGTCCTGATGTCACTCTCCTCGGCGGCGCGCGCCGATGACCGCGCCTCGGCGCAGGCCCTGTTCGACGCCGGCAAGTTGCTCGTCGCCGATGGCAAGTACGCCGAGGCCTGCCCCAAGTTCGAGGCCAGCTTCACGCTCGACAGGACGCTGGGCACGCTTCTCAACCTGGCCGACTGCCACGAGAAGGTCGGCAAGGTGGCCACGGGCCCGCCCGGGGCATGCGCGCTGCGTGCCGCTCGCACCGAGGAACCGTGTGCAGA
>JBBJMR010000263.1:0-12451 GCA_037720395.1 Polyangiaceae bacterium
CGGTCGCGCGGCGCGGGCGCGCGTCGGATCAGCCGGCCGCGAGCATGGGCGCGTCGGTTCCCGCGGCGCGCGCCTGGCACTCCTGGCGCACCGCCCGCCACTCCCAGAGCAGCAGGCCAGCGACCAGCGAGGTGTTGCGCTTGTCCAGCGCCTCGTAGAGCGCGCGCTCCACCGCCGGAGTCCAGCCGGACCCACGGACCTCCAGCTCGAGCCAGGTGCGATCGACGACCCGGGCATGCAAGCGCACGCCGCCGGACTCCGCTTGCGCGCCGTGCGGCGCGGTGCTCGTGTCGTCGACGCGGACGTCGATGACGAGCTCGTCGAGCGACGCCGACGCTTCCCGCGCCGGCCTGTCGATCAGCTCCTTCATCCAGTCGCGCAGCTCGAGTCGCATCGCATCCACCTCCGTGACCCCGCTGCGCCCCCGTCGGCGATCGCCTCGCCTCGAAGCCCTCGAAGTACCGGATGATAAGGGTCGCGCTCCATCGCGCATACGCGGCGTGCGCCCCAATAGGGCGTCCGGGCCGTCCTGAGCGACGCGTTGCGGCGCTTCGACCGCGCATTCTTTTCGCCGTTGCTAGACGTTAGACACCGCCGGCGCGGTATGGCGCGTCGCCGGGGCGCACGTCGCCGTTGCGACGGCGCGGCTCGGCGAATCCGGCGGCGCGCGTGGCCACCAGGGTGCCGATGCCGATGAACACGATGACCGCGGTCACCAGGTCGCCGATCCACGGGATGGCGGAGACCACCAGCCAGAGCAGCGTGCCCACGGCCAGGTGCAGATAGGGGCTCTGGGCGCGGTGGCGCACCAGCGCGGCGCCGATGGTGGTCAGCGTGGCGCAGAAGCCGGCGCCGGTGCCGAGGGCGAAGAGGAGGACACCCACGATCGCGAAGGGGATGCCAACCACCACCACGCACAGGGCCACGAAGAGGACCGCGGCGGCGAAGGTGCCCACCACGCCGAGCGCGAAGGTGCGCATCGGTCGAGCGGCGACCTCCGTCTGCAGCTTCTCCATGCGCGACCCGGCCAGGGCGATGAACACCGTCCCGAGGACGAAGAGCAACGAGGCCAGGGTGATGGCGCTGGCCGCCTCCCGGCCCGCGCGCGACAGCCAGCTCTCGCCCCGCCCGCCGCCGTCGTGCTCACGGCCACCGCCGCCGTCGCCGAAGGTCTTCTCCACGCGCTTGCTGTTTTCCTGGACCTCCCCGCCGATCACCGCGCCGTCGGCGCGATCGAGGTTGCCGCCCAGCGTGGCCACGTCCCCGTCGACGCGCGCGCCGTCGTCGATCCGGAGCGAGCCCCGAGGGTGGTGGCGTCACCCTCGACCACCGCGCCGTCGTGCAGGTGCGCGGAGCCGCCGAAGACGGCCACGTCCCCGGTCACCGTTCCCAGGATCTCGGCGGAGCCGCCGAAGACCGCGACATCGTGCACCACCTCGTCCTTCTCCACGCGCACGCTGTTGCCGGTGACCACGCGGTCCGAGCCGCGCGCGCTGGCGGGGCGAACGGGCGAGGCGGCGTCGGCCGCAGCAGAGGCGGCGGCGGCACGGGAGGCACGGGGGTACGGCGGACGGCGGATCGCCGGCGCGCGCCGAGCCGGATACCCCAGGCCACACCTCGGCCGGTGGGAGGTTGGCGGTGATGGTCGCGGGCGGCGCGGCGGGTGGCGGCGGCGGCGAGGTGTCACCGCCTCCGGCACCGACAGGGGCGATGGCGATGCGCGAGCCCTTGCGGACGGCGACCCAGTTGCCCTCGGTGAGCAGCAGCTCGAGCACCGCGTCGGCGGGCTCGTCCTTGACCCGCACCTCGACGGTCTGCTCGAGGGCGCCGCCGCTGAGGACGACGCTCCAGCCGGCGGCGTCGGCGAGCTTGCGCACCGCCTCGCCCCGCGAGATGCGCTCGGCGCGCAGGCTCACCTTGCGGTCACCCGGCCACTCGCCCTCCCGGCGGACGGCGCCATCGGCGACAGAGGGGGCGGCGAGGATGGCCAGCAGCGCAGCGAGCGAGGTGGCGCCGGCCGTGGCACGAGCCGTTGCGATCGACGAGCAGAACGAGCGGAACATCAGATGCCTCCTTCGAGCGGAGCTTTTCGCGACATCCTCCGCGCCACGGAGGCGGCGAAGACGACCAGGATCAGAGAGCCGAACGCGGCCACCGCCAGCGCCGGCAGGAGCGCGGCGCTGCCGTGGCGAACCACCACACCGACCGACTGCAGCACCACCGGCAAGGTGCGGGACAGGCCGGCCAACCACGATGGCAGCGCGCGCATGGCGTCGAGCGCGGCGGGCGCGGCCCCCAGCCCGGCGAGGACCAGCGCCGCCGCCACGGCCCAGAAGGGCACGCGCACGGGCGGACGCCGCGACGGCGCCGCGCTGCGGTCCGGCGACGCGACGGCCAGCACCGGCGCCACTCGGGCACCGTCGCCTCCACGGCGACCGGCATGCGCGCCGCGAGGAGCTCCGCGGTCTGCGTGGCGGCGAGCGCCAGATCACCGAGCCGCAGCGTGCAGCGCTCGCAGCTGTCGAGGTGCGCCGGCGCCGGCGCTGGCAGGAGGGCCTCCTCGCCGTCGATGAAGCAGGTCAGCGCCGCGTCACCGAGGTGACCGTCGTCGCGCCAGACGAGGCGCACATCGAACCCTGGTTGCTTGCTCATGTGGCCTCTCCTTTCCGCTCGGCCGGCCGCGCGTCGACGGCCGCGACCAGCGCGCGCCGTCCCCGCGACAGCCAGGTGGCCACGGTGCCCATCGGCACCCCGAGCCGTGTGGCGATCTCGCGATACCCGAGCCCCTCCAGGTGCATCAGCGTCAGCGCCCGACGCGGGCCCTCGGGCAGGCCTTCCATGGCCTCGGCCACCGCGCGGCGGCGGCGGGTGCTCTCCACCAAGTCGTCGGGGCCGGGCGCCGGATCGGCCACCAGGTCGATCGGGCTCTCGCTGTCATCGTGGGTGCAGTGGGGCGCGCGCGCGCGCGCTCGCATGCGGGCGCGGCGGGCGTCGATGGCCACGTGGCGAGCGATGCCCAGCGTCCAGGGGCGCAGCGGCTCGCCGGCGCGGACCCGGTCGGTGCCCTCGAAGGCGCGGCGCAGGGCCTCGTGCGTACAGTCCTCGACGTCCGGATGGCTGGTCGGCTCGCCGAGCACCCGCGCCACCACGGCGCGGACCAGCCGTCGCAGCGCCGCCACCTCGTCCGCAGGCGCGGCGGAGGTCGCTTCGAGGCGAGGGCGCGTCGGTGCGGGCATCGCGGCGGCGAGCATCGTGCTTGGATCCGTTCGCGCCAGGGGGGCCACTTCTTTCGAAGTGCGCCAAGGGACCCCGGAGGCAAGCGCAACCCACTGAAATCACAGCCACCCCGGACGGTGGACCAACGCTGGAGGCGACATCGCAATCCCGCCCCTGCGCCGACCGCCGGACGCCGCTGCGCCCGCACGTGCCCCGGAGGGCGCACCGGCCTGGCGGAGGAGCCGGGCACCCGAGGCCGCAGCGGTCAGGCGAGCAACAGGTGGGCGGCGACGGCCGTGGCGGCGGCGATGACCGCGGCCACGCCGCGCCAGGCGGCGGCTGCCAGCGCCTCCCGGGCCAGGGCGCGGCTGCCGCGGTGGATGCGCAGGACGCGCTCCGTCGAGCGGTACGGCTGCGGCGCCGGCGCCAGCTCCTCGAACGTCGCCTCGCCCAGTCCGGCGTCGTGGATCTCGACGTGGGCCGCGACGCCTACGTCGTCGTCGGGCGTCGCGGCGCTGGAGGGCGTGCGTGGCCGCAGCGGCCCGCTCAGCACCAGCGGTCGGCCGACGCGCCGGCGCTCGACCAGATCGAGCACGGTCAGCGCCAGCGCGACCTCGGTGCAGGACAGCGCGACCCAGAACGGCACCCCGCGCAGCGACTCACCGTGCGGCGCCACGGCGACCGTGGAGAGCGCGATGGCAGCCATGGTCGCCACCCAGACACCCCGGCGGTCGCTGCGATCGACGACCGAGCCGGCGCGCGCGCGGCCCACCCGCCGCGCCGCGATCACGATCAGCGCCAGCACCGGGACGAAGGGCAGCGCGCACACGAACCCCCACGGCGAAGCCAGCAGCGCGCCGTGCGGTGGCATGGCGAAGAAGCCGATGATGGCGCCGTTGGCAACCCCGGCGATGGACGTCGACACGGTGAGCGCCAGCACGGCGCCGAGGGCGCTGTCCGCCTGGCGCGGGTTCAGGCGGGCGCCGAGGGAGGCGCACACCACCGGGGTGATGATGGTCAACAGCCCGCGCAGCGCCAGCTCGGTCCCGCTGCGATCGAGGTGATGGAGCTCGGCGACCAGCCAGCCACCGACCAGACCTACGGCGAAGAACGGGGCCTGCAGGGAGATGGGAGCGGCAGAGTCGCCGTGTCTCGCGTCCCGTGTCGGGTCCAGTCCGCCCATCTCGACCTCCGCTGCGACTCGTCCGTGGGGTCCTCCTTTCTAGCAGCCGCCGGCGCGCAGCGCTCGTCCGGCGGCGGCACGACGAGGCCGCCCCCGCCGCCCTGCTTGTAATAGCCTGCGCGCCATGACCTCCACCCACGGCACGCGCGTCTTCATCACCGGTGGCGCCAGCGGGCTCGGCCGCGCCATGGCCGAGCAGTGGTCACAGCGCGGAGCGCGGGTGTGCATCGCCGACGTCCACGAGGCGCGCGGCGCGGAGACCGGGGCGGCGCTGCAGCGCACGGGCGAAGGGGACTTCGTGCGCTGCGACGTGACGCGCGACGAGGACCTGCGCGGCGCGCGCCAGCGGCTCGAGGAGCGCTGGGGCGGCGTGGACGTGGTGGTCAACAACGCCGGCGTGGCGCTGGCCGGCGGCATCGACGAGGTGTCCATCGACGACTGGCGCTGGATCATCGACATCAACATGCTCGGCGTGGTGCGCGGCTGCCGCGAGTTCACGCCGCTCTTCAAGAAGCAGAAGAGCGGCCATTTCGTGAACGTGGCCTCCATGGCCGGGCTCCTCGATGTGCCGCTGATGAGCGGTTACAACGCCACCAAGGCGGCGGTGGTGTCCATCTCCGAGACGCTGCAGAACGAGCTCGCCGAGCACGGCATCGGGGTCACCGTGGTCTGCCCCTCGTTCTTCCAGACCAACCTGCACGAGACGATGCGCTCGCAGACGCCGGAGCTGGTCGAGATGACCAAGGGCCTGCTGGCGCGCTCGGCCATCACCGCGGCGGACGTGGCCCGCGAGACGGTGGACGCCGTGCTGGCGAAGCGCTTCTACGTGCTGCCGCACCTGGAGGGGCGCGCGGCGTGGAGGATGAAGCGCTACCTGCCGCGCGCCGCGTACCGGACGGTGATCGCCAAGCAGTTCGGCCGCATCCAGCGCGCGCACGCGGCGGGGAAGCGCTAGCGGCGGAGAGCAGGCAACGCGCTTCGGCGGGGGCCGCGGCGGCGGCGCCGGCGCGCGCTGCGAGTTCCGCCAGGACCTCAAGGGGTCGCGCGCCAGCGTCGCAGCGGATCGGACCTCGCGCTTCGTGGCCAACCTAGCGCGCGGCTGGGCAACCGCCGAGCCGTCGGGGCAATCCACATGCGAACGCCCCGCCGAGTGACTCGACGGGGCGTTCCGGGCGAACCCTGCGACCAGGCGCCGCTCGCGCCTCGCACGCAGGGACACGGCCTGTCCGCCCGGAAGCCCGGGCGGACGGCCCATTCCGCGTCAGGGGTTGATGAGACAGACGCCGAGCTCCGGCGCCTGCGCGTAGATCGGGTCGGCGCCGTTGACCTTGGTGCAGGTACCCGTGCCGCAGTCGGCGTCGGTGCAGCAGAACTTGACGCACTGCGCGCCGTCGCACGCCAGGCCACCCGCGCAGAACTCACCCGCGTCGGGGTTGCAGGCCTGGCAGAGCTCGCCGGTGTTCCCGTCGGGATAGCATTCGAAGCCGCCGTCATTGGCGTCGCACGCTTCGCCGGCAGCGCCGTCGCAGGGGTCGTTGGTCACCGGGTTGCACGCAATGCCGCCGCCACCCTCGCCGCCGGGGACGACGCACGCGCCGGCAGACGGAGGAACGGCCGGCGCGTCGCATCCCGGCTTCCCGCCGCCGACGCCCGCTCCGCCCTGTCCCGCGCCGCCCTGGCCGGCGCCGCCGCTGCCCGGTCCCGTGCTGCTGCTGCTGCTGCTGCTGGCCGGCCCCGTGCCGCCGTCATTACCGGTCGCGCCGGTGTTTTCCCCGCCGGTCGCGCCAGCGCCGCCGCTGCCGGGGGTGCCGTCGCCGTCGTCGCTGTCGCTGCTGCAGCCGACGAAGACGCCGCCGCCGATGAGCAAAGAGGCCAGGCCGGCCAGAAGGATGGATTTATTCATGAGGTGGGCTCCTGTGACTTTGGAATTACGGCTGAAAAGGACCGTAGGAAGACGAGCAGAGTCTCAACGTGAGCCCAGTGCGTCAAGCACGCCGTGGCGCACGGGGAGGCGAGATGCGCACGTAAACGGGTCGGCGTGGGCGCGAAAAAAGGCGGCTGGAAGCGACAGCCAGCGCTGGGCGTTGTTCCCGACACCGGTTCCGCGGAGGGCTCCCGACGTGGATAACGCTACCGCCTGACGGTGACAGAACGGGCTTCGCGCGGTCCGCGCCAGGGCCTACCCTCCACGGCAGCTGCGACCACGGATCGAGGCGCATGAGCGGCAAGACACCCAGCGAGATGGAGCGGGCTGCGATGCGCGGCGAGGAGCGCCTCTGGCGCCTCATCGAGGAGCGCACCCACCCGCACGCCGACACCCAGGAGATCGATCGCCGGATCTGGGACATGTTCGGCGAGGAATGGACCATCGTCTTCTCCGACCTCGCCGGATTCTCGCGGCACTCTGCCGAGTTCGGCATCGTGCACTTCCTGCAGATCATCTACGAGCAGACGAAGCTGCTCCTTCCGGTCATCGAGCGCCACGACGGCCTGCTGGTGAAGCGCGAGGCCGACAGCCTGATGCTCCTCTTCCGACAGCCCGCAGCCGCGGTGCGCTGCTGCCTGGAGATGCTGAAGACGCTGTCGCAGGTCAACCATCGCCGCCGCCCGGAGGAGCAGATCCTGCTCTGCCTGGGCATCGGCTACGGCCGCATCCTGCGCATCGGCGACCACGAGATCTTCGGCGCCGAGGTCAACGCCGCCAGCAAGCTCGGCGAGGACATCGCCGGCCCCGACGAGGTGCTGATCACCGACGCTGTGCGCGCCAAGCTCGACCCGGCGCGGCACGCCGCCGGAGAGCCGCGCCTGGAGATCGCCGGAACCGGCGTACTCGAGCTGGTCGACCTCGAGCGCGAGGCGGGCGGCTCTGCGCGCAACTGGAAGCTGCTCACGCCGCACTGAGATCCGAGCCGGATCTCGTGTCGTCGCGGCGCGCGGCGCTCCAGTCTGGCGCGCCCACCGCCCGCGATGGGTGCGGCTCCCCGGGCGGCGGCCGCGGCCAGCCCGGCGCGCCGGTTGCAATCCAGGTCGGCATGCCGAACATCCCGCGCTGGGGCACGGTCGTCGCCGAGCCCCACCAGTTCCTGATCCACATCCGCAACGGGCGCGTGAAGCGCTCCGGGCAGGGCCTCTGCTGCTTCAAGTGGCCGTCCGACAGCGTGGCCATCCTCTCCACCTCGATCACCAAGCTCTCGTTCTGCGCCGATCAGGTCACCCTGGAGAAGACCGGCGTCGAGGTCACCGGCCTGGCCGTGTACCGCATCGTCGAGCCGTTGCTGGCGTACCGCATGATCGATGACCGCGGCGCCATCGCCGACATCCTGCGCGACATGTTCGTGGGCGCCACGCGGCGCATCGTGGCCGGGCTGACGCTCGACGAGTGCCTCACCCATCGCAAGGAGCGCGTCGCGGCTGCCCTGATGGCGGAGATCGCCCCGGTGCTCGCCGGCGAGGGCTCGACCTCCGACACCACCGGCACCGGCTGGGGCGTGGTGCTGGACACCATCGAGATCCAGGACGTGAAGGTGCTCTCGCAGGAAGTCTTCTCGCGCCTGCAGGCGCCCTATCGCGAGGCGCTGGCGCTGCGCGCCCTGGTGGCGCGCGACGAGGTGAAGCGCGAGGAGGCGCGCCTGGAGGGCGACCGCATGCGCGCCGCGGAGCACGGCCGCCGCGCGCGCATGGCCGCGGAGGATGCGCGCCTGACCGCCCAGCGCCTGCGCGAGGTCGAGGCGCGCGCGCACCGCGAGGCGCTCGAGCAGCGCGCCCAGGAGGCGGAGCTCTGCCGGCAGCTGGAGCGGGCCGAGGCGGAGCGGGCGCGGGCGCGCATCGATCTCTCCACCAGGCGCGAGGCCGGCGAGCTGGAGGCGGAGCTGATGCGCCTGGCGCGCGGCGCCGATGCCGACCTCTCCGAGTCGCGGCTGCAGGAGCTGATGCTCACCGAGACGCTGCCGCGCGTGGCCGATGCCTTCCGCGGCTCGTTCGACAAGGTGACCATCACCTCGCCGGATCAGAACCTCTTCGCCTTCCTGTCCGCGGGGTTGGAGCAGGTGATGAGCGTGCGCGAGCGGCGCGCCTTGCCGGATGGCAAGGGCAGCGACCACTGAACCGCGGACCGCGGGCGTTGCGCGCAGGGCCGGACCCGATCGATGCTCGGCGCCATGGATCTCGTCGCGGGCGTGCATCACCTGGCGGTCGTCGTCTCCGACCTGGCGCAGAGCGAGCGGTTCTACGCCGGCGTGCTGGGCCTGGCGGTCACCCGGCGCTGGGACGACGCTGCCGGCGCGCCCCGCGCGGTGTGGCTCGACCTGGGGCGCGGCGCCTTCCTGGCGCTGGAGCACGCCACCGCCGGCGAGCCGCTGCGCGCCGACGGGGCGCCCGGCTGGCACTGCGTGGCGCTGGGCATCGAGCGCGACGCCCGCGAGGCGTGGCGCAAGCGCCTCGCCGCCGCGGGGCACCCCGTGGAGCGCGAGACGGCCTTCACGCTCTACGCCCGCGACCCGGACGGCCAGCTGCTCGGCCTCAGCCACTGGCCCGACGAGGCGGAGCCGCGGGCGACGGGGTGACGGCCGGCCGCGGGCGCGCGGCTGGAATCCCCCCGTTGGCCACGCTACGCGCTCCGCATGCCTCCTCGCCCCGCGCTCGGCCTGGTGCTGGCCACCCTCCTCGCAGCCTGCGTGCCGGGCGAAGCGCCGGCGCCGCGCGCCGCGCAGCCACCGCTGCTCTCGGCGATGGCCGCCGAGGCCCGCGGGGGCGGCGCGGCCGTCGCCCGTGATCCCGCCATCCTCGGCGCCGCCGCGAGCCGCATCGACTTCGCGCGCATGGCGCGCTTCCCGGAGGTCGGCTGGCAGGTGCCGCGCAGCATCGCGTTCTCTCCGGACGGCAAGCAGATCACCTTCCTGAAGAGCGAGGGCGAGACGGAGCAGATGGCGCTCTGGGCCTTCGACCGCGCCTCGAAGACGAGCAAGGTCATCCTCCGCGCCGCCGACCTGGTGCCCGGGGACAAGCCGACCAGCCGCGAGGAGGAGCTGCGTCGCGAGCGACAGCGCAAGCGCATCGTGGGGATCACCGGCTACCTCTGGGCCAGCAAGGCGCCGCTGATAGTGGTGCCGCACGCCGGAGACGTCTTCGTGCGCGATGGTGACGCCAGCGTGCGACGCCTGACCGAGACCAAGGAGGCGGAGATCGACCCCAGGCCCTGCGCCACCGGCGAGCGGGTCGCCTGGGTGCGCGGCAGCGAGCTGTACGCGGTCGACGTCCCGGCGCGCGCGCCGCGCGCCGACCGCCCCGGCAAGGCGGAGGCGGTGCGCGAGGTGGCGCTGACCCGGGGGGCGCCGGCCGGCGTGACGCGCGGGCAGAGCGATTTCAACGGACAGGAGGAGTTCGACGAGGACAGCGGGTTCTGGTGGTCGCCGCGCTGCGACCGCATCGCCTACCTCGAGGTGGACGAGCGCCAGGTGGCCGAGGTGCCGGTGCTCGGGTTCCGCGGCGGCGCGCCGGATCTGATGATGCAGAAGTACCCGCGCACCGGCGCCAGGAACCCCGTGGTCCGGCCGTTCCTGGTCGAGGTGGCCAGCAAGAAGACGGTCCCCATCCGCTTCGAGCGCGACGCGGACGCCGAGCGCTACCTGGGTCGCTTCACCTGGGGCGCGGACGGCAAGCAGCTGTGGCTGCAGGCGCTGCGCCGTGACCAGAAGCGCCTCGAGCTGTGGCGCGTGGATGCGGCGACCGGCAAGGCGGTGGAGATGACCTTCGAGCTGTCACCGACGTGGGTGGAGTTCGCGGAGATGAAGCTCCTGGAAAAGGCGCCGCGCTACCTGTGGACGACGGTGGTCGACGGTCACGTGCACCTCGAGCTCCGCGACGCCACCAACGGCGCCACCATCCGCAAGCTGACCAAGGGCGACTGGGACGTGACCGCGGTCAAGGGCGTGGACGAGGAGAAGAACCGCGCGCTCTTCACCGCCACCCGGGAGAGCCCGCTCGAGGAGCACCTCTACGCCGTGGACCTCGCCGGCGGCGCGGCGCCGGTGCGGCTCACCCCCGAGCGCGGCGTGCACGAGGTGGAGCTCGACCGCGCAGCGCGCGAGGTCATCGACACACACTCCGCCGTCGATCGGGCCCCGCGGGTGACCCTCCGCGACGCGGCCGGCGCCGGGGTCGGGGAGCTCCCGGTGACCATGGACGCCGACCTGGCCAAGCTCGAGCTCCGCCCCACCGAGGCGATGACCGTGAAGAGCCCCGGGGGTCCGCTGCTGCACGGAGCGCTGCTCAAGCCGCGCAACATGGTCGCCGGCAAGCGCTACCCGGCGGTGGTCATGGTCTACGGCGGGCCGGGCGTACAGACGGTGCGCGATCGCTGGTCACCGCGCTTGATCTGGCAGCACCTGGCGGACAGGGGCGTGGTCGTCTTCGGCCTCGACAACCGCGGCAGCCAGGGCCGCGGGCCCGCCTTCGCCGCGGCCATCCACCGCAACGCCGGCCGCGCCGAGCTCGAGGACCAGCTCGCCGGCGCGGCCTGGCTGGCGTCGCAGCCCTACGTCGACGGCAAGCGGCTCGGCATCTACGGGCACAGCTACGGAGGCTTCATGGCCGCGCTGGCCATGCTCGCCGCGCCGGGGCGCTTCGCGGTCGGCGTGGCCGGCTCACCGGTCACCGACTGGCGCTACTACGACACCGGCTACACCGAGCGCTACATGGGCACGCCGGCCGACAACGCCGCTGGGTACGACGGGACCGACCTCGGCAAGAAGGCGGCCGGCCTGCAGGGCAAGCTGTTCATCATCCACGCGCTCATGGACGAGAACGTGCACTTCGAGAACACCGCGCACCTCGTCGACGCGCTGGTCAGCGCCGACAAGGACTTCGACCTGCTGGTGTTCCCCGGCGAGCGACACGGGTATCGCAACCCGGCCGCGCGGCAGTACGCGCTGCGACGGGTGGTGGACTACTTCGCCGAGCACCTCTGACGCCGGAACTGGCAAAGTGGTCGGGGAGGCGGGATTTGTCGGCTCCCCGCGCGAGCGGGGAGCCGTGGTACCGCGTCAACGAACACGCGCGTGAGCGCGTGGTCGGGGAGGCGGGATTTGAACCCGCGACAACGAGCACCCAAAGCTCGTGCACTACCGGACTGTGCGACTCCCCGTCGCCCGCGAGCGAGCACGCCCACGTTAGCACGACAGCCGCCGCCGACCACCCCACGCAACCCGGCGTGGGCCGCCGCAACCGGCGCAACCCCATGCCGGGCGCCCTCGCGCCGTGGCACCCTGGCCCGGCCATGGTCCCCGCCGGCCGCCCCCGCGTTCTCGTCAACTGCGCCACCAGCCTCGACGGAAAGCTGCAGCTCGCGCCGGCGCTCCGCGCCCGGGCATTTGCCATGTCGCGCGGCCCCGAGGACCACCGCCGCATGCGCGCCCTCCGCGGCCGCGCCGACGCGGTGATCATCGGCGGCCAGAACCTGCGCGTCGACGACCCGGACCTGGCGCTGCTCGACGACGAGCGCACCCGCCGCCGCGCCACCGGCATGCGCGAGCCGCTGCGCGTGGTGGTGACCCGCGCCGCGGAGGGCATCGACCCCGCACACCGCATCTTCGACGCGACCCGCGGCGGCGAGAGCGTCGTCGCGCACACCGCTGCCCTCCGCGAAGAGCGCCGCGCCGCGCTCTCGCGTGTCGCCACGCTGCTCGACCTCGGCCGCAGCACGCCTGCGCCCGACGCGGGGTTCGGAGCACCGGCCGACTCGCACACCGAGGTGGACGTGCGGCGACTCCTCGGTTGGCTCGCCGACCAGCGCGCCTGCCGGACCGTCCTCGTCGAAGGCGGCGGCCTCATCAATGCGTCGTTCTTCGCCGCGCGCGCCGTGGACGAGCTCTTCGTGACCGTGGTTCCCCGCATCCTCGGGGGCGCCACCGCACCCACGCTCGTCGATGGCGGCGGCTTCGCCGATGATCAGGTCCCCGACGCGCACCTGGCCGAGCTGGAGCGCATCGGGGACGAGCTCTTCCTGCGCTATCGCTTCGAGTGGCCCTGAGGCCCGGGGTCGAGGCCTGCCGCACC
>JBBJMR010000054.1:0-34658 GCA_037720395.1 Polyangiaceae bacterium
TCCGGCCGGAGCCGAAGACCCGGTCGCAGTTCCTCGGCTACATCCGCCACGGCAGCTCGGTGGCGCTCGTCTCGACGGAGAAGGTGAAGGGCGCCGGCTGCCCGAACGGCTTCTACCCGGTGCAGCCACGCGGCTACATCTGCGACGACGCCACGGTCACCCTCGACCCGCCGGCGGTGTTCGCCGAGGCCAGCCGCGCCACCGCCGCCGCGAGCGGCCCGTTCCCCTATCGGTACGCCATGAGCAACGGCGCGCCGATGTACAACCGCGTCCCCGATCTGGAGGAGGGCCTGCGCCGCGAGCGCCCCTTCGGCAAGGCCGGCAAGTTCCTCCGGATGCCGAAGACGCTCGCCGCGCACGAGGACCTGGCGGTCGTCGAGCCCATCGCGCCGAGCGATCCCCTGCCCTCGTTCCTCGGCGCAGCCCAGCCGCGCGCGCACGAGAGGTTCGGCCTGATCCGCCAGACCCTCCCGGTCGGCTCGATGCTCTCGTTCACGCGCGCCTTCGAGGCCAACGGCCGCACCTGGCTGCTCTCCCCGACCTCACCGTGGTCCCCGCCGACCGCGTGCGCCCCTTCAGGCCCAGCACGTTTCGCGGCGTCCGCCTCGGCGAGGGCGGCGCCAAGCTGCCGCTGGCGTGGATGCGCAAGACCGACAGGCCGAAGCTACGCAGGAGCGGCGAGTCGTTCGCGCCCACCGGGCAGAGCTGGGCGGTGCGCACCTCGGTGGGCCTCACCGGCCAGAGCGTCGAGCAGGGCAACAAGCGCTGGCTCGAGACCACCGACCCC
This sequence comes from Polyangiaceae bacterium, assembly GCA_037720395.1. Lineage (GTDB taxonomy): Bacteria > Myxococcota_A > Polyangia > Polyangiales > Polyangiaceae > JBBJMR01. The sequence goes on from JBBJMR010000054.1 coordinate 788, forward strand.
GACCCCGACGGCGGCCGCGCCTGGATCCTGGAGAGCGACGCCACCGTCGTCGAGGTCGAGCCGAAGATGCCGTTCGGCGTGAAGCCCGACCAGAAGTGGTTCCTGGTGCGCATCACCGCCGGCACCCTGGTCGCCTACAAGGGCCCGACGCCCGAGTACACCACGCTCGTCTCCCCGGCGCCGGCGGTGTGCCCATGCCGGGACAGGACCCGGTGAAGATGAGCACCACGCCGCTCGGCACCTATCCGGTGACCTTCAAGGACCGCGCGGCGACCATGAGCCCGGAGCAAGGCGAAGACCGCACCTTCTGGATCGCCGACGTGCCGCACACCCAGTACTTCGACCCGCCCTTCGCGCTGCACGCCTCGTACTGGCACGAGCGCTTCGGCGAGCCGACCAGCGCCGGCTGCGTGAACCTGTCACCGATCGACGCGGAGATCCTCTTCGGCTGGAGCGACCCACCGGTGCCCGAGGGCTGGCAGGGTGCGACGGGCGCGGGCGCGAAGGAGAACGGGCCCACGACCATCGTCGTCGTGCGGCGCTAGCGCCTCGATCATCATCGCCCTGCGCGGGGGAGCCGCCACATGGCGAACACCAGAAACGGCGCGTGCTCCGGCACCCGCACATCGGTGATGGCGCGAAACCCCATCGCGGCGTCGACGTCGCTGAAGAGCCCGTGCTCGTTGAGGCGTGGCGCCCATCGCGGCCGCAGGACGGCCAGCTCGTCCGGCGTGTACCCACAGTTGCAGAGGCCGCTGACGCCGCCGTCGCCGACGTCGTAGCCGAGCAGCGCCCAGGCTGGCTCCGGGATCAGCGCGGCGTCGATGCCACGCTCCCGCGCCAGGCGTTGCTCCTCCTCGGGCGAGCCGGCCATCACCCCGATGACCACCCACACCGGCGCGGCCGCCCCGGCAACCTCGCCCTGCGCGGCGCCCAACCGCTGCTGCGTCTCGTCGATGCCCGTCCAGGGCAGCGGGTCGACCAGCGGCCGACCCTCCGCGCCGCGTGCCTGGGGCCAGACCATCGTGTCGACGGAGAGTGGCCGCACGATCTCCGGACGAAGCAGGTACTGCTCCCGCCATTCGTCGAGCCACGCGGGCGCCTGCGCATCCGGGCTGGCTTCGCGGCGTGCCGCGATGACCGCGCTGCCCTCGCGCGCGTCCGTCCCGACGTAGAGAGCGCGCACGCTCTGGAGTGTACTCATCGCCGCACAGCCGGCGACTCAGCGGCGCGGCGGGCCGCCGGGGCCGGGCTGCGTGGCGGACGCTCGCCGGACCTCACGGCTGCTGGCGGAGGTGCTTCGATGGCCTCCAGCTCGGCCACGATCGCCCACACGGCGGCGCTTCGGCGGGTGACGTCCGAAGCCGCCCGGAGGCCGGCACGCAGCGCCTGCACCTTCGCCGCTGCGGCGCCTGCTCTCTGCAAGTCCATCAGCAGGCGCCGCGCGACCTCGGTGAATGCCGCCGCGTTCTTCTGCGCCTCGAGGACGGCGCGGCGCCGTCCGTACTTGCGCGCGTTGCGGGCCTTCTCTTCGGCAGTGCGAGGCATCGGGGGCCGTCCCCCATGCTACGGCGCGTGCCGCGCCGCCCGGGCGGCAAAGGCATCGGCACCAGGCACGCCGCCACCACGCGGGCGCGCAATCGCTCACGCCGCGGCGGCGACCAGACCCGCGAACAGCGCCTGCTGCAGCCGGTGCTGCGGCAGGTATTCGGGATGCCACTGCACCCCGATGCAGAACGGGTACGACGGCTCCTCGATGGCCTGCACGATGCCGTTGGGCTCGCGCGCAGCGACGGTCAGCCCCCGGCCGAGACCGCGCACGGCCTGGTGATGCAGGGCATTGACCGTGCACGACGTGACGCCGAGGTGGCCGGCCAGGCGGCTGGCGGGCTCGATGCGCACCAGCTTGCGCGCCAGCACCGTCCGCACCTGGGGCGACTCGACGTAGAACTCGGCCACGTCCTGGAAGAGCGTCCCGCCGAGCACCACGTTGAGCAGCTGGGCGCCGCGACAGATGCCGAGCACCGGCAGCCTGCGGGCCAGCGCGGCCTCGAGGAGGCGCATCTCCAGCGCGTCGCGGTCCGCATCGTTTCGCCAGGTACGCGCCGCGAGCAGCTTGCGCGCCAGGAACACTGCCGGCGCGATCAGCCGGGAGGCGACCGGCACGCGCCGGCGACGCACGCTCTCGTCGGCAGCCGCGACGACCTCGCCGAGCGCCTCGGCCGTGCCCCCGTAGAGGGCGGGGTCGATGTCGGCGCCGCCGCCGACCACCAGCGCGTCCAGCTGCGCGATCTCGGCGGGATGCGCCGGCGTGACCCGCACCGCGCTGGCCCCGGCGCGCGCCAGCGCCAGCCGCGTCAGCCACCAGGCGGCGGCGCCCCCGCGGTCGGGCCCGGTGACGCCGATCCTGGGCCTCGCGCTCACGCCGCCGTCCTCACCTCGCCGCCGATCACCGCCGCCCAGCGCGGCGCGCCTCGGTCGGCACCTCCGTCGGCGTGGGCAAGGTAGGCCGCCGACAGCCGTGCCAGGCGCGGGCGATCGTCGGCCAGGCGCTCGACCTCGACCCAGCGGTTCCATTCCACCGCGAAGCTCCACCCCGGCTCGTCGAGCAGCGAGTTCGGCAGGCGGTAATGGAAGGTGGGCCGCGCCTTGATCTGGTCCGGCTCCAGGGCCGAGGCCATCACCAGCTCGGGCCGCACCGTCACCAGGACAGGGAGCATGTCCAGCGGACGGTTGCGGGTCGGGTTCGCCTCCATGTAGTCGGCGACGAAGCCGTCGAGGTCCGGCGCGTAGTCGGCGGCCAGCAGCTTGCGTCGATACGCCTCCGGGAAGGGATCGATGAAGGACATGGTCCTGCGGGTGATGTCGACGTCCGAGACCTCGACCAGCCACTCGTAGAGGACGAGGAAGGCGGCGAGGTGACGGCGCAGCGTGTCGACGTCCAGCGCGGGCAGCTCCGGGTTCATCTGGAAGCCGAACATGTAGAGGAGGCTCTGGCGCGTCCCCACGGCGTGGCGCCGGTGCAGCGCCTCGCGCAGCGCCTCGAGCTGGTGCAGATCGGTCACGGGTACCGGTGGCGCCACGATCTCGCTGGGCACGAAGGTGCGCAGCACCGAGCCGACCACCGACTCCAGCGCGTTCTCGACGGGACGAGGCACGCCGATCCGATCGAGGAACGCGCGACCGTGATGGTGCTTGAGCAGGTGCGAGTCGAGCTCGACGCGGAAGTCGCCGAGCGAGGTGTCGAACACCTGGAGCGTGTAGTCGCCGGTCTGGCGAACGGTGCCGCCGTACACCTCGGCGACGACCGCAGCCGCCTCCTGCTCATCCAGGCCGCCGAGCTCGATCTCGACGCCGACGCGGCGCACGCGGCCGTCGGCCGTGTGCAGGACGGGGGGCAGCCGATAGGCGACGGGCGCGCTGGGTGCTTCGTTCGGCGCGACCATCCAGGGCTCCTCGGTCCCTACGATGCGCGGGGAGCGGGCCTGGTTTCGCCGCCGGGGGCGGGAGCCCGCCACGCCGCCACGCCGCCACGCCGGCACGCCGCGCGTGCGCCGGAGCGCCATACTGCCGGGCATGCACCTCCGGGGATCCGCGCTCTTCGCCCTGCCCCTGCTCTGCGCAGCGGCCGCTTGCGCCGGGCGCCCGCTTCCTCCGCTGGGGTCGAGCCGCTCCGCCGTCGAGTGGCACGTCTCGCAGGCGCTCTGGGGCAGCGAGACCTTCGTCATCGATCACGATGGCCAGGAGAGCCCACGCTGCGCGTCCAGCTCCGCGGCCTGGCGTGCACCGTGGAGCTCTGGGACGGCGAGTGGGACGACGACCCACGCGCAAGGCGCTGCGCGGAGGCCGTCGAGCAGCTCCGCGAGCGCGTCCGTCACGAGGAGTGACCTGCGAGGACGCTTCCGGGACGACGGTGCGGGCGAGGCCAATGGTCGCACCGTGATCCACACCGGGCGCAACCATCACCCTGCACCTGTCGGTTGGCACCCGTTCTTTGGCTGATTTCTTGGGCCTCGCTCGACGTGCCCGGCGATCTCTGCGTCGCCGGCGCTCGGCCCCAACGTTGCCTTGGTCCAGGTCATGAAGCTCGCCGCCGCCCTGGCCGCCTCGCTCGCCTTCTCCTCCGGCGCCGCCCTTGGATGCGGCGCCAGCGAGGACCTCCCCAGCGAAGACCCCGTGGCCAGCGACACGGCCCTCGGGCCCGGTCTCGTTCGCGCCGTGAAGTGGAAGCAGGAGATGGCCAGCCAGGACCACGCCCGCTCGGCCCGCCTCGAGACGCACGGCCTCACCTACCCGCGCGCAGCGAAGGCGCTGCTCGCCGTCGGCGTCACCGATGTCGTCCTGCGCATCCCCGACCGCGACCTCTTCGACGACGCGCAGGAGTTCGCGCGCTGGGACAACGAGCTGGTGAAGATGCTCTCGGCCCTGAAGGAGGAGAACCCGGACGTCCGCGTCTATCTGTGGAAGCGACAGTGGCTGCAGACGCGCAACGCCCAAGGCGAGGTCGTCGACACCCACGGCGAGAAGGAGCTGGCCAGCCTGGTGGCCCGCGTCGTCCATCGCGCCAAGGACGACGGAGTCGCCGACGTCCTCGCCGGCATCGCGCCCATCGAGACGAACATCGAGGATGCCAAGTCCACCCGTCGCCTGGCGCTGAAGACGGCCGCGCTGGTGAACGAGGCCACCGGCGGCTGGCTGGAGCACAAGACCTTTCTCTTCCCCGGCGCCGGGATGGGCAGCGACTTCCGGGGCATCGACGAGGGCGGCGGCAAGTTCTTCGACGAGATGTCCCACGAGGTGAAGCGGTTCTCGTTCATCTACAAACACATGACGCCCTGCGAGAGCGGGTCCAAGAACTGCACCATCCAGAACCGCGACGACGCCTGGCACGCGCACGTCGGCAAATCGTCCAAGAAGCCCGTCGAAGCGCAGATCGACTTCCTGCGCAAGGACATGGGCCTCGCCGACCTGGAGCGCATGCTGGACCACCACGCCGCCGAGCACCCGGCCCTGTGCAACGTGGTCTTCTGGGGAGACCAGGGCGACGGCATCACCCTCATGTCCGAGACCAACCTGGCCGCGGTCCACGCCGTGCTCGCGGAGAAGAACGGCTGGCGAAGCCAGGTCTTCGACATGGCCATCCAGCCCCCGGACACCAGCCCGCACCAGGCCAGGAAGTACCTCTTCGACGTCGCCTCCGGAGACCAGGTCGCGCTGAACGGCGTGCCGTGGGTGGACTGGGGCCGCTGGGGCAGTGAATTGCCGTGGTGATGCCGTGGTGATGCCGTCGTCGGCTGGAAGGCCGAGGTCGCCTTCCGCCGGCATCCTCGTTCGCGCCGAGACATCGGCCATCGAAGATGCGCGGTTCAGAAGCTCCAGCGCAGGCCCTCGGCACCCGCGCCGCCCCTGAGCTCGGGCGCGCTGGCGCCTCTCCTCGGCACCCGCTTGTTACCGAGCCGGATCAGCGGCACCCCGATGGTCAGGGACACCAACCCGTGGATCACCATCGGGATGCTGACGATCCTCGGGGCGAACGTACCGCACTGCGGTGGCATGCTGTCGGAGCAGCCTCCCGTGGAGAGCACCAGGCCGGCGCCGGCTGTGAGGCCGCCCGCGGCGGCCATGAGGACCCCCGCCACGATGAGCCCGGGGCTGTTGCGCCTGGTCATCGCCTCATAGCGGTCCTCCGCGGCGTCTTCATCGACCTCGTACTCCGCAGATCGCGATGCGGCCGCTGTCGCCACCACTGCCAGACCGGCGGTGCGCTCGCTGATCGCGGTGAGCTGCGGACCGTCGTCCGCGAGGGCCGAAGGCGACCACGCGATGGGGAGCATCAGGAACACCGAAGCCAAGCTCTTCATGCGACCGATCGTTTCCCCCTGCGGCGCGCCGGTCAACGGCTGGCCGAGCGCGCGCGGCGCTGCGCTGACCAGGGCGCGCGGGCCATCACCGGAGCAACTCTTGCTTCGCGCGGCCATTCTTGCGCTGCCCGGCTGAGCTCATCGACCAGCTTCCGTGGGGTTGCCGGTGGCCCACCGCTTGCGAAGGCGGCGACCACCTCCAGCCCCAAGGACCCCGATGACCCCGATGCTCTGGACGATGATTGCCCTGACCGCACTGACCACCACCGCGTGCGGCGGCTACGACGAGAGCGGCGACCCGCTCGACGACCAGGAGGTGGCCGAGACGGAGCAGGCGGCGACCAACATCAGCGACTGCGCCACCGGAGAGACCGCCAACGCGGTGGAGAACATCTCCACCTGGGGCACCAGCGACTCGTACAAGCGCGAGGGCTTCCTCATCGACTTCGGGTGCCCCTCCAGCCGGGACACGACCTACGTCGAGGTGCCGGTGATGTCGAGCCAGGTCTACAAGTACCACTTCGTCGTCACGCCCTCCGGCCCCAACTGGTCCGCGAACACCCAGGCCAAGTGCGAGAACCTCGGCTTTGCCACGCGCGTCCAGCGCCAGCTGAGCGACGGCACCTGGGAGAGCCTGAAGTACGTCGAGTCGCACGGCGTATGGGTCGCCGTCGCCGGCGCCTGCGCCAAGCCCGCGCAGTTCAGCTGGGACCGCGTGAACAACCACGAGACGTCCAGGTATCGGGTTCGCACCTGGGCGATCGGCAACAACGACTTGCATGCCGACGTCACCATCAGCACCGCCAACTTCGGCCCTCCCTGACGGCCGCGTCACCCAGGCCGGCCGTCCTGGCACCGGGTGCGTCGTATCAGGGCACCGGTGGCAGCCAGAGGGCGCCGAGCTCGAGCTCGACGACCTCGAACGGCTTCGCGCGCACGAGCGCGTCTGCGTGGTGTACGGCGGTCACGCGGTACGTGGGCCCATCGAGGGTGAGCACCTCGAGCGTGCGCGCCTCCGGATCCGCGAACCACACGTACGGAACGCGCTCGCGCGCATCGATGGCGAGCTTGCCGCCGCGGTCGATGCCGGCCGTGGAGGGCGACAGCACCTCGCACACCCAGTCGGGCGCGACGGTGAAGAACGCCGCGCGCGGCAGGTTCGGGACCCGCTCCTTGCGCCAGCCCGCGAGATCCGGCACCACGATGTCCGCCGCGAGATGCAGCTCGGGCTCATCGAGGATGTGCCATCCCCCTGGCCCGCCTCGGCCGCGGTCGAACGGGCCGCCGAGATCCATTCCCAGCGTCGAGGCCGCGCGCGCGTGGGGCGCGGCCGGCCGCGGCAGGGTCACCAGGACGCCATCGATGACCTGCGCCACCACGTTCGGAGGCGCGGCCAGCACGTCCTCGTAGGTCGCGCGTCTTCGCGCCGGGTCGGCCACGCCGCAAAATAGCACGCAGCAGACCTCCGGCGGCCCGCACCGGGTCACGAAGGCCGGCGGCCGCATCCGCGCCGGCGGTCGCGCGAGCAGCGCTTCGGCCTCCCGGCGCTGGCCGTCTCACCTTCGCCGCTGCTAGCCTTCTGCTGCCCGCATCCGGGCAGGACGCCTGCTGGGTGACCAGCTCGGTTTCCTCATGGCGGCTGCAATGTGGCAACAACGCCAACCAGGGCAACGATCTGGACGAGTACACGACTTCGGTGGCCACCCTGGGCGACGTGGCCATCACCGCCAATGGCGTCTACTGGCTGGAGCAGCCCGATGGCGACCCCTGGACGGTCCGGTATGCCGCGCGTGGCGCGCTGAGGTCGGCGCTGACCGTCTACACCGCCGGAGTCGAGGTGGAGCTCACGGCCATCGCTGCCAGTGCCGACCTCGTTGCCTGGCTGGAGTACGACCGGCTGAACGGCGGCACCATCGTCACTGCCACGGCGACCGGCTTCCAGCTGGGACCGCTGCCCTGGTACGCGAGCGCAGGTCCGTACAAGGACGTGGCGGTGTTCGGCCAGCGCATCCTCTTCACCAACGGCGAGGACGTCGGCGAGCTCGATGTGTCGGGTGGAAACATGCCGAACCTCGACTACACCGCCGGCTACAGCGTGCTCCAGGTCGCCTTCGATCCGACCGGCGAGCGCTTCGCGCTGGCCACCGACCAGTTCCAGAGCCCATGGTTCGCCATTCACCTCCAGAACGAGGACGGCGGTCCCAAGGTCGGCGGCGCCATCGTCGACGCGCGCGCCTTCGCGGTGACTGCCGACGCCGTCTTCTACCTCCAGGCCGGCCCCGACGCCGGCCTCTACCGTCAGGCGCGCTGAGCCCTCGCGTGCACCCCAACCCCCCGGTCCCCGTGTCCCGACCTCACCCCGCCCGCTGGCGGACCCGCGCCGGCAGCGCCGGCTGCGCCGCGCTCACGCAGGCCGCGACCGGCTGCGCCACCTCGCTCTCCGTCACCGCCGGTCCCACCCTCGACACCCACGCCGCGCCCGGAACCGAAGGCCGCCTCGAGGCCGCCGCTGGCGTCGGCAACCGCACCGGGCGCGCCTACGTGTCGCTGGCGGGAGGCGGCGGCTACCTCTCGCACGACACCCGGGGCTACGGGCTCTTGTCCCCCGAGGTCGGCTTCGAGGAGGGCAAGGCCGTGCGCTACGGCGGCGGCCTCCTCTACACCGCGCGCTGGCTCGGCGACGCCGACCCCAGCCTGCACAACGCCGGCGGCCTCGAGGCCCACTTCCTCGGGCGCGTGCAATCGACAGGCGGCGAGAGCGGCGGCCTCTACCTCGGAGCCCGCCTCCAGGCCGAGGTCCTCGGCGGCCGCGACCCGGAGCCGGACCGCGGCCTGTTCGGCCTGTCGCTGATGCTGCAGTGGACCACGTTCGACACCACCGGCAACCGCTGGGGCGGCTGAGCGCGCGGCAGGTCACCGCACCTCAAGCCATTGCCTCACCGCGCCGCGGCCATCTCCACTGGCGCGTCGAAATCCTTCAGCACCTCCCATGTATCGGCGATGCTCTCCGCCCCGCTCTGCTCCGGCAGGTCCCCGCTCACCCCGGCGACGATGACGGTGATGTTGTCCTCGCCGCCGCGCTCGTTGGCCAGCGCCACCAGTCGCGCACACGCCTCGTCGGTGTTGCGCGACGCCCGCAACGTGTCGCGGATCTCCTCGGTCGAGACCTTGTTGGTCAGCCCATCCGAGCACAGCACGAAGCAGTCCCTCCGGCGCAGCTCGAGCCGCCCGAGCGCCACGCGCACCGGCTTGTCCTGCCCCATCGACTGCAGGATGACCCCTTGCATCGGCGCCTTCTCGGCCTCCTCGGGCCGCACCGCGCCGATATCGATGAGCAGCTGCACGTAGCTCTGATCCTTGGTCACCTGCTGGATGACCCCGCCGCGCACCACGAACGCACGCGAGTCGCCGACCTCGGCGATGTGCACCGTCGGCCCGTGCACGTAGAGCGCGGTCAGCGTCGCCCCCATGTTCTTGCGCCCCGGCACCTGCGCCGCCTCCCGCACCGTCCGGTTCGCGTCGAGCACCGCGCGCTCCAGCAGCGCATCGTCCGGCAGCTTCCCCGCCAGCTCGCCCAGCGCCCGCGGCAGCGACTGCACCACCAGCGCGCTGGCCACCTCGCCCGCCTTGTGCCCACCCATCCCGTCGGACACCGCCAGCAGCACCCCCCGCTCGCCGATTTCGAAGCGAGCCGTCCCTGCCTGCCCGCCCAGGCTCCCGCCGGCCAGATCGGCCACCACGAACGAATCCTCGTTCTTCTCCCGAACGCGCCCCGTGTCCGATAGACCCGCCACCGTCAGCCTGACCGCCATGCTTGCGCCACCCTCTCTCCACCCGGGCGCCTGACGACGCCCGGCGTGGCCGCGGTCAGGACTCGTCCTTCGTCTCGCCGACCATCCCCTTCAACGTGTCGCGGAACGCCGTGAGCTTGCTCACCGCCGCCACCAGCGCGGCATGCGTGACGTCGGACACGGCGCCCTTGGCCGAGCCCTCGGCCTCGAACACCTCGGTCTCCAGCGAGTCCCAGCGCTTCTTCGCGTCCATCCCGGCCAGGTGCACCTGCACCCGCACCTCGTCACGGAGCGTGGCCAGCTCCGCCAGGCGCTCATCGAGCTGCTTCTTCAGATCATCGGTCAGCTGGCTCATGGGTCCGTCTTCTCCGGAAGCGCGGCGTGGGGCCGCGACCCGATACGATGCCGCGACGCGCAAATCCGTTGCGGCCGGTCGCTCCAGATCAGGGACTGCCGCAACGGATCGGGTGATCTACCAGTCGCGCCACGCGTCGGCGACATCGACCCGCTGCTTCAGCTTCGTTCCGGCGGCGAGCGCATCGATGGCCTCGCTCAGATTTTCGGCCTCGAGGGTCTGGATGAAGTGGCCCTCGGCCGCATCGAGCTCGTTGAGACCCTCGACACAGCGCTGCAGCACCTTCTTCTGCTGCGCGGCCGTTGCCTTGGCTCCGAGCGCCGCCAGCTCCTTCGCCGCTCGCTCGAGCAGCGCGCGCGACGCCGCGATGCGCTCCGGCGCGACGTGTCCCTCCCACGACTCCAGCCGCACCTCCGCGGCCGCACCGCCGCGCTTGCGAGCCGACGCCCTGCCCTTCGTGCCGCCCTGGCCACTGGCCGCGCTCTTCCCCGGGTCCGCAGGCTGCCCCGCTGCGGCGGATGACAACCCCCCGAAGCGCACGCCGAACGTCGCTCGATCCACCGCGAAGTCGAGCCAGGGCTCGCGCAGCGCCTCGAACGACGGTATCCCCAGTCGCCGCAGCCGCGGCAGCGGCGGCAAGCGCTCCGGACCGAAGGGCGCTTCGACGGAAAGCTCGAGCACCTCGAGGGTCGCCGCGTTCGCCGCCACCAGCTCGACGACCTCGTCGAAGCTGGCAATGCTCCCCAGCATGAGCACGCGCAGCTTGCGCGCCTTCAGCCCGCGGACACCCGACAGCGGATCGGCGCTGACCGCCAGCGTCTGCAGGCGTCGAGCCGGCGCGGCGGTGAGGTCCAGCGGTCGCTCGTGCGCCACGCTCAGCTCCGTCGCCTCCACGGAGGCGACGAGCAGCGATGCGGTGGCGTCGTCGCACATCTCCACGCGCAGCATGCCCACTGGCAGGACCGGGGCCAGGGCTGCCTTCTCGGACGTCTTGCACTGCACGAAGTGCAGCTGCAGCCAGCGGTCGCCGCGAGCCAGCGCCTTCCAGCCGGAGAGGGCGTTGCGGTAGCACGTGAGGATGCGCGGTCGCTTCTTGCCGATCGTCTTGTCGAGATCGAGGGCGCCGCTCTTCTGCACGAAGATGCTCTCGTGCTTGTCGGACAGCGCCTCCATGTCGTCTTCGTTCAGATCCGGCAGCGGGAGCGGGAACGTCGCCTTGGTGGTCGCCTTGGCCAGGTCGGGACGACCGTCGGCCGCGGCGGTGCGCACGGCCGACTCGGGCGTGGCCTGGGGAAACTCGATGCGCTTGAGCGCGACGTACTCGTCGAGGGTCGCGCCCTGGTAGCGGCCCTGCTCCGGGCCTGCGCCCCAGGAAGCCTGGTAGTACCGCCTGCGGATCTCGGGTCGGACGTCGCGGATCGTCGTCATATGGTCGCCATCAGCGGATTGGGTGGTTGCCCCTTGGGGATCGGCGGCGGCCTGTGCTGGCCGAGGGAGGGCATGCCCGCCACGGTACCGTCGTTCGAGCGCGCGGCGACGGCCGCGGCCCCCTGCTTGCGCATGTCGCCGTAGTTCACGCCCCCGCGGTCGTTGTCCTTGTCCTTCTTCCGGTCGCTGATGCCGCGGATGCGGTTCCTCTTCTTGTCCTTCTTGCAGTTCGTGCCCTTCTTCATGGTCTCTTTCGAGCCTGCGTCTTCCACGCCGCGCACCGTGGCCCGGTCCTCGTTCACCGGCGTCACCTGCTGAAGCCTGTCGTTCGCGTCCATGCGCTGGTTCGGTGGCTTCGGGTGGTTCCGATGCCGGCTCATGATGTCGCCCGCCGTCTCGGTGTCGCTGGCGCGGCCGTTGTAGTACGGCGTGCCGTCGGGCCCGACGAGCCGGTAGTTCCAGTCCCAGCCCACGGGGTCGAGCCACGACAGCGGGTTGGGCACGTAGGCGAAGAGGTTCGCGTCCCCCTGCAGCCCGATGGGGTCCGGCGAGATGAACCGCACATCCTCCGGGTCGTAGTAGCGGAAGCGGTTGTAGTGCAGCCCCGTCTCGACGTCCTCGTACTGGCCGGGCAGGCGCAACGGCGTGGCATCGCCCTCGCGCAGCACGCGCCCCCAGACGCGGCGCTGCAGGTCGTGCACCAGCTCGCCCGCACCGTCGACGATCTTGTCCGGCGCCCCGATGGTGTCGTTGAGGTAGAAGCGCCATGCGAGCGCATCCACGCCGGGACGCTCGTCGGCGTGCGCGAGCGGCACGAAGGGTTCGTCGGCGTGGAAGTAGGTCCGGGTGAAGACCTCCGCGCCGTCGTGGCGAACGATCTCGTTGGCCAGCAGGTCGCCGTCCCACACGAAGCGCGTCCGTGTCTCGCCACCATCGCCCAGCCGTGCGGCCTTGAGCATGCGCCGTCCGAACGGGTCGTAAGCGAACGCCACCTGGCCACCGTCGGGCCTCTCCACGGACTCCAGCAATCCCTGGGCGTTCCACTGGTAGCTCCAGGCGGTCACCGTCCCGTCGCCCGCCGAGGTCAGGCGCTGCAGCAGGCGGCCCGCGGCGTCGTAGAGGTAGCGGACCTGCCCGTTCTGGAGCAGGCGATTGCCGACGTCGTACGCCCTCGCCGATGCGCCCAGCTCGGTGATGTTCCCGGCTGCGTCGTAGCCGAAGCGCTGGCTGGTGCCGTCGTCGGCCGCCACTTCGAGCAACTGCCCGCGTGCGTCGTAGCCGAAGCGGGTGAGGCCGCGTGACATGTCGACGCGCGAATCGACCTCCCCGCGTGCGTCGTAGGTGAAGGCCACGCCGGCGCGCGCATCGAGCGGCAGCGCGCCGATCCAGGGCGGCTCACCGGGCTGTACCTGGCGTGGCTGCGCGGATGGATTTCGCACCGTGCGCCCCACCAGACGGTGCACCGGGTCCCAGGCGGACCGCAGCTCGCCCCCGAAGGGCAGCGCGACGCGACCTCGTTGCCGGCGAGATCGAAGGCATGCTCGAGCGCGGCGGTGCCGAGGCGCGTTCGCTGGCGCCGCCTCATCGCATCTCGCGTCATCGCCACGTCGGGCCCGCGCGTCGTTCGCCGGGCGACGCGGCTGTTCACCAGGTCCCAGGTCGTCTCCACGACATGGGCCTCGCCCTCGACGGTCTGCTCCTCGCGCATCACCTGGCCGATGGGATCACGCTCGAACGTGAAGCGTCCCACCGACGACGTGGCGGCGACCAGCTCGCCCCGCGCGTTGTACTCGAACGCGTGCACTTCCCCGTCGGAGTACTCCTTCTTGACGAGCCGCGAGGCGATGTCGAAGGTGCTCTCCACCCCCTCACCCGCCGCATTCTCGCGCCAGATCACGCGCCCCATGGCGTCGTGCCGGTAGCGGGTGCGGCGTCCATCGAAGGTCTGCTCCTCGATGAGACGCCCCGCGGGGTCGTAGACGTAGCGATAGACGGCACCCCGCGGGTTGGTGACCGAGAGCAGCTGCCCATCGCGATCGTAGGCCAGCGAGGTGGTGTTGCCGCTCGGGTCCGTCCAGCCGCACACCACGTGGTAGCCGCCCCACACCGTGGTCGTGGTCAGCCCACGCGCGACGTGGCGGACGGGTCGCTGCTCACCGTCGTACTCGTACGTCGAGACGTTCCCGAGCGCATCGCGCTCTGCGATCAGGTCCCCCCGCGCCGAGAACCCCAGCTGCGTGGTGGCGCCCATCGGGTCGGTGATGGCGGTGCGCCGGCCGAGATAATCGTAGGCCATCTCCCAGCGGCCGCCGTCGGGCGTACTGAAGGCAATCGCATTGCCGTGCCCGTCGTACTCGAACGTGCGGGTGCCGCCGTCGGGCGTCGTCACCGAGGTCACCAGCCCGCGCGGATCGTCGCGACGGAACCAGACGGCGCCGCCCTTGGCGTCGGTGGCCACCTCGATGGCCCCGTAGCGGTCGCGCTCGAGCGTCGACACACCACCGGCGCCGTCGGTGATGCGCACGGCGTTGCCGTCGGCGTCGCGCTCCACCACGTCGGATTCCCCGAGCGGGTTCGTCGAGCGCAGCAGGCGCCCGCGCTCGTCGTACTCGTAGGTCACCGTGGCGCCGAAGGCATCGGTCCAGCTGGTGAGGTGCCCGTTGTCGTCGTAGGTGGCGGTGAACATCGAGCCGCCCTCGAACGCCTTGTCGACCAGGCCGAACTCGTTGCCCTGGTAGCGCCGCGCCTGCGTCGAGTCCACGACCTCGGTGTACCCGGCGTCGTCGTATTCGAAGCGGCAGTGGCCGATCCCCTTCGCAGGCGTGGTCCCGTCGGCGAGGTACTTCGGCAGGTCGGGCGCCAGGCTCGGGTCGGGCCGATCGAGGTACTCACCCCACGCCTCGACGCAGCGTTGCTGCCGGTCGTAAACGAAGCGGAAGGCGAGGTTCACCCGGTCCACCTCGAGCGTCATCAGGTGCAGGTCGTTGTACTCGTAGCGGTGCGGATGGCCCTCGGCGTCCCAGGCCTGCGTCAGGTTCCCGGCGGCGTCGTATCCATAGGTCATCAGCGTCCACGACAGCCCCGAGCCCTCCGGGCCGAGCAGCACGATGCGTTCGATCCGTCCCTCGGCGGTGCTATCCACGCGGAAGACCCGCCCGGCGGAGTCCTCGATGCGTGCCAGCCGCGGCCCGTCGTACTCGAGGCGGATGCGGTTGCCACGCCGGTCCTCGACGCTGGTCATCCGGAAGCGGCGCCCACCGGGCTCCGCCTGCGCGAACATCCGCCACGGCCCGTCATCGGCGTCGACCGCGTAGCCCCAGGCTTCGCGAAGCCCGCCGGCACGAAGAAGGCTCCGGCGAAGCGCCCCGCAGCCGCCGTCGCCGACGAAGACAACACCCTCGGCGAAGCGAGCTTCCTGGTCACCGTCGGCAGCCGCAAGGTGCAGATGATCATCCACGGCAAGAAGGTCATCGCCGAGACGGGCGCCGACATCTACGACGAGCTGTTCGACCTCGTCGAGGCGCGGATCAAGGCCTCGCGCAAGGGCTAGAGCTTCTCGAAGACCTGCGAGGGCTCGGCTTCGCCTTCCCACACATCAGCGCAGAGCGTCGCCATCTGCGCCGTCGGCACCCGTTCCGCGGCCACGGAGCCACCGGGCCAGAGCAGGTAGATCGAAGCTTGTGCCCTTTCGGGCTCGATGGCCATACTGTCGAATGATGATCGAGCGCGTCATCCGGGTTGCGAGCTCATTCGACGACGCGGATCGCCTCGACCGAGAGGATCTGGCTGCCCTGTCCTTCGAGGAGCGGATCTCGGGAGTCGAGCGCCTGCGGAGGGCCTGGTTCGGTGAAGATCGAGCTGAATCGCGACTGGAGCGAGTTCTTGAGTGCGCTGATCGCGAGGCAGGTCAGGTTCCTGCTCATCGGGGGTCACGCAGTGGCCGGGCACGGGCAACCGCGACTGACGGAAGATCTCGACGTGTTCGTCGAGCCGACGCTGGAAAACGGAAGGCGACTGCGTAGCGCCTTGGTGGACTTCGGGTTCGAGGCCGTCGCCCCGACGGCCGAAGCGCTGTCAACGCCCGACAAGGTCTTCATGCTGGGACGCAAGCCCTGGCGCATCGACATCCTGACGGGAATTGCCGGGGTCTCTTTCGACGAAGCTTGGGCGACTCGCGTGGAGGCGGAGTTCGCTCGAAGCCCGCTGTTCGTCATAGGTCGTGAAGCCTTGATCAAGAACAAGCTGGCGGCGGCGCGACCCAAGGATCGTCTGGACGTCGAGCTTCTCCGGGCGGCGCCCGCAGCCGTTACGCAACCGGCGAACCCAAGGACCGCAGCAATCAAGAAGCGGCCCAAGCGGCACGATCGCTGATGGTCGGCAAGAACCGAGACATTCTGCAGGAGCAGCGCGAGGTCTTGCACGCCGCGCGAGACTTCTGCAGCAGGCGCTCCGAGTGCTGGCAGGCCTCGGCGGTTCGCTCGGTGCGAAGTCCCATGATGGCGAGACACCTGCCGCGGTCGCGGAACGGAAGCAGCGCCGCCTATGTAGAAGCGGAGCTACGCACGGCGCTGTTGCCGCTGCGCGTTGCCACGGTTGAGCAACTTCGACCAGTACCCCCCTGCCCCCCGGCGGTGGATGGCCTCGTGGCCAACCGCCAGGTCAGCCGGCCGCGCGGTCCTCGACGTGGACGACCTCGTAGAGGATGGGCTCGAAGTGCTCGGCGAGCTTGCCCGCCTCTGCCATGTGCTCTCCGGCCTTCCGGTCGCCTCGCATGGCCTCGAAGTCTTCCTTGGACCGCCATTGCGCGTAGTTGGCGACGTGACGGCGGTCAGCGCTCACGTGGATGTTGGCGGAGACGAAGCCCGGACGATGGCGCATGACCGAGTCGGTCGCCTCGACCAGCAGCTCCACGAGCCGATCGGCGTTCTCGGGGCGGACGGTGAAGGTGTTGATCAGGGTGACCGGGACTGTTCCCTTGCGGATGGTAGCCATGCGCGCCTCCTGTTCGGGTGCTCGACCCTACGGGACGGCAAGCCCCTGGGCAAGCGCGGTTGGCGGCCGACTCCGCGCAAAGCGAGACATCTCTCTGCGATTCATCGGATGTAGCGGAGGCCCGGGGTGACGAGCACGCCGCGCAGGGTGTCACGGCGCGAGCGGATCTCGGTAGAGCTCCGCGACGACGATGGTGGCCTGCACGCTGGTGAGCTCGAGCAGATCGCTGGACCCGTAGGTGACCTGCGTCCAGCGGGCACCTTGCCGTCGCCAGACGTCGACGCGTTGCTCGTCCTGCGCGACGAGCACGATCTCCTGCAGTGACGCCACCCGCTTGAAGTGCGCCAGCTTCTCGCCGCGGTCGTAGTCCTCGGTCGAAGGGCTGAGCACTCCACCAGCACCGTCGGATTCAGGACCGTATGCCCTCTGGGATCCAGCGGATCGAGCTGCAGCTCACCGCACACGACCGACGCATCCGGATAGGTGGCGAGGCCCGTCTGCTCCACGCGCACGCGGAGGTCGGACGTGAAGACCCGGCAGCGGCGCCCCACCAGCGCGTTGCCGAGCAACCGGATGATGTTGCCCGCGATGCCCGCATGCGCAGGGCTGCCGCCAGGCGCCTCGGGCCTGACCCCGGCCCGCCTCACTTCGGCTCGAAGTACGACCAGCCGTAGGGCGCCATCAGCGGATAGCCGCCGGTGCGCAGCGTCGAGCTGATCGACGCGAACACCGGGCTCTTCGCGAGCGTCGCCACCTGCTGGGCGATGCCGTTCATGTTCTGGCCGACGGTGCAGGCCACCAGGACGATGGGCTGCCCCGGCTTCCAGCCGTTGTTCTTCAGGTTCTGGACGATCGACCTGGCGTCGTACTCGCTGCCGCCGTGGCTGCTGTCGAGCATCTCGTCCGGGTTGCCATGCGCCCACACCTCCCACGCGCCCGGGTAGACGACGGCCGGGGTGATGTTGGCCGCGGCCTGCCAGCCCTTCCGGTCCGCTCCGTGGAAGAGAAGGATGCGGTGTGCATTGGCCCGATCGATCTCGAACTTCTCGGCGGCCTCGGCGCCCCTCCGTTCGGCCCCGTTCATCCCGTCGAAGCGGTGGTTGTAGCGGTCCTTCCAGACGGCCGCGTAGGACCAGATCTTCCGCATCTCGTAGCCGGGGTCCTCGAATCCCGGCTTGCCCTCGTTGGCCATTGCCGAGGCGGTCTGGTCGTACATCGCCTGGAACCAGATCTCGCGCTCGGCGCCACTCAGGAGGTACTGCCCGTTGCTGCGCTCGAACCACGTGCTGTAAAAGGGCGGGACGAACCGGTCGTCCTTGGGCTTGAAGCGCGGATCGTTCCAGGCCCGGACGCGGCCCTGCTGTCCGCGCTGGGTCTGCGACCGCGCGATGTCCACGAACCTGTCGGAGTCGACATCGAAGCCGGGGCTCGGATCGTCGCAGGTACCCCCGTGGCATTCCGGCTCCGTCCCCGTCTCCGTCTCCAGCCCGGTCGGGTCCCCCTTGTTCCAGGGTTCACCGTGCGCGAACGAATACGGGTTGCTGGTGGCCGCCGTGCGGATGGCCAGCATCGGGTCGCGGCTCAGGAAGCGCCCGATCACCGGGTCGTAGAGGCGCGCCCCGATGTGGACGATACCGAACGCCGCCAGGGCGTCGCCGCCATTCCATTGCCAGTTGCTGTGGTCGGTCGACCCCGGCGGCGCGCCGCTCGACGTCGCCTCACCATAGGGCCGGTAGTCGATGTCCTGCACGAAGGCGCCGCTCTCGTCGGTGACCGTGCGCGTGCCGCGGCCCTCGCCGTGCGGGAACACCCAGCCGGAGTCGATGCCGCGGCGGGTGGCCACGATCCCCGCTCCACCGGGGATGTTGCGGACCACGACCGACTTGACCTTGCCCTTGACGAGCCGGTCGCTGCGCTCGATCAGCCCCCCGAAGCGGCGGTCGTGGCGATTGTCGACGGCGGCGCTGTCCACGGTGAGGTCGGCGACGTCGCCGAACGCGTCGTAGAGGAAGAGCGCCTTGGCGCCGTTGGCGTAGATCGACTCCACCTGACCCGACGGGAAGTAGGTCAGGCTGCGGGTGCCGCTCTGCGTCGGCATCTCCAGGATGTTGCCCACGCCGTCGTGGGTCACGTTGCAGGCGGTGCCGGTCGAGAATCCGTTGTAGTCGATGTGACAGATGCGATCGCGATCGCCCGGCCGATAGGTGAGCTCGGCGTCGGCGGCGACGATGCCGTCGGCGAGCGAGACGGTGTTGCCGAGCGCGTCGTGCGCGAACTGGGCGCTGTAGAGGATGCCGCTGGTGTCGCTCTTGGCCGCGCTCTTGATGCGCCCGAGCGCGTCGTAGGCGATGTTCGTCTTCTGGCCCATGCCGGCGCCGTCGACGATCTCGCGTCGCGTGCGCTCGCGCCCAACCGGATCGAAGCCCAGGTGGAGGAAGGCGCGGCTGCCCTGCGGCGACTGGACCTCGGTGATCTCCGGCAGGTTGCGGCCGGCGTCGGTGTAGTCGGCGGACAGGCTCACCTCGGGGCCGAACCAGCCCTTGCGCAGGCGGCCCCAGACGTAGATGTCGTGTGCCTCTTAGAGAATGGCCGAATCGGCCGGGCACTTGTAGGCGACGGCGCGCAGGTGCCCGGCGCTGTCGTACCCGTACTCGGTGCGCTCCTGCGCGTAGCCGGTGTCGGGCAGGAACATCTCCAGCGCCTGCATGCTCCCGTCGAGGTGGCGCTCGGTGACCTCGGAGTACGACTCGCCGGTCGAATCGATGGTGCTGCGCAGCGAGACGTGGCCCCAGGCGTCGTAGCCGAGGAACGTGTCGCCGAGCGGGCTCTTGGCGCGCGCCAGCCGGCCGCGCAGGTTGCCGCTGGTCACCTGCGGCACCGGCACCGAGATGTCGTCGTCGTAGATGTAGTCCTTGGTCGTCGCCGGGATCTCCTGCCCGTCGAACCAGTCGGCGGCGTGGACCACGCGGCCCAGCCCGTCGTGGCTGCGCTTGCTCCGCAGGTCGTGCCCGCCCTCGCTCCAGTGCACGTCGAGCAGCTCGCCGAAGCGGCTGTACTCGTAATAGCGCGAGGCCGACTCCGGCTCGTCGACGCGCCGCTGCTGCCCGACGTTGTCGAAGCGGGCGCTCCAGGTCACCGCGTCGAGCGCGCTGGCCGGATTGCCATAGCGTCGGATCCGGGTGTTGTTCCCGAGTCGGTCCTGCAGATAGTCGCTGTACTCGATGCGCGTGGCGCCCTGGTACGTCTGCCGGGACAGGACGCGCCCGATGGCCGAGCGGGTCGCGCTGCGCACCACGCCCGCCTGCAGCGAGCCCGGCAGCAGGGAGTCCGGGCCACGCACGCCCATCGTCTCCTGGTGATTGGTGAAGGCCCGCTCGTAGCAGGTCGGATACTTTTCGGCGGCCTCGTCGGTCACCGCGCTGTACGGCAATGGCCCACGCCCGCGAATCGAGCAGAGCGGCGTGCCATCGGCGAGGTAATGGTGGCTGGTGCCGTAGGCGGTGGCCTCGGCCTGCGTCGTGGGGTACGGGTCGCTCTCGAACGACACCCGCCCGAACCCGTCGTACACCTGGCGCGAGATCAGCTTCTCGGTGCCGTAGTCGCTGCCGAGCTCGATCTCCAGGCGCCGCTTGCGCCCCACCTCGTCGAGGAACACCGTCCCGGTGCGCCCCGGCGTGCTCGCCACCTGCTGGGCGGGCACCGGATCGGCAAAGCTGGTGGTGCGCACCCGGCGCCCGAGCGGGTCGTTGCCGGCGAAGCCCAGGTAGCTGGTGACCGCGGTCACGTCGAGCGTCCCCCCGGGCGGGGCGGCCAGCGTGGCCGTGACCCGTTCGAAGCCGTCGAGCTGGCGAGCGCGCACCGTCCCGTTCTGGTCGGTGCTCTCCAGCTCGGTGAGGGTCAGCGGGTGGCGTACGACCTGGGACGTCTGGTCCATCGCGCCGGTGGCCACGCTGGTCGTGCCCACGGCGGCCAGGCCGAACGGGTCGTACTCGGTGAGGACCTGGCGCTGTGCGCCGTCCTCGCGCACGCTGGTCGTCTCGATCAAATTGCCGGCGTCGTCGTACGAGGCGTCGAAGGCGCGCACCGTGTCCAGGAGCTGCCCGTTGTCGGTGGCCCGGATCTGGAAGGTATGCGCGGTCGCCCGACCGAGGGCCACCTGGCCCAGGGGCAGCCCGTCGTACTCCCACTCGTCGTGCGCGAAGGCCATGCCCTTCTTGCAGTCGTAGGTGTGCCGCGTGGCCTCCGCGTCGAGCACCCGCGCGTCCGACAGCTGGGGCTTCGCGTACACGGTGTCGATGCACAGATCGTCGTCGCTGCGATGGATGTCGTTGGCGTGCCGCAGGCCGGTCACCCGCCCCATGTCGTCGACGAACAGCACCTGGCTTCGGGTGGCGACGTTCAGGGTCGACGGCGGGGCCTGGTCACCGCGCCACGACTCGGTCATCTGCACGTAGGCGAAGCCGTGCGCCCCGCAGAAGAAGTATCCGGTGCCGATGTTCGCGCCGAAGCTCTGTGCCCATTCGTACGGATACGGGAGGTCCATGCAGTCGAGCACGTTCGGGTACTGCAGGTTCTCCTGCACCCCGCGCACGGCCCACGTGGTGTGGGTGCCGCCCCGGCGACGACTGTCGGAGCCCATGTCGGCGGCGAGCAGCTTCCAGGGATTGCTGTCGAACGTGCCGCCCAGGTTCCAGACGTCGACCGGTCGGCCGGCGAGCAGGTAACGCGCGTAGCGTTCCACCGACGCGAGGCCGGTGTGGAACCCACCGATCGGGGCGGCGTCGGTGAGGGTCGCCACCCCGGGCGCCTTGCTGCCCACGTTCGCGTCCACCTGCATCTCGACGACGCGCCCGTACGACGGCATCACGAAGGCGTCGCGGCGCGGATCGAAAATCTGCTGCGCGTGGCCATAGGCATAGCGCGTGGCGAAGGCGCTGCCGCCGAGCCCCAGGTTGCCGGTGGTCTGCACGGAATCGGCGACCACCTCCGCCTGCGGGACCTGGTGCGGGGTGAGCGTGTCCTCCTTGGCGGAGCGCCAACCCCGATCTTCGTCTGCGCGCCGTGGCCGTTGTCGATGACCGTCAGCCGCCCAGCCTCGGGCGAGCGCGCCGTCCAGGCGCCGGCCAGCTGCCACACCTCGAGGTTGCCGCTGACGCCGACCTTCACCACGTCCGGCTTGCCGTCGCCGTCGATGTCGAAGAGCCCGCCCGTGGTCCAGGACTCGGACCCATCGCAGAGCTCGGTCGTGCTGGAGAGCGAGAAGCCACCGGCCGGGACGACGACCGGAACCGGCGGCGCGAACCCGGCGCCGGTGCCGATGTGCACCCACCACCCCTGGTTCGTGATCGACTCCACGAAATCCGGGATGCCGTCGCCGGTCAGGTCGCGCAGCGCGCGCACCCCCGAGGTGGGGTACTCGGTGTTCGCCGGCGCAGGCGGCGTGGTCTCGCAGGTCCCCTTGTGCCCGCTGAACTGGCGCGAGAGGCGATTCATGGTGGGCGACGTCAGCAGCGAGGGGAGCCCGATCTCGACGGACGAAAGCCCGCCGCCGTTGCCGAGGCGGGCGCTCATGCCCTCCACCCGGTCGAGGAGCCCGTCGCCGTTGACGTCGACGTTGCCGCACCGCTCCAGCACGTACGTCTCGTCGTTGTTCTCCTGCCCCCAGCCGGAGACACCGCACCACGTCTGATCGTCCCATTGCACCGGGTCGGCGAACGGATTGCCCGACTCGAAGCGGACGCCCACGGTGTTGAAGGCCACCTCGACGCTGTTCCAGTCGCCGAACCAGCCGAAGTTGTAGTGCACGAAGCCGGGCTCGATGAACCCCGGCTCCAGAACGGTGCTCGGCGCTCCGCCCACGCTCATCGGCGTCGGCGAGGACCCGAACACGAAGTCCGGATACCCGTCGCCATTGATGTCCTGCAGCTCCCACTCCGTGTAGCTCTGCTCGAGCCAGCTGCTGAACGGCTTCCAGGGCTGGGTGCCATCCGGATCGTTCTGGCTCGGCTCGCCGCAGAAGTGGGTGTCGTCCATGACGTAGTTGCCGCCACCGGTCGACTTCCAGCACATCTCGAACGACTGCGTCTTGCCGCTCACCCGCCGCGACAGCGGGATCCAGTCCTCGTCGAGCTCGTAGCCGCGGTCCTCGAGCAAGCTGCGCACGCCGCTCAGGGACCACTCCACACGCACCCAGGTGACGCCGGAGAGCACGTTCCCCGGCGTGTTCAGGTAGACGATCCACTTGTTCGGCTCCACCGAGGCGTCGATGATGTCGAGCCGCCCATCGCCGTTGACGTCGAGGGTCACCTTCCAGATCTCGTCCGGGTTCACCTCGCCGCGCTGGTAGTCGAAGCGCACCTTGGGCGAGGCGCGCGTCGCCAGCGCGCCCGCGCCGAGCGTCCCGTCGGTGAGGGACCCGAATGCCAGCCCCTGGCCGAGGCTGGTGCCGCCATTGCTGGTGGGCTGGTTCAGGGCCACCCACAGATCGTTGTTCTTCCGGTAGACGAGATCCGGCCGCCCGTCCCCGGTCACGTCGGTCAGGCTCTGCCAGGTGGCGTAGCCCTTGCCGCTCGGCACGCTGGCCGCGTTTTCCCGGTACGTGCTCGACAGCTCGGCCTGGTCCACGTCGGCCGGCATCGCCACGTCGGCGCCCTTCAGATAGCGCAGCTTGCGCGTGCTCGAATCGAGCGGGTCGGCCCAGGTGGCGGTCCCGTACTGGAAGGACTGCACCGGCAGCGTGACCAGCGCCTCGGCCGTCCCCTCGCGTCCGGCCACGCGCAGCTCGGACAGCCGCGGCACCTGCGTATCGGCGTCGGCCTGATACGAAAGGTCGTAGCGACGCAGGCTCTGCGGCGCATCCACGCAGCTCGCGCGCGCCGTCACGTCCACGTGCTCGAGCAGGCGCGTGCGCACCACCACCCGGTCCTCGAGCAGGTGCATGGCCAGCGGCGCCGCCGCGGGCGCCCCGTAGAGCAGATCGATCCGGTGCTTCCGGCAATCCTCCTCGGGATGCACGTCGTACGACACCTGGGTCAGGTCGATGGACACCCCATCGCCGCCCGCGAACACCTGCGGCGTCACCTCGTACTCGAGGTCCACGGAGTTGCCGGCCGAGGGCGACGTCACCGCATCGAGCAGCCACATCCCCGCCCCCGACAGCGCCGCCGGCTCGCTGAACCACCACGTCCAGCCCACCCCGTCCTGCATCTTCCAGGTCTTCGAGCCCGCGTCGTACGTGGCCACCAGCTGCGGCGCGTCCTGATGCGCGATCCACGACCCGTTCACCTCGATGAGCGACACCTCGCGCCCCTCGAGCACCACCGTCACCCGGTCGAATCCCTGCGGCGCATTGCCGGGCCCGAACAACGGCCGCCGATGCGCCAGCGACTGCGTGCGCCGGATGTAGCTGAGCGGCACATCCCACCCGAGCCCGGCCGCGCCGACGCCATGCCCCGAGTACGACACGCCGAACGGCACCGGCAGGTCCCCGCGCGGTCCGGGTAGATCGAAAGGCAGCGACGCCGAGTAGCCGCCGGACGACGTCGTGGAAGCGTGCCCGGTGTCGGAGGCGCGGGCCCCGTAGTGCGCGCCGGTCGGTGGGAGCTGCGCTCGGGCGGGCGTCGTGGAGACGGAGAGGGTCGCTGCGGTGACGAGAGCGAGGGCGGCGGGGATGGCGCGAGAGAGCGACGTTCGCATGTGGCGGGGCCTCCGGGGCGGCGCCTGAGCAAGGGCTGCGCCAGAGGTGACGGGTGCGAAGGCTGTGGGGCTCCGGGCGGGATCGCGCGTGTGTAGCGGGCGGCTGCCACGGTGTAGCGCCACGTGGCGCCACGCGGTGGCAGGCTCAGCCGGGCCGCAGTGCCGACACCCGGGGCAATCCGAGCTCGTCGCGCAGCGGGTCGAGGTCCATGAAGGCAGGCCCGGACCCGGGCATTCCACGGAGCTCCGCTTCGCGAAGCCACGCCTCCACCACCGCCTTGCCCGCATCGCCGAGGACCAGATCGCGCGGCTTGCCGCCGAGCATGGGGACCTCGCGGTCGAGCTGCCTGCCGATGGTGTCCAGGGTCAGCTCCCGGGCCCCGGCCTCGGGGGATCCCGATCGCGGCCGGAGGCCGACGGCCATGGTCGCTCGTTCCGTGCCGGGACCTTCATGCTCCGCGATCCCGCGCGCACTGGTCCACGGTTGCACACGCTCGACCACCCCGACCTCGAGCTGGGCGCCGGCCAGCGCTTCGACGCGCTGGAGCAAGCGGCGCCAGCGACCCGGCGCCGACGCCGAGACGACCAGGGTGCGCGACGTCGCGTCGACGTGACCGATGACCTCGCCGCCTTCGTACACCTCCGTTCTGGCCCGATCGACGCAGCTGAACTGGTGGTGCTCGACCTGGACGAAGTCGGTCGCGGCGCAGAGCGCCCGCCGGAGCTTCGGCAGCGCGCGAGCCTCGAGGCGCACCGGGGCCTCGTGCGGCTCGAAGCGCTCCCCGTCGCTGGTGACCAGGAAGCGCAGCTGCGCGGCGGCGCGCGCTGCCGCCTCGGCTTCCAGGATCTGGACACGCTGATGCACGACGGCCGCGGCGATGCCCGCCCATCGAGTGAGCCCGAGCTGCGGCGTCGGCCCATCGAGATCCCCTGCTGGTAGGTCGAGCGCGCAGACCGCCACGCGCACCTCGCGCAGCATCTCGGCTGCCGGCAGCGTCGCGAAGAGCTGCGATGCCAGGAATGTGCTCGGCACATACCAGGTGCCGTCTCCGACATCGACGATGAACGTGAAGCAGCGCGCCCAGCGCGTCAGCTTGTCGAGCGCGGCCGGCGGCGGGCTGACCCGGTAGACGGCCCCGTCGAGCAGATCGCGCACCGTGATCAGGCCCGCCGGCAGGTCGACGGACAGCACCTCACCATAGAGCCCGCGCGCCGCAGCCATGCGCGCCAGCGCCGCGGCCAGCACCGGCGCCTTCAACTTCGGCCAGCCGCGCGCCACCTCGGCGCCATTGCGACCATCGGGCAGATCGAGCCAGAAGCTCGCCCAGACGCTGGGCAGCGAGCCGAGCTGCTCCTCCATGTCCTCCGCGCTCCCGGCGGCGTCGATGAGCTCGAGCGCGGCATCGAGCTGGTCCGGGTAGCGACGCAGGAGCTCGGGAGGCCAGAGCTCCCCGCACAGACGGCTCAGCGCGATGTCGGTCGTGGCGCGCACCTTGGCGAGGTCCGTGGCAGGCCGCGGCGAAGCGCGATAGGCCGCCGCCGCCGCCGCGCGCCGAGCCGGATCGGGGTAAGGCACGGTCACCTCCACCTCCAGCCCCGGCGCTGCCTCGTCCACCAGGTACCGTCCGGTCACCGGCCGCGCCTGGCTGCCGGTCCACCGCGTGTGCCTCTCGAAGAACTGCGCCGTCGCGCCGGCGATGGCGATGGCCAGCGTCAGGTCGTCAGCGTCCGCGGGTCGCGGCACGCCGTCGGCGTCCATCGATATCAACGAGGGGTACAGCCCGGGCCCCGGCAGCACCCAGCCGTGCCTGTCCGCCTCGGCCGCCATCTCCGCCGGCAGGTCTGCCGCGTGGTCGAAGGACACGGCCATCATCCGGCAGCCGATGGCGCGCGATGCCACGCCCGCGCGCGCCCGCTCGCCGGCGGCGACGAACGCCCGCTGCGCCGCGATCGACTCGAAGGCGAGGAGCCCGAAGCTCTGGCCTGCCTGGCCGATGATCGAAACGCACACCCCTGTCAGGCCGAGCGCCGGCACATCGACGCCGAGCAGGTGCGAGTCGCTGGGCACGATGTCCCAGGGCGCCGCGCGCCAGAGCCGACCCGCCGTGGAGAAGAAGGTGGCCATCCGATCGGCACTCAGGGCGCCGCCGCCGAGATAGCTGGCACCGCGGCTGCCGGCAGGGCGCGGGCGCCCCGGCGTGCGCTGCATGAAGTCGAACATGTCCTCCGCGAGCGCGTCGAGCTCCGGGGTGGCGTCGAGCACGACCGCGACCCCATCCACCCCCGCGAGCGCGTCGCGCATCTCGGGTGACGACACCCGCACCCGAGCCGGGCGCCGCGGCGTCCCGACGGCCGGCTTGCGCATCGTCGCGCGCAGATGAGCGCGCACCATCTCGCCACCGACGCCGCCGCGCCCGAGGACGTGCATGCCGAGCACTCCCTCTTCCGAGCAGAACACCAGCACCTCCGGCCGATACGGCCCCTCGGCGACGTAGGCGGGCATCGGGATGCGGCCTGCCACCCACTCGTGGCGGTCGAGACCAAGATGTCGTGTCGAGCTGGCCATGTCGCGCACCCTCTCGCCAGGGAGCCGATGCGTCAAGACTGCGGCGCGTCGTCAGCTCTCCCCAACCTGTTCACAGCGTGGCCCTGACGCGCAAACGACCGTCGAGGTTCTCGACGGTGGTACCCGACCTGTGCCGCTACCCGAGAACGTCGACGAGCGTCGGTGCAGTGAGCATGCGCACGGCCCACTGCTCGAGCTCCGCGAAGGAGGCGGCGCGGATGCGTTCCTGCGTGGCAGCATCGAGGGGGCCGAAGCGGTTGCCGAGGAGCAGGAGCCGCATCTCGGCTCGACCCTCGGTTCGCCCTTCCGCTCGACCCTCGGTTCGCCCTTCCGCTCGACCCTCGGTTCGCCCTTCCGCTCGACCCACCACACGCGGCAACCGCGTCGCGCTCGGATCCGCGGCGCGCCACCGCTGCCAGATGCGGTCGACGTAGCCGTGCAGGCGCAGCGGCATCCACGCGTCTGCCTCGCTCTGGTGCTCGACGAGCAGGTAGAGGAGCAACGGCTCGCCGCCGAGCCCTCGGATGGAGAAGAGCAGGTCGGAGTGGCGCTGGGAGAGTGCCGCGTCGACGTATGTGCCGGGCTCCTGCGCGAGGGTGGACCAGCTGCCGCGATCACATCCAGGTCGACCGCTGTCGGCGGTTTTCAGGTCCTCGTTGTTCGGCACGGCTCAGGGCTAGGGGCGCATCCGTGGCGTCGAGCTCGGACGCCTGACGCCCGACCGGCACCCTAACGCGCGGTCCACGACCAGGCTGGCGCTCGAGCGGCAAGCAGTGCCTCGAACGCGAGGGCACCGCCGCCACGCCGGCGCCCGCTTCCTACTCCGTGCGCAGCCACTCCCGCTGCGCCGGCTCGTACCGGTCGACCCGGAAGAACGTCCGCACCAGGACCGGCCCGACCGCTGCGAGGTCGCCCGCGAACGGCGCCGGCTCGCTGCCGAAGTACGGCTTCGCAAACTCGCCCTCGCGATGCACACCGAACCGCACCGTCGCCGTCGCCCCCGGCGCGATGGTCACATCGTGCTCGTCACGCACGCGCGGCTCGAACAGCGCCTGGCAGGGCAGCGACCGGCTGTACCGATCGTACAGAGCCAGCTCGACGATGAACGGATTCGCTCCGGGGCGCACGCGCGTGGACACCGCGCACGCTCCGGAGGACACCCGCGCCGCCTCCTTGCCGAGGTTCTTGACGGAGACCCTCAGCACGCATCCGAGCGACGAGGCGCTGACGTTGTAGCCGCTGGCCTCGCGCGCCGCCCCCGCGCCGCAGACCAGCTCGTCCACGCGCAGCGCGAACCCGCCGGGGGCCACGTCGACGAAGGTGCTCGGCGGCGGCAGCGCCTTCACCTTGGCCTCGCCCTCGGCGCGCGTCTCGGCGTGGATGCGACGCAGGAGCAGCGCGGCGCGATCGATGCGTCGCACGACGCGCGGATCCGACCACCCGACGAGCGCCGCCGCGTAGGTCAGCCGCGCGGTCAGCTCGCTGACGGCGACGCGCTCGCCGAGATGCCCGGTCATGGTCGTGTCCATCCAAGCGATCGTCTCGTCGCTCGCGCGCAGGGCGAGCGCCAGATGCGAATCGACGACCGCGGAGGGCACCAGCCGGCACTCGGCGCGCGCGCCGGGCGCCGACAGCACCATGGGCAGCGTGCCGTCGTAGCGACCGCGAAGCGTCGGAAACACCGCGTCATCGGTGAAAACGCCGCGATCGATGAGCTCGACGGTCACCGGATCGCCCGGCTTCAAGGCGGCGAGCGGCAGCGTCATCGCCATCCAGTTCGAGTTCTCGGGCCCGTCGACGGAGAGCACCAGGTCGTTGCGCTCGGCGTCCTGCCCCCGTCGCCGCGGCTTCTCCGGCGTAGCGAACGCCCCGTATCCCAGCGTCGCACGCAAGTCCGCCTGCGTCGTCCGGTGCCCCGGCAGCGGCATCGGGATCGGAAAGATCCACTGCACGCTGGCCTTCGTCTCCGCGTAGCGCACCGCGATGCCACACGCCACGAGCTCGCCGGCCAGCGCTCCGACCTCGCGCAGCTTGCCGTCGGCGGCGTTGAACAGCGCGGCCGCCGTGGCCCGCTTCTGCAGCTCGTCGTTCGTCGCCTTCTGCGCGAGCGGGGCATCGGACCACACCAGCAGGTGCATCTGCGGAATCTGCGGCGCGTACCCGGACAGCCCCCACCACGGCCGCGCCGCCCGGCTCTCCGCCGGGGTCCCCAGGCGCGCGGGCACGACATCCGCCTCCATCGGCGGAAGGCTCGGCGGCCGCGTCGCCGGAGCGCGAGCGGAGGAAGCGGCCGCCTCGGGCTCCCGCGGCGCATCCAGCGCAGGCGGCTCGCCAGCGGCGTGGATGCACGCCCCGAGCGCCAGGGACGAAGCGAGGAGCAAGGCCACGAGAGCTGACCGGACCGCCATGCTGTCCATCCGAAGTAGCACGGCGCCGAACGCGAAGCGGTCGCGGCGCCGTCGGTAGCGTGCTGCGCAGGGCCGCATGCGGACCGGGTCTGGCGCACAGCCTGGCTGCTTATCGACCCTTCCAGTAGTCGGGGCGACGACGCAGATGCATGACCGCGACGATGACCAGGCGGTCGGCCTCCACGGAGTAGATCAACCCGTACGGAAAATGTCGGAGGAGCACACGGCGCAGCCCGTCCCCGATCTCGGCGCCGAGGAACGGCGCCTCCTCCAGCGATTGGATGGTCTGCGTCAGCTCGGCCTCGAGTCGCAGTGCGACGTCGCGGTTTCGCTCCACATACCAGGAGAAGGCGGTGCGTGCTTCGAGCTCGGCATCCGCGCTCAGAACGACGGCCCGCCGACCACTCACCGATCTCGCGCGAAGATCCGCGCTTTCGCGACGGCCCAGGGCTCGACGCCCGCCCTACCCGCGCAGATCTCCTCGAGCCGCCGACGCGCCTCTTCGATCCAGACGCGCTCGATCTCCTCCGGCGCCTCGTCGCCCACGCTGTCGAGCAGCCACAGCCCGAGCGCACGCCGTTCCCCTTCGGGAAGCTTCATCGCCTCGTCGAGCACCTTCTCTGCCGCGTCCGTCATTGCCCAGAGTCTACCTCGCGTGCCGCGGGCCCGCACGCAAGTCAACTGGTTCATGGGTCGTCGAGGGCACGAGAGGCTTCCGCTTCGCGCGACTACGTCGTCGTCGACGAGGTGCATCACGCATCCGCAGCGTCGTACCGGCGCATCCTCGACGCCATGGACCCGCGCTTCCTCCTCGGCCTGACCGCGACCCCCGACCGCGCGGACGCCGCCGATGTCCTCGGACTCTTCGACGACCACCAGTCCTACCAGGCCGGCATCGGACGCGGCGTCGAGCTCGGACGCCTGACGCCGTTCCACTACTTCGGCGTCCGCGATGCGATCGACTACCAGCACATCCCGTGGCGCAATCGCCGCTTCGACCCCGAGGTGCTCGCCGGCGCGGCGCAGACCGAGGCGCGCATGGAGACGCTCTGGCGGGCGTGGCAGAGCCATCCCGGCCAACGGTCGCTGGTGTTCTGCTGCAGCATCACCCACGCCGCACACGTGCGCGGCTGGCTGCGCGACCGGGGCGTGCGCGTGCACGGCGTCTGGTCCGGCGAGGGCAGCGACGACCGCGACACGGCGCTGACGCAGCTCGAGTCCGGCGCCATCGACGCGCTCTGCGCGGTCGATGTCTTCAACGAGGGCGTCGACCTGCCCTCGATCGATCGCGTCGTGATGCTGCGCCCCACGGAGTCGAGCGTCGTCTTCCTCCAGCAGCTCGGCCGCGGCCTGCGCGCGCACGCCGGCAAGACGGGCGTGACCATCATCGACTTCGTCGGCAACCACCGCTCGACGCCCGCGCAGCGCAGGTGGCCCAGGCCTTCCTCCGCGAGATCGAGACCACGGACATGACGCGTTCCTTCAAGATGGTCGCGCTCGAGGCGCTCCTCGAAGCCGACGCCCTGACCGGCGGCATGCCGGTCGACGAGCTGGCCATGCGAAGCCACGCCTTGCTCCGCCGCTCCCCGGAGCTCTTCGCGGATGTCGCCGAGGACGAACGCAGCGACACGCTCGAAGGCCCCGCAGCAGCGCGCTGGCTGGCGTGCGACCGCTACGCTCCGAGCGACTCGCCGTTCACGGTCATCCAGCGCATGAAGCCGTCGAGGCCCGCGCCGAACAGCGCACCCCCGACGCCCGCCAAGGCGCGGATGCCCGGGGCGGCGCCGATGTCGACCCACGTGCCGTTCGTCTCGCGGGCCAGGAGGCGCCCGGCGCCGTCGATGGCCACCACCCAGCCTCCGGCGGCGCCCATCGTCACGGCGCCGGGCAGCTCACCCCAGCTCGACCAGGCTGCGGCCGGGTCGGCGGGTGAGCGCGACAGGATCGCGCCGCCGCGTGTGGCGGCGAGGAGCTGGCCTTCGAAGCCGGCGAGGGCGACGAGCTCGGGTTGCGATCCGAGCGTGCCCCATCCGACGTCCTGTGTGGATTCGGGACGCGCCCAGAGCGTGCCGCCCGCGTCGAGCGCGAACATCTGCCCTCCGGCGACCGCGAGGGAGACCACGTTGTTCGCGTGCTGCACGTCCACCCACCGCGCCTTGGGGTCCGCGGCGCTGCGGCGAAGCAGTCGATTGTCCCGCGTGCACCACAGCTCCTTGCCGGATGCGGTGAGGGAGTCGCAGCCGCCCTCGCTCTCCACGCGCCAGTTGTGCACCGGCGACCAAGGGTGCGTCTCCAGCGCGGCGTCGGCGCTGTGATCGAAGACCTCCGCTTGTTGAACGCGAGGGCCGTCGAGGTCGTACTTCACGGCCATCCGGCTGGCCACGAGCGTGCCTGCACGGTTTGCTTCCACGGCGAGAGATACGGTCCACTTTCGGGGGCCGTCCGGAGTGAGGTCCACCCGACCGAAGTTGCGCTGCTGGACGATGTCGCCGACGCGCTCGGCTCGGTAGCTGCCCACGAGGTCGAACTCGTGATTCCGCTCTTGAATGTAGATCAGGACGTTCTCGAAGCCGTCCTTGTCCTCGTCCTCGAGTCCGTCTCGCGTCGATCGCCCGACGGGCGTGTTCGTGACCGGCGACGAAACGAGCTGGTGGATCACCGGGTTGCGGGCATGTCGGGGGTTCGATGAGTAGATCTTGAACAGACCGCCTATGTGAATATCGCCGCTGAGGATCACCACGGCCTTCGGGCGCTCCCCGCATGCGAGCCCGAAGAGCGTGTCGAGAAGCGCCTGGAGCTCCTTTCGGTTGCGACCGATGATCCAGTGGTCGGCGATGTCGGCCTCGTCCGCCACGTAATCGGCTACTCGGTCTGCGGCGCCGAAGCCCAGCCAGCCGCCGATGAACGCCCCCACGCTGATGATCGTGCCCACCGCAGCGCCAAGGGCGACACCAGCGCCTGGTACCACCACCGCACCGATCGCTGCCGCTGCGGTCGCCAGGATTGCGCTCGCAGCCGCGCCACCTGCAGTGCCCAGGAACACTGACATGCCGCGGGAAGTCCACTCGGCGACCTTCGCCAGATCGTCAACTCGGGTGAACGCAAATGGCACCGAGGATGTCACCAGCAGCACGTCTGCGTCGGCGACCGCGGGGCTCGACGCCCACTGCTGGAAGTCTCGCCACTGCTCACCGCCGAGCGCGTGATGATCGACCTCGATCGCGCGCCGCGTCCTGAGGTCCAGGACGAACGAGGCGACCTTGGGCCACTGCATCTCGTACCAGTACTTCCCGTCCGCTGTCCGTGGGTTGTGGGCGTGTTGAAACAGGCCATAGGCGCGCAGGGCGGCGTTGAACTGCTTCCTCTGTTCCGCCGTCGCCCAGCCGGGCACGATCGCGCCTCCCCAATCGTCCATGATCTCGTGGTCGTCGAGGATCATGTAGGTGGGGACGGTCTGGAGCACGTCGCGCATCGTCGGCGGCGACCAGGAGTGCCAGTAGAGGGATCGATAGCGTAGGTCGAGGTCGTCCCCTGGCGTCCGGCTCGGGTCGCTGTCGTAGATCTGGTCGCCGACCATGAGCATGGCGTCTAGCTCGTGAGTGTGACGAGCCAGGACGTTCCAGCGTTCGCTGCGCAGGTCCATGCGCGCGCGGTGACAAGACGTGACCCCGAGCTTCAAGCCCGGCTCCGTGCGCGCCGTGCGGAACATGCCCGTGACCAGCGTGCGCGTCGCCCCGTCCTTGTCCTCCTGGAGACGGTAGGCCCACGCGGTGGCGGGCTCGAGGTCGGCGAGGTCGACGACCGTGGTGTTCGCATCGGCGTCCGAGAAGGCCACGGGGATCGAGCGCCAGGAGAGCGTCGAGGCGCGCCGATACTCCAGGGTGTAGGTCCTGCCGGGCTCCGTGGTGAGCGAGATGGCGAGCCACAGGCGGCACGAGCTCGCCGTCGTCGCGCCGACGACGGCGCGGGCCGGGTCGAGCAGCAGGACGATGTCCTTGCCGTGGACCTTGCTGCCGCCGAAGGTTCCGCTCTCGCCGTGCGCCGTCCGGACGACGACCCGGTATACGCTCACGCTCCCCTCCCGCTCCGGAAGCGCACGGTGAACCTTCCCTGCGCGTCGGTCTGCGCGATGAGCGTGTCCGTGTACTCGTGGGCCACCGGATGGGGCGGCGGGTCGATGGGGTCGCCACCTCCGGAACCACCGGAGCCACCACCGCCGTCGCCATCCCCAACGTCGGGCTGATCGAGTGGGTCTCTCCCTCGAGCCAGGGCGCGGTTCTCTGCCAGGCCGAACTCGACCACCCGGCTCGAGACCTCTACCGACACGGCTCCCAGGTACGGGAGCTGGTCCATGGCGTACAGAACGGTTCCGGAGATCGGTAGAGCGGACATGCTGGGTCCTCTTCGCGCCCGTTGCGGGGCTCGCGACTTGCGACCCTACCCGCGCGCGAGCAAGCCTCGCCATGGGCACTTCCACGACGGTCGCGCTCGACGGGGGTCACCGAGCTCGCGCCTGCTGCTCGCCTCGGCCTCGCCGGCGACCCGCTCGTGCAGCACCAGGAGCGGAGCGGGACGACACAGCCGGTACGCGCGCGCCAATGCGACCGATTCCATGCGTAGCTCTCGAGCTCGCCCCCTCGCGTCCAGGTCGGAGCGGCTGCCGGACAACGACTCGCAGCTTCCTCGGCGTCCTTCCTCGGACTCTTCGACGACCACCAGGCCTACCAGGCCGGCATCGGACGCGGCGTCGAGCTCGGACGCCTGACGCCGTTCCA
>JBBJMR010000539.1:0-2815 GCA_037720395.1 Polyangiaceae bacterium
GCTGGAGAGGCCGCGTGGCACGTCCGCCGCGGTGCAGCCGCGCATCGCCGCCCCGCGAGCAGGGGCCGGAGGCGACGAGCCTCCCGCGGCGCTGCTCGCCGCGGACGCGCCGCTGGCGCGCCAGGTGTGGTCGCTGGCCTGGCCGGCGATCACGCACATGTTCCTCATCACCCTGGTGTTCCTGATGAACAGGGTGATGGTCGGGCGGTACTCGGGCACCGCGCTGGCCTCGATGCAGATCTCCGGCACGCTGGTGTGGAGCATCTACTCCGTCTTCACCGCGTTCTCCGCGGGCACGCTGGCGGTGGTGGCGCGGAGCATCGGCGCCGGCGACCGGCGGGCGGCGGCGGCGGCGGCGCACGGCTCGCTGCTCCTGGCGGTGGCGCTCGGGGTCGCGGTGGTGCTGCCCTTCCTCGCCGCCGATGGCGCGCTGCTGCGGCTGCTCTTCCCGCGTGCCGGTGATGCGGTCATCGCCGACGCCGACGCCTACCTGCGCATCGTGTTGCCGGTGCTCCCGCTCTCCTTCATCGAGGCCATCGCCGCGGCGGCGCTGCAGGGCTCCGGCGACACGCGCACCCCGCTCTACGTGGCCACCGCCGGCAACCTGGTGAACGTCTCGCTCTCGGCGCTGCTCATCTTCGGGCGCTGGGGCTTCCCCGAGCTCGGGGTGCGCGGCGCGGCCATCGGCGCCGCCGCCACGCTCTCGCTGGAAGGCATCCTGCTCCTGGCGGTGCTGCTCTCGCGCCGCAGCCCCATCCCCTTGCGCGAGCGCCTGCGCGCGGGCTTCGAGCGCTCGGCGCTGCGGCGCGTCCTGCGCGTGTCGGTGCCCACCTTCGCCGAGAAGGTCGTCTATCACTCGGGGTACCTGGCCTACGTGGCCATGTGCGGCTTGCTCGGCGCAGCGGCCATGGCCGCCAACCAGGCGCTCATCTCCATCGAGGCCATCTGCTTCCTGTCCGCCGACGGCTTCGGCATCGCCGCCGCGGCGGTGGTGGCGCAGAAGCTCGGCGCCAGGCGCACCGAGGAGGCGACCCGCTCCGGCTGGTACGCCGCGGCGATGTCCATGGCCCTGCTCACCACCTGCGGCCTGGTCTTCGCCGTGGTGCCGCGCCTGCTCATGTCGCCGTTCACCAGCGACCCGCGCATCATCGATCTCGGCGCGCGCTCGCTCTACGCGGCGGCGGTGGCGCAGCCGTTCATGGCCTTCGCCACGGTCATGGGGATGAGCCTGCGCGGCGCCGGTGACACGCGCACCGTGCTGGCCGTCACCGTGCTCTGCTCGGTGATCGTGCGCCTCGGCGCGACCTGGATCTTTGCCATGACACTGGGCTTCGGCCTGGTCGGGGTGTGGATGGGCAGCACTGCAGACTGGGTGCTGCGCTCCGTCCTGCTCGGCGTCGCCTGGTCGCGCGGGCGCTGGCGATCGGTGGAGGTCTGAGCGGGCCCCTCGGCTTGCGTGGCCTGCATCGGTGCGGTCTCCTGTTCGGGTGGGATCGGGCCGATGGCTGACTGCTGCAGCGGTGCTCGGCTGCGCGCTGCAGTCGTGCGGTGACCTGTTCCACACCACCAGCTGGGACCTGCCGCAGTGCCCGCCGGGGAAGCGTGCGCCGCGGCCGGTGGGGCGGGCGGCGCCCTCGCCGAGGGTGGCGCCGGCGCGGCGAGCCCGTCCGCGGGCGGTGCCGGCGGCGCGGGCACGGCGGCCCGGCACCGGCCGGGCGGGAGTGGCAGCGGCGGATCGTGCCCCTCGCCGACCGAGGACTGCCTGACGGCGGCCGACGAGGACTGCGGCGACGACGCCAACGCGGGCTGTGGCCTGATCCTCTACCTGGCATTCGATGAGGGCGCCGGCGCCACCGCCGTCGACAGCAGCGGCCGCGGCAACGACGGCACGCACAGCTCCACCTACGTCGCCGGTGTGCGCGGCACGGCGCTGTCCTTCGACGGAAGCAAGGGCGTGGTCATCGACGCCTCGCCGGACCTGGTGTGGGGCGCGGACGGTGAGCCGTTCACGGTGGCCTTCTGGCTGCGTGTCACCGGCGCGCCCACCACCTTCTGGCGCGGCCTGATCCACAAGGGCAACACCGACTGCGGCGTCGGCGACCGCACCACCGCCATGTTCCTGGCCCCGATGGCGCAGGTCATGCACGTCGCGGTGAGCTCGGCCAGCGTCGTCGACCCCCTGCTCTGCTACCAGTACGCGCTCAACAGCGGCGACGTGCCGGTGAACCAGTGGGTGCACGTGGCCTCGGTCGTCGACGGGGTGGAGATGCGCCTCTACTTCGACGGCGTGCTCAACGCCTCGGTGGCAGCGGACAACGTGATCTCCAACGAGGCGCCGGTCTACATCGGCCACGACCCGTTCTACACCGGCCTCGTCGGAGAGATGGACGAGCTGCAGATCTACGACCGTGCCCTGAGCGAGGCGGACATCGGGGCCCTGCTGGCCCCGCCCTGACGCCGCTGGCTGCCCGCCGGGCCGCATACTATAGGCCGGGCATGACCCAGGTTCATGGCGGGCGACTGGTCTCCAAGGCGCTGCAGCGCCACGGCGTGACGCACCTCTTCACGCTCTGCGGCGGGCACATCCAGGCCATCTACGACGGCTGCCTCGACGACGGCATCCGCGTCGTCGACGTGCGCCACGAGCAGACGGCGGGCCACGCCGCCGACGGCTACGCGCGCATGACCGGCAGGCCCGGCGTGTGCGCGGTCACCGCCGGGCCGGGGGTCACCGATGTGGTGACGGCGGTGGCCAACGCCCAGCGCGCCGGCGTCCCGATGATCGTCATCGGCGGCGCCGGCCCGCGCGCGCTCA
>JBBJMR010000264.1:0-12346 GCA_037720395.1 Polyangiaceae bacterium
ACGCGCCGGCGAGCGCCACCAGCGCCGGGCGCCCGGTGGCGAGCACGGCCGTCTTCACGGCCGCGGTCACCGCGTCGCCACCGGAACCGCCGAGCAGCACGCGCGGGCTGACGCCGGGGTGGAGCGCGGCGACGCGCTCCAGCAAGGCCAGCTTGGTGTCGCTGGAGTAGACGTCGCCGAGCCCCTGGACCAGCTGCGCGCTCTGTGCGGAGACCGCCGCGGCGACCTCCGGGGCGCCGTGACCGAGGAGGACCGAGCCGAAACCGGCCGCCAGGTCGACGTAGCGGTTGCCGTCGAGGTCCCGGAGGTTCGCGCCGCGCCCCGAGGCGAGGACGATGGGCATGCCCTCGGCGCGGCTCTCCTCGGCGCGCTGCTGGCGCACGCTGCCGAAGGCCGGACACTCGAGCTTCTCGAGCCGCGCCGCCGCCTCACGCGACCGCGGCCCCGGCGGGGCGACGCGGACATCGGGCAGCTCGGCGCCCACCCCTGCGGCCGCGGCGTCGCCGGGCAGCGCGGCGCCCGCGGCGGTGGCGTCGCCGGGCAGGCCGGCCGGAACGGGGGGAGATGCAGCTGCCATGCTGTCGTCGGCTCCAGCCGACCGCACCGTGCCCGGCGGGCGCGTCAGGTGCAAACGCGGTTGCGACCGCCGTTCTTGGCTTCGTAGAGCTTCTCGTCGGCGCGCTTGATGAGCTCGTTGGCCGCCCGGTCGGTGTCCTTGAGGACGGCGGCGCCGATGCTGATGGTGGCGCGGATGCTGTCGGCCTGGAACACGAACACGTGCTCGGCGACCTTCTGGCGCAAGGTCTCGCCCAGCGCCCCGGCGCCCTCGAGCGAGGTCTCCGGGAGGATGATGGCGAACTCCTCGCCGCCGTAGCGAGCGAAGACCTCGTCGCGGCGGATGCGCGACTGGACGATGCGGGCCATCTCCTTGAGGACGAAGTCACCCGCCAGGTGACCATGCACGTCGTTGATGCGCTTGAAGTGATCGATGTCGAACATCAGGATCGCCAGGTCGCGCTCGTGCCGGCGGCCGCGGATGATCTCTCGCTCCAGCGCCTCGAACAGGTACCGCTTGTTGTGGATCTGGGTGAGACCATCGATGATGGTCATCCGGTAGATCTCTTCGTGGTACTGCGCCTCGACGTCGGCGCCGGAGAGGAACTTGAAGATCGTCGGCCCGATCTTCACCCGGTCGCCGTTCTTGAGGACGACCTCCCGCGAGATCTGCTCGTCGTTGCAGTAGGTGCCGTTGGTGCTGCCGTCGTCGACGACCAGCCAGGACGTCTGGCGCTGCTCGAAGTGGGCGTGGCGGCGGGACACCGAGTCCCCGTCGAGGACGATCTGGTTGTCGGCCCCGCGGCCGACCCGCGTCGGGTTGTTGTCGAGGACGAAGCGCTTCCCCAGCAGGGTGGGCTCCTTCGTGTAGATCACCACCAGGCAGTCGGTGGTGGCCTTCGGAACGCCGTTGCTCGGCGGTGGCTGCACCACCTGCGTGACACGCGTCTTCTCGTCGAACTCGCTCACGCCTCGTCAGCCCAACGGGGTAACCGGATGTCTTTCATTGCAGGAAGGCCATTGGTCACGGGCGCATGGTCCGGACCGAGGGCGACGCGCGCACCAGACGGTGAGCCGCGGGGGGTCACCGAAACCGGCGAGCCACGCGAGGATTCAGGGTATCTGCCCGGGTTGACGACCGTCAAGGCGGGCTCCCGGAGGTGAGGTCCCCCGTCGGGAAATGAACGTACGGTGCCTGCAGGCTCCGCAAGGCTGCGATGTTGGGAAACCCACCATTTCAGATGTGAAACAGTCCCTGGTGCAAGTCATTGGAATCACATGGGGCAACCCTGGCACGGCTACTGCTTTACTGGTGGGCGGCGCCGCGGCGGAGACCTACCCCCCCCAGGTCCGTCGCGGCGCTTCTTATGTCCCGTCCGGGCCGCCGCGCGCCCAGGCCACTTCGGTAAAACGCCGATCGCATCGATCCCTTACGCGCATCGACGATGGGCGGACTCTGCGTCCTGTAGGGGCGGAACGTCTGCGCGGCGCGTTCTGCCAGGCGCCGTCCGCGGTCGCCAGGCTGCGGCGAGCCGGGGACCGACCTCGCCGCCGATCAGGCGGCGCGCGCCCGCGGCCGAGGGCCGGACGGCAGGGTGGCGCGGAGCGTCCCCTTGTCGAAGACCCACAGCTCGCCGGGCGTGCCCTGGATCCACTCCTCGTTGTTGGTGAGCGGTGCGGTGGCGACCACGGCCACGCGATCGTTCGGCGTGGTGACCGTGGAGAAGTCGATGCGGACGTCCTCGTCCGAGAGCGTGGCCAGGCCGAAGGGCGCCTTGCGGATGATGTGCACCAGCTTGGTCGCGCAGCGCGCGTAGAGGTGGCGGCCGTCGCCGAGCAGGAAGTTGAAGCTGCCGTCGGCCCCGAGCTCGCCGCCGATGTCGGCCACCGCTTGCCAGAGCTCGCTCACCCGCCGCGGATAGTCACGGAAGGACGAGCGCAGCGCCTCCATCAGGTAGCAGTAGCCGTACTCGCTGTCGGTGCTGCCGATGGGCCGGAAGCGGCCGAGCTTGCGGCGCCGCACGCGGCGCAGCGTGCCGTTGTGCGCGAACACCCAGTGCCGCCCCCAGAGCTCGCGCACGAAGGGGTGGGTGTTGGCCAGCGACGTCGGCCCGCGCGTGCGCCGGCGCACGTGGCCGATGGCCAGCAGGGTCTTGATGGCGTTCTGGCTCAGGAAATTGGCCAGCGGGCTGTGCGCGGCCGGGCTGGGCTCGAGGAACGCGCGCGCCACCGGCCCGTCGTAGAGCGCCAGGCCCCAGCCGTCGGCGTGCGGGCCGGTCTTGCCGCCCCGGCATCGCAGGCCGGTGAAGGAAAAGACGATGTCGGTGGGGACGTTGCACTCCATCCCGAGGAGCTCGCACATCGCTGCGGCTCAGGATAGCAAAGCCGCGTCGCTGGTGGGCGGCTGCAGCGCCAGGATGGCCCGCGCCGCGGCGTCTGCCTGGCGGATGCAGTCGGGGATCCCGATGCCATCCAGCCCACCGGCGGCCAGGTGCAGACCCGGCGTGCGCGCCGCCGCCGCCCGCACGCGCCCGAGGCGTGCCGCGTGGCCAACCAGCGGCTGGGCGCTGGCGCGCTCGTACCGGAAGACACGGGCGAACAGCGGCTCGGCGTCGATGCCGAGGAGCGCACGGAGCTCCCGGCGCGCCCGCTCCAGCAGGACGTCGTCGCCGTGGTGCAGCACGTCGGGGTCGCGGCTGCCCCCGAAGAAGAGCCGCAGGAGAACGGCGTCCGCGGGCGCGCGCGCCTCCCACTTGCTGCTGATGAACGTCGCCGCCAGCGCGCGCGTCGCCTGATCGCGCGGCACGATGAGGCCGAGCGCATCCAGCGGGTGGCGGACGGCGCTGCGCGGATAGGCGAGGACGGCCGTGGCCGAGGAGAGGTAGGGGATGCCGCGCAGCTCCGCGGCGAGCTCGGCGTCGAGGTGCTGCAGCACGTCGGCGGAGGCGAAGGCCGGCAGCGCCAGGAGCACGTCATCGGCGGCGAAGAGCTCGTCACCGGCCTCGCCGGAGACCTGCGCGGAGAAACGACCACCGGCGCCGCCGTCGCCGCTGCGGGTCAGGGCGACCAGGCGGCGGCCGCGCAGCATGCGCCCGCGGAGCTGCTCGATGGCGCGCACCAGCGCCGCCGGCAGCTCGCCCATGCCGCCGCGCAGGGCGTTGAACGCCGCCGGCGCCGGCTTGCCGCGCGCCGCGCGCCGCTGCGCGAGCGCGCCGCGGATGAGGCTGCCATGGCGGCGCTCCAGCTCGACGAGCTGCGGGAAGGTCGAGCGGATGCTGAGCTCCGCCGCGTCGCCGGCGTAGATGCCGGCCATGAGCGGCTCGCCGAGGCGCAGCAGGGCCTCGGCGCCGAGGCGACGGCGCAGGAAGCCGGCCATGGACTCGTCTGCCTCGTCGCGCCGCGGCGGGATGAGCAGATCGAGCCCCATCCGCAGCTTGCCTGACCAGGTGAAGAGCCGGCTGCGCACCAGCGGGACGATGCGGGTGGGAATGGCCAGCATCAGCCCCTCGGGCAGCTCGTGCAGGCCTTCCTGGTGGCGCACGAGCACGCGGCGGTTCTCGCTGCGCGTCTCGATCAGCTCCGCGCCGAGCCCGAGCTCCTGGCACAGCGCCCGGGCCTGCGGCTTGGTGGTCAGGAACGAATCCGGCCCGGCATCGAGGACGAAGTCGCCGTGGCGCTCGGTGTGGATGACGCCGCCGAAGCGCGTGCGCTCCTCGAGGACGGTGACCTCCAGGGCCCGGCTCTCCTTGCGCGCCGTCTCCAGCAGGCGGTACGCAGCGGCCAGGCCGCTGATGCCGCCCCCGGCCACGAGGACGCGGCGCGCGTTCATACCTCCGTCATGGCCTCCGTCATGGCCAAAATGGAGAGCTCCGAGATGGGCCGCGAGTGGACGTAGTCGATGACCGCCTTCACCGTGTCCACCGGCGTCTCGGGGATGATGCCGTGGCCGAGGTTGAAGATGTGACCGGGCCGGCCGGCGGCCTGGGCCAGCACCCTGCCGGCGCGCTCGGTGGCCACCTCGGCCGGCGCGCAGAGGAGCAGCGGGTCGAGGTTGCCCTGGATGGCGCGATCGTGGCCGATGCGCTTCCAGGCCTCGCCGAGCGGCAAGCGCCAGTCGCAGCCCAGCACCGTGCCGCCAGCCTCGCGCTGCAGCTCGAGCAGCGAGGTGGTGTTGGTCCCGAAGTGGATGACCGGCACGCCGGTGGTCTGCAGGTCCTGGAGGATGCCGCGCACGTGCGGCTGCACGTGGCTCCTGTAGTCGTCGGGCGAGAGCGAGCCCACCCAGGAGTCGAAGAGCTGCACCGCCTGGGCACCGGCGCGCACCTGGGCACGCAGGAAGCGCCGCACCACCTCGCTGATCTTGGTCATCAGCTCGTTCCAGGCGGCGGGCTCGCTCCACATCATCTGCTTGGTGCGCCGGTAGTCGGAGGACTTGCCACCCTCGACCAGGTAGCTGGCGATGGTGAAGGGCGCGCCGGCGAAGCCGATGAGCGGCGTCTTGCCGTAGAGCTCGCCGCGGATGAGGCGCAGCGAGTCGAGCACGTAGGACAGGCTCTCCTCGGGGTCGATGACCCGCAGGCGATCGATGTCGGCCTGGCAGCGCACCGGCTGGTGGATGACCGGACCCTCGCCCTTGGCGAACTCGAAGGACGCGCCCATGGGCTCGAGCGGGAGCAGGATGTCTGCGAAGAGGATGGCCGCGTCCATGCCCAGGCGCAGGGGCTGCAGGGTGACCTCCAGCGCCAGCTCCGGCGTCTTGCAGATCTCGAGCAGCGTGTACTTCTGCCGGAGCGCTCGGTACTCGGC
Source organism: Polyangiaceae bacterium (assembly GCA_037720395.1). GTDB lineage: Bacteria > Myxococcota_A > Polyangia > Polyangiales > Polyangiaceae > JBBJMR01. The sequence goes on from JBBJMR010000264.1 coordinate 5,362, forward strand.
CATGTACCGGCCGGCCTGGCGCATGAACCACACCGGGGTCACGTCGACGGGCTCGCGGCGACAGGCGCGCAGGAAGCGATCGTGCATCAGGGGCGGCAGCTTAGCACGCGCCTCCGCGCGCCCCAGGCGCAGACGCGGTGTGCGGTGGCTGCTGCACGGCGCGTCGCGCGCGGTCGCGCTACGCTCGGCGCGCATGCGGGAGATGGTCTGGCTCGACGGGCACCTGATGCCGGCGGCGGAGGCATCGGTGCCCATCGGCGATCGCGGGCTGCTCTTCGGCGATGGCGTCTACGAGGTGTATCGCCTCTACGGCGGCCGACCGTTTCGCCGCGCCGAGCACCTGGCCCGCTTCGCGCGCAGCGCCGCCGGCATCCGCCTCGTGCTTCCGGCGGTGGACTGGGACGCGGTGCAGGGCGCCTTGCTCCAGGCCAACGGCCTGCAGGTCGCCGATGCCGTGATCTATGCCCAGGCCACGCGCGGCGCGGCGGCGACGCGGGCGCATGCCTTCCCCGCGTCGGGCGCCCACACCCTCTTCGTCACCGCGCGGCCGCTCGGCGCGCCGCCGCCCGCGCTCTACCGCGACGGGGCGGCGGCCATCGTGCGCCCGGACCAGCGGTGGGGACGGGTGGACATCAAGAGCATCAACCTCCTGCCCAACGTGCTCGCCGCGCAGGAGGCCGCCGAGGCCGGTGCCTGGGAGGCGCTGCTGGTCCGCGACGGCGCGCTCACCGAGGGCACGCGCACCAACCTCTTCGCGCTCGTCGACGGCCGGCTGCGCACCCACCCCGAGGGCGCGCACATCCTCTCCGGGATCACGCGCGCCGCCGTCCTCGAGGCCGCGCACGGCGCCGGTGTCGAGGTGGACGAGGAGGCCGTCGGCATCCACGAGCTGCGCCTGGTCCGCGAGCTCTTCGTCTGCGGCACCACCGCCGAGGTGCTGCCGGTGACCACGCTCGAGGGGCGACCCGTGGGCGACGGGCGGCGCGGCCCGGTCACCGCGCGGCTGATGGACGAGCTGGCCAGGCTGGTGGCGCGCGAAACGGCCGGCTGAGGCAGCGGCGGTCTCAGCGCGTCTGCCGGCCCTCGAAGCGCTCGATGTCGTGGATGAGGCGAGTCGCGCCAGCCACGCCGCAGGGCAGCACCAGCAGGAGCAGGCAGGGCACGAAGCCGACGACGACCAGCGCCGCGCCGAAGCCGACCATGGCGCCGGCGTTGCGCTTCATGAACGCGACGCGCGTCCCCACCGAGACGCCGCGGATGGAGAGCGGGTAGTCGCACGCGTCCCAGGCCAGCATCAGCGCGGTGACCAGCACCTTGAGCGGCACGGTGACCACCATCGCCGGCGGGAAGATCAACCCGATGACGAAGAGGGTGGCCAGCGCCGGCAGAGCGAAGGCGTACCCGACCACGACCGTCTGCAGGGAGCGGGCGACGTCCACCATCGTGCTCGTCGGCGGCCAGGTGGGCGCGCCCAGCGTGGCCTCGACGCGGCGCACCAGGCGCTCGAGCACCGGACCGCTCAGCGGCTGCGCCAGGCCGAAGCCGATGACGAAGGCCACCACCACCGCCAGCACCGCGGCGGCGATCTGCGCCAGCCAACCGAGCACGGAGCCGAGCGTGCCCTGAGGCGGGCCGATGATCCCCGCCACCCACCCCGGCAACCAGGAAACGCCGGCCACGGCGAGCGCGGTGGTCAGCACCGCGGCGAGGAGCGCCGGCACGATGGCCAGCGGCCAGACCGAAGGATTGCGCGCCACGAACGCGATGCCGCCGAAGAAGGCCTTGAGGCCGGCGCCGAAGCCCGGCCGCGCCGCCGGCGGCGGGACGTTGGCGAGGGGGTTGGCCATCGCCGGCAGAGTAACCGCGTCCGCAGCGGCGACCGCGAAGATCGCTGAATGTGTCACGATGCCAAGCCCAAATGGACTGGATCCGCAGACGCAGTCGCGCCGGCCGCCGGCTGCTGGTACGGATCGGGTCCATGACCCTCGCGCGCCGCATCGTCTCGTGCTCCTTCGCCCTCCTCCTCGTGGCCGCCGCGGGCGGTTGCGGTGGTCCCCCGAAGCAGGTCGAGGCTGCCGACGTCACCAACGACACCGGCGCGGACATCCAGACCGGTGAGCCGGGCCCTACGGAGCACGGCGACAAGGAGAAGACCGGCGCCGAGGAGGTCAAGGCCTCGGCGGAGGACATGCGCACCAAGTGCTGCGAGCAGTGCAAGGCTGGCCTGGCCAAGGACCGCAGCGGCTCCAAGCCGGAGGCGGTGCCGTGTGCGGACTTCACCGACACCCTGGCCCCGTGGTGCCTAGAGCACTTCCGCGAGAAGCCGGCCATGGCTTCGGAGTGCAAGTAGCTCGAGCACTTCCGCGAGAGTTCGCGAAGCACGAGCAGCGGCGCCGGCTGCTGCCCACCGGCACCGAGCATCCCCACCACGGATGACCGCCGCGGACCCAAGCGTCCTCGGGGCTCGCGTGTAGACTGGGGGCATGGCGCGCGTCTCACGGCCCCCGGGTTTCGACATGACCTACCGGCCGGCGGACTCGGTCTCGTTCGGCCCCCCCATCCGCGAACGCTGGGCGACGCTGCTCTACGTGGGCGCCGCGGTGCTCATCTGCAGCGTCATCCTCTATGGGCAGAACGCGCCCTCGAACAGCTGGATCTTCCACTACGTGGTCGAGGGCGACCGCAGCAGGATCATCTCCTCGTCGGTGTGCGCCATCATCCTCGGCATCAGCGCCGCGGCGGCGCTGGCGCGGGAGAGCATGCGCGGCGTGGTGGTGCACCCCGACGGTATCGAGACACGCGAGCTCCTGTCGCTCGGCTGGCCGCGCGTGCGCCGCCTGCAATGGCAGCAGATCGACCGCATGCTCCTGCCCTCGGCCAAGCCCGGTGCTGGCGCCGCCCGGAAGACGAGCATCCGCGTCGACCTCTGGGACGGCTCGCGAACGCGCCTGCCGGCGGTCGGCAACTGGGTCGACCTGGCGGTGATGCTCGAGAAGGTCGCGCTGGCGCGCGCCATCCCGGTGGAGGGCGGCACCGGGCTGGTCGACGACTTCGTGGTCGACGAGGACGAGCAGGAAGCGGACGCCTGATCCCAGGAAAGACCGGCCAGCTTTCGGGAACTGAGACCTTTGTTTTCCCCCGCCTTGAAAGGCGGGGCACGACAAGCTGCAGCGATACCGAGTCCCTCGATCACCAGAAGCCCGCCCTGACGGGCGGGCTTGGCGTTGCGCAGGGCTCCCAGGCTTCAGAGGCCGGTCGTGCTGCTCGCTGCCCTTGCTGCAAGATCCTCGCGCACACCGCCGCCCTGTTGGCCTAACTCTCCTCGGCACTCGGGAACGCGCGTCCCTTCCGGCCCCGAGGTCCTAGCCGCCGCGCACCCACCTCAAGCCCGCCCGAAGGGCGGGCTTCGAGTGATCGAGGGACTCAGGAGCGGGTCCCACCAGCCGTGCCCCGCCTTTCAAGGCGGGGGAAATGGATGGGACCCACCCCTTCTCGGACGCATCTCGAGCTCTCTACCCCTGGGCCGCCTCCCACTCCGCGCGCGCGGCGCGCACCAGCTCCGGCTGCGCCACCAGCTCGGCGGCGGTCATGGCCATCGCCTTGGCGGCGACGAGCATGGACTGCATGCCGCGCTCGCTGCCGGCACAGGCGGCGAAGGCGTGCTGATGGCAGGTGGTCTGGCCCTTGTCGCAGATGGCGATCCAGGGGTGGATGGAAGGCAGCGCGTGGGAGATGTCGCCCATGTCGGTGGAGCCGGCACCGCAGGTCTCGTCGCCCTCGGCCGCCTCGCGGCCCAGGCCGCGCAGGTGGGCGCCGAAGCGCCGCGCCAGGGTCATGTTGTTGCGCATGTCCTTGTAGCCTTCGCGCTGCACCAGCTCGACCTCGACCCCGCAGGCCAGCGCCGCACCGTGCGCGCAGCGCTCGACGATGGCCCGCACGCGCGCCAGCTCCACCAGGTCCTTGGCGCGCACCGAGAACTCGGCGGCGGCGAGCTCGGGGATGATGTTCACCGCCTGCCCGCCGTTGGTGACGAAGCCGTGCACGCGCACGCCGTCGCGGAAGTGCACGCGCTGCGAATCGATGAGGCGGAAGGTCTCCAGACAGGCGGTGAGCGCGCTGTTGCCCTCCCACGGCGCCAGCGCGGCGTGCGACGGGGTGCCCTTGAAGCGCATCTGGATCCAGATGCTGGCCAGCGCCAGGTGCGCCACCAGGTCGCGATCGAAGGGGTGGAACATCATCGCCGCGTCCACGCCCTCGAAGACGCCGGCCTCGAGGAGGCGGATCTTGCCGCCTCCGCCCTCCTCGGCCGGGGTGCCGATGAGCTCCACCGCGCCGCCCAGCGCCTCCGCCTGCCGCGCCAGTGCCAGGAAGGCGCCCAGCGCACCGGCGGCGATGAGGTTGTGGCCGCAAGCGTGGCCGATCTCCGGGAGCGCGTCGTACTCGGCGAGGATGGCCACCCGCGGACCGCCGCCCTTGCCGGCGCGCGCGCGGAAGGCGGTGGGCAGCCCACCGGTGCCGCGCTCCACGGCGATGCCCGCGCCCTCGCAGGCATCGGCGAGCTAGCCCGCGGCGCGGTGCTCCTCGAAGCGCAGCTCGGGGTTCTGGTGGATGCGCGTGGAGACGTCGACGAGCAACGGAGCGAGCTCGTCGACGTCGCGCGCGATGCGGGCGGCATCGGCGGACATCCCCGGAGGCTACCAAGAGAAGCAGCCGGGGGCTCGCACGGCGCCCGCCAACTGCATAGGATGCGCGCCGGTATGTCGCGCTCGCGCCGCGCTCCGCTCGCTACCCTGGTCGTGGCCGTCATCGCAGCGGTCACGGGCGCCCCCGCCTGCGACCCGGCCCCCGGCGAACCGAGCGCCGCCGGGCTGCCGCAGGTCTCGAGCGTCACGCCGGCGCCGACGGGGCCATCGAGCGGGTCGGCCGCGGCCTCCGCCGCGTCGAGCGCGGGCGGCGCCAGGGCCCTCAAGCAGGTCACCCTCGAGGACAAGGCCATGGGGACGCAGGTGGTGATCACCGCCTACACCTCGCCGGACGTCCCCGAGGACGCGCTGAAGCCGAAGCTGCAGAAGGCCTTCGACGAGGTGCGGCGCCTCGAAGCGCTGATGACCACCTGGCGCGAGGACAGCGAGGTCAGCCGCATCAACGCCGCCGCCGGCAAGGCGTCGGTGGCGTTGGGGCCGGAGACGTTCGCGGTCATCGGCAAGAGCCTGTGGATCGCCAGGGAGTCCGACGGCGTCTTCGACATCACCTTCGAGGCCATGAAGGGCCTGTGGAAGTTCGACGAGGACAAGCTCGACCGCATCCCCGACAAGGCCGCCGTCGACGCGGCCAGGAAGCTCATCGACTGGCGCAAGATCGAGGTCGACGCGGCGGCGCGCTCGGTGCGCCTCGGCGCCAAGCAGCGCATCAACCTCGGCGGCATCGCCAAGGGCTACGCGGTGGACGCTGCCGCGCGCGTCCTCTTGGCGGAAGGGCTGAAGGGGTTCTTCATCCGCGCCGGCGGCGACCTCTACGTGCGCGGGCGCAAGCCGGACGGGCACCCGTTTCGCGTCGGCGTGCGCGACCCGCGCCACGCCAACCCCAACGAGTTCTTCGCCATGATCGAGGTCGAGGACCACGCCTTCTCCACGGCCGGCGACTACGAGCGCTTCTTCATCGAGGGCGGCAAGCGCTACCACCACATCATCGACCCCCGCACCGGCTGGCCGGCGACCGCCAGCCGCAGCGTCACCATCTGGGCCAAGGACGCCTTCACCGCGGACGCCATCGACGACGCGGTGTTCATCCTCGGCCCGGAGCGCGGCCTGGCGCTGGTGGAATCCATCGACGACTGCGGCGCGGTCATCGTCGACGCCCACAACAAGGTCTGGATGAGCAAGCGCATCCAGGACAAGGTCTTCCAGACGCACCCACCCACCGATGGGATCTAGCCTTGTGCCGAGTGCCGAGGGCTGCGGCGTGGCCGCTGCGGGGAGCGCCATCGCTGCTCCCTCACCCCTGCCCTCTCCCTGAAGGGAGAGGGGTCTGTCGATCAGCGGCCGTGGAAGATCGGCTTGCGCTTGTCGGCGAAGGCCTTCAGCGCCTCGAGGCGGTCCTCGCTGCGCAGTGTCTCGTCGTAGAAGACGCGCTCCAGCTCCAGGCCGCGCTCCAGGCTCACCTCGTAGGAGGCCTCGATGGCGCCGAGGGCGGCTGCCTGAGCGATGGGCGCGCCGTGGGCGATGGGCTCGACGAAGGCCAGCGTGTCGTCGAGCACGTTCGTGCCCACCGGCGTGACGCGGTTGACGAGGCCCCAGGCCAGCGCCTCGTCGGCCTTCAGGCGCCGTCCGAGGAGGATCATCTCCTTGGCGCGCGCCTCGCCGACCACGCGCCCCAGGCGCTGGGTGCCACCGGCGCCGGGGATGATGCCCAGCGTGGTCTCGGGCAGGGCCAGCTCGGCGTGCGCCGCGCGGACGCGCAGGTCGCAGATCAGCGCCACCTCCATGCCGCCGCCGAAGGCCACGCCGTTGATGGCGGCCACCACCGGCTTGGGGCTGCGGTCGAGGACACCGAGCTCGCTGCGATAGAGGCCGACCTGGACGCGCACCTCGTCGGTGCTCATCCCCTGGCGCTCCTTGAGGTCGGCGCCGGCGCAGAAGGCCTTGTCGCCGGCGCCGGTGATGACGATGGCCCGCACCTCGGGATCGGCGACCAGCTCGCGGCCGAGGCGGCCGAAGGCCAGCAAGGCGTCGCGCGACAGGGCGTTGCGCCGGTCAGCGCGGTCGATGGTCAGCACGGCCACGGGGCCGCGGCGCTCGAGCCTTACGGGGTCGGACATGGGCGCGGAGCATAGGCGCGTTCCAGGCCCGCGGTGGAGCGTGACTTGGCGGCGGTGGGCTGGCCGGCGCGGCCGCTATCCCGTGAGCCCCCGCGCCGCGCGACGCAGCAGCGGGCGCAGCGCGGCCATGGGCAGGGGCTCGAGGGACAGCCCCCCCGCCCCCATAGG
>JBBJMR010000265.1:0-12342 GCA_037720395.1 Polyangiaceae bacterium
AGCGCCGTCAGGCGACTTCGCTCCTGTCCAAGCGCCGTCAGGCGACTTCGCTCCTCTCGTGCCGTGAACGGAGATCGATCCGGCCGGAGGGCTGCTGTGGGCGCGCGGAGGAGCATCTGAGGCGCACCCATATCATATGGATCCGGTCCGATCCAGGTGGAGGTGACCCGATCCTCGGTGCATGTAGGCACGAAACGATCGAAGTCCGCGAACACTGGATTGCTCCAGTCGCGGGGCTCACGCATTCTGGTGGTGCGCTTCGTGCTGCCTCGCGTTCACCGTTGGTGCGACCAGGGAGCCGTGGCCCCGACCGCGCCTGGAGGACCCCCATGACGCGCTTCCGTACCGTGACCCTGGTCTCGCTGAGCTGCCTGGTGGCGCTCGGCGCTGTCAACGCATGCGGCGATGCCGACGACGGCTCGGGGTTCGAGAACCCCAACCAGAGCACGGAGGACGCCGCGTCCGGCGACCCCGGCGGCTCGTCGGACGACGACGGCAGCACGCTCAACCCCACCAGCGGCGGCAGCGGCGGCAGCGGCGGCGGCGGGTTCGAGCAGTGCGCCGACACCAGTGACGAGGCCAAGCTGCAGCCGGTGGCGATGTACATCGTCGTCGACAAGTCCGGGTCCATGGATGACAACAACAAGTGGGACAACGCCGAGCAAGCGTTCGTCGCTTTCTTCCAGGACCCGGCCGCCGACGACCTCAAGGTCGCCCTGCGCTTCTGGCCCAACGGCAACTGCGATTCCGACAATTGCAGCACCGACGCCTGCGCCCAGCCCGAGGTCGATGTCGGCCTGCTGTCGGACCCCGCACACGAAGCGGCGTTGGTGACCGCCTATCAGAATGAAGGCCCCGGCGGCGATACGCCGATGTCCGCCGCGCTCGCCGGTGCGACCCAGTGGGCGGTGACGTACGGCGCGGCCAATCCCACCGAGAAGGCGGTGGTCATCCTGGTCACCGACGGCGAGCCGAACGGTTGCGAGGAGGACCCCGACGACATCGCCGCTTACGCGGCCGCCGCCTACGCCAGCGACGGGGTGCTCACCTTCGCCGTGGGCCTGCAGGGCTCGGGCGAGGATACGATGAACACCATCGCCATGGCCGGCGGCACGAACACGGGCTTCTTCATCGGCAACGCCAACGCCGCTGCCGACCTGCTCGCCGCGCTCAAGGCCATCCAGGAGTCCGTCGTCTCCTGCGCCTTCGCCATGCCCGAGCCGACTGACCCCAGCAGCCCCATCGACCCCAAGCTGGTCAACGTCACCTACACCGCCGGCGATGGCGGCCCGCCGCAGACCATCAAGCAGGTCCAGGACGCGTCGCAGTGCACCGCCGCCGGTGGCTGGTTCTACGACAACCCGGTGACGCCCACGACCATCGAGCTCTGCCCGGCCACGTGCGATGCGGTGCAGTCCGACACCGGCGCGAAGATCAACATCGTCCTCGGCTGCAAGACCGACGTGCAGTAACGCCCTGCGGCCAGACTCGCTCGCTCCACCGGGAAACCGGAGGCGAGCTTGCCGCGTCGGGTCGCGTCGTCTAGCGTCGCCGGCCCTATGCCGCCGTCATTTCCGCAGCCCAGCGCGGGCGAGCCCATCACCATGTCCACGTCCGGCACCCTCGACAGGGGCGAGGCCTCCTCTCGGAGCCTCGACGTGCCGGACCAACCCATCATCCCCTTCATCGAGGGCGACGGCACCGGGCCGGACATCTGGCGCGCCAGCCAGCGCATCTTCGATGCGTCCGTGGAGAAGGCGTACGGCGGCAAGAGGAAGCTCGCCTGGTACGAGGTCTTCGCCGGTGAGAAGGCGTTCACCACCTTCGGTGAATGGCTCCCCGATGGAACGGTGGAGGGGTACCGCAAGTACCTGGTGGGCATCAAAGGGCCGCTGACCACGCCCATCGGCAAGGGCATCCGCTCGCTCAACGTGGCGCTGCGCCAGCTGCTCGACCTCTACGTCTGCCTGCGTCCCGTGCGCTGGTACAAGGGCGTGCCCTCGCCGGTGCGCGACCCGAGCGCCGTGGACATGGTGATCTTCCGGGAGAACACCGAGGACATCTACGCCGGCATCGAGTGGGAGTCGGGCACCGCCGAGGTCAAGAAGGTCATCGCCTTCCTCCAGAAGGAGATGGGCGTGAAGAAGATCCGCTTCCCGGAGACCAGCGGCATCGGCATCAAGCCGGTGAGCCGCGAGGGCAGCGAGCGCCTGGTGCGTGCGGCCATCGAGTACGCCCTCGAGGCCAAGCGCAAGAGCGTGACCCTGGTGCACAAGGGCAACATCATGAAGTTCACCGAGGGCGCCTTCAAGAACTGGGGCTACGGCCTGGCCATGCGCGAGTTCCGCGGCCAGATCGTGACCGAGCGCGAGTCGTGGATCCTCGGCAACAAGGAGAAGAACGCCGACATGACCGTGGAGCAGAACGCCCGCGAGATCGAGCCCGGCTACGACATGGCCCCGCCCGACATGCAGGCCGAGTTCAAGGCCGAGGTCCAGGCCGCGCTCGAGCTCTGGGACACGCACGGCGGCGGCAAGTGGAAGAAGATGCTCCGCATCAAGGACTCCATCGCCGACATCACCCTGCAGCAGGTGCTGACGCGCCCCAAGGAGTTCGACGTCATCGCCACGCTGAACCTCAACGGCGACTACCTCTCCGACGCGCTCGCCGCCCAGATCGGCGGCATCGGCATCGCGCCGGGCGGCAACATCAACTACGTCAGCGGCCACGCCATCTTCGAGGCCACCCACGGCACCGCGCCCAAGTACGCCAACCTCGACAAGGTGAACCCCGGCTCGGTGGTGCTCTCGGGCGAGATGATGCTCCGCCACCTCGGCTGGAACGAGGCCGCGGACCTCATCAACAAGGGCATGGATGGCGCCATCGGCGCCAGGACGGTGACCTACGACTTCGCCCGCCTCATGGAGGGTGCGCGCGAGGTGAAGTGCTCGGAGTTTGCCACCGAGGTCATCCGTCACATGAGCTGACTACTTGCCGCCCTCGCAGGGCTGCTCGCCGGCGACCTCCAGCTTCACCATGCGGCCGCCGTCGGCGAAGAAGAGGGCCGCGCGGTCGTCGAAGCAGAGCAGCTTCGTCAGCTCGGCGCGGACCGTGTCGGCGCTCTTGTCCGGGCCGTCGCTGGGCACCTCCCAGAGGTTGTCGCTGCGCTTCACCGCGCCGTGCCCCGCCAGGACCTTGCGCGCCGCGTTGGCCCGCGCGGCGTGGTTGCCGATCTTCTCGACCGAGAGCGCGATGAGCAGGTGCGTCGCGGGCAGCTGGCGCGTCGCTGTCGCGACGGGGGCGCCGCCGCTCGTGGCATCGCTGCGTCGCTCCGCTCCGGAGCCGCCGGCGAAGGGGTCGCGCGTGTCGAGCCACGCTGGCAGCGGCGTCGCCGCGGCGGTGGGGACGTCGAGCGACAGGTCGAGGCGCCGCCGCTCCGGCGCCGGTGAAGGCATGGGCTGGCCGGGCGGGGGCCATCCATACGAGGGCGTGAAGGAGGAGCCGTACTGGGACGCATACGAGGTGCCGTACCCGCCACCCGGCCCGTACGACGCGGTGGCCTGCGGCGTGCGCGGCGCCTGGCCGCCATCCTCGCACCCGACCGCGCCAACGCTGGCGGCGGCGATCACCACCATCGAGCCGCGGCGACGAAGCCGGCTCCATCGCCCCGCGGCCTTGCTACCTGAACGCACGGCGCGATCGGAACACGAACGGCCGCTCTCCACCAGCGCCCCGGCACTGCGTGCCTGTCCGATGCCCAGCGGCCCTTCGCCGGTCGCCCAGGCGGCAGCGCCGCCTCAGTCCGCGGCGGACTTCACCAGGTCGACGATGCCCTGCACGCTCTTGGCGCTGGTGGCGAGCATCGTCTTTTCCTCGGCGGTGAGCTCGAGCTCGATGATCTTCTCCACCCCGGTGCCGCCGATGATCGCCGGCACGCCCAGGTACAGGTCCTTGTAGCCGTACTCGCCGGTCAGGTAGACGGCGCAGGGCAGGAGGCGCTTCTGGTCGAGCAGGTAGGCCTCGGCCATGGCCACGGCCGAGGAGGCAGGCGCGTAGTAGGCGCTGGTGCCCATGAGGTTGACGATCTCGCCGCCGCCCTTGCGGGTGCGGGTGACGATGGCCTCGAGCTTCTCCTTGGAGATGAGCTCGGTGGCGCGCACGCCGTCGACGGTGCAGGCGCTGAGGATGGGCACCATGTCGTCGCCGTGGCCGCCGAGCACCATGGCTCGCACGTCCTTGATGGACACGCCCGCCTCGCGCGCCAGGAAGAGCTGGAAGCGGGCGCTGTCGAGGACGCCGGCCATGCCCACCACCTTCTCGCGCGAGAAGCCGGTTCGACGCTTGAGCTCGTAGACCATGGCATCGAGCGGGTTGCTGATGACGATGACGAACGCGTCCGGGCAGTGCTGCTTCAGGTTGTCGGCGACGTTGCGGATGATGGGCAGGTTGGTGGCCACCAGGTCGTCGCGGCTCTGGCCGGGCTTGCGCGGGATGCCGGCGGTGATGATCACCACGTCGGAGCCGGCGCAGTCGGCCCAGCTCGAGGTGCCGGTGACGTGCGCGTCGTAGCCGATGATGGCGCTGTTCTGCTCCAGGTCGAGGGCCTTGCCCTTGGCGAAGTCGGTCTTGGCCGGGATGTCGAAGAGCAGGACGTCTCCGAGCTCCTTGCGTGCGCACAGCGAGGCGAGCTCGCCGCCGATGTTCCCCGCGCCAATGAGGGCGATCTTCTTCTTCTGGCTCATGGTGGCGTGGGCTTACCACAGCCGGCTGCGCGTTGGTCGCCGCGTTCGCCAGCAGGATTTTCGCCGCCGTCGGTTGCTCGGCCTCGGCGCAGGCGCTGCAGCGCCGTCAGCCCCAGGAAGGCGCCGAGCACGGGCGACGCGCCGAAACCGAGCGCCGGCACCGGGAACTCTCCGAACAGGTGCACCACGGTCGAGGCGCCCAGGTACGCGGCCAGCGCCCGGGATGCGTGCCGCATCGGGTCGCCGGTGCTGGCCTGGCCCCGGCGCAGGAACGGCGACGCCACCAGGGCGGCCAGCGCGGCGATGGCAAGCATGCCCACGGGAGCACCGAGCGTGAACGCGAGGACCACGATGTCTTCGACGAAGGGCATCGGACCCGGCGGGTCGGGCCGCAGCCAGGCCAGTGCAGCGACGGCGACCTGGACGAGCGCCAGCGCGATCGCAGCGGGCCGCACCTCCTGCGCGAGGAGCAGCGCCACCGCGCCTGCCGCCAGCGCCGTCGCCTGACCGGCGTCGGGCTGCGCCAGGTGAACGAGCTGCACCAGCACCAGCCCGAGCTGGGTGCGAAGGGACGAACCGCGCAGTCCAGGCGCGGCGAGCACCAGCAGGGCAGGGCAGAGCAGGGCCGACGGGTGGAGCTGGATGGGCCCGACGCGATGCCAACGGTGCACGCCGTCGATGCCGGGCGCGAGCAGCGTGGAGGCGATGGCCAGAAAGGCGAGCGCGGCGAGCACGGTCGCCATCCGCTCCGATACGGGTGTTCGCGAGCGCAGCCAGAGATGGAGGACCAGCGCCGCCAGCCAGGCGGCGAGCTGCGTCCCCCAGCGCGCGACAGGTGCATGCTGAGCGATCATGATCCCCAGCCCGACGGCCACCGGCGCGCTGGCCGCTGCCCACGATGGGATCCGCGCCCGCATCGGGGCGCTCTACCCGCGCCGGCCGCGTGGCGAGAGCGTCACCTCCCGGGCGCGTGCGCAGACCGAGGGCGAGCGCTCGCGTGGCTGCGTGCACGAAGCCTGGCTGCGGTCCGTCAGCGATACGCCCGCCAACGTGGAGGTGCGCGCCGCGCTCCTCGAGGGCGGCGTGACGGTCCTCGGGCCGCCGCAGGCGTTCGTCGCCGCCACCCCGCCCGGGCTGAACAGCAGCATCTTCGTGGTCGGCCCTGCCGACATGGCCCTCCTTCGCCAGGCGGCGCAGGCCGATCCGGAGGCCGAGGTCATCGCCTCCGCGGCCACGGTGGCGAGCTGGGCGGCCCTGCCAGCCGGCGCGCGCCGCGCGGTGATCCACGAGCTGCCCGGCGCGCTCGAGAACGTCGCGCCACATCCGTCGCTGTTGCTCCAGGCGTCCGACGCAGCGCGGCTGGCCTCCGTGCCCGACGCCGAGCTGCGCGCCGAGCTGGAGGAGGCCATCCAGGCAGGACCGCTGGCCATCGCCCTGGCCGGGGAGGCTCTGGCGGCGTTCTGCTACGCGGGCTCGGTGACGGAGACGCTCTGGGACATCTCCATCGACACCCTGCCCGCGTACCGGCGCCGCGGGCTGGCCGGCGCCGCGGTAGCTAGCCTCGCCGAGCTTCACGCGGCCGCGGGGCGGAGGCCGATCTGGGGCGCGGAGGTCTCCAACGCCGGCTCGATGGGGCTGGCGGCCAGGCTCGGCTTCCGCCCTGTCGACGAGGTGTGGCTGTGGCGCGCCGCGGACCTGCTCCGCTGACCGTCGACCTCATGGCGTCGCTCGGACGACCCTGCGCGCCGATCGATATCTGCGGCGCGCCTACCTGGCCGTCTTGCGCACGCGCTCGCCTTCGATCCAGTAGACGCAGCCGTCGTCGACGAGCACGTCGCTGCCGGTGATTCGCCTGGAGCTCGGCGCACCGGAGAGCAAGGTGCGATCACCTCCCGCCTGGGTCATCCGGTAGAGGCGATCGTCGAGCCAGTAGACGTGCGAGTCGTCGAGGGCGAGGCCCTGCAGGCGCTCGCTCTCGGTGACCTCGACGCTGCCCGCCCCGTTCTTGGCTGCCCAGCGCAGCTGCGGCGCGGCCTGGAACCAAACGCGTGTTTCATCGACGGCCAGCGCGTGGCCCAGCGTGGACCACGCCTCGCCCTCGAACAGGGTCGTCGCTTCGCCACCCCCGACGGGCACCGCCAGCAGGGCGGGACCGGCGCTGTAGAAGACCCGATCGTCGTCGGCGGCGATGCGGCTGGCCTCGCTGATGGGAAAGCCCTCGGCGAGCGGCGCGCCTTCGGCCGGTGCCACGCTGGAGGTGCCGAGCACCGTCCCGGTCTCCTTCCGCCGTCGGCGATCCAGAAGACGCCCTCGGAGCTGGAGGTCATGTGCACGCAGGCGCCGGGGCTCGAGCTCCAGGCCACCGGCTCGATCTCGCCCTCGGCCAGGCTCCAGATGCGGTCGTCGTCTCCCTGCCAGAAGAGCCGCGTTCCGACCCGGGCCAGGCAGGAGGGGCGGGCGCCGTCGGCGAGCGCCGTCGACTGCCCGCCGAGCTTGTCGGCGCGGCGGAGCTGGCCGCTGGCGATCCAGTACAGGCTGGTGTCGTCGGCGACGAGCCGCTCGACATCGTGCTGGTCGTCGGCGACGGACTGCGGGCCCAGGCCGAGTGGGCACTTGGCCGCCGTGCAGGTGCCGCCTTCGCACTCGCCCGAGCAGCAGTCGTCCGCGGCGCGGCAAGGCGCGCCACCGAGGTCACAGGTCACCGGAGGCTGGCACACGAAACCGCGGCAGCTGCCCCTACAGCAATCCATGTCGAGTGTGCATGCCTCGGCCTCCGGCAGGCACGTCGAGGGGCCGGTGCTGCCTGTGCAGACGGGGCCGCCGGGGTCGGGCTCGCATGTCTTGCGCGTGACGCCGACGTCCCCGGGTTCCTCGCGGAGCGTGCAGGTGGCGCCGCACCCACACTCGCTGGTCACCGAGCACTCCCCGCCGTCGAGGCAGAACTGGCCGAGGAAGCCCTCCCTGCAGACAGCGCCGTCCGGGCAATCGTCGTCGGAGGCGCAGTCGTCGTGGATGATGTCGGTGATGCTCACGCCGAGGCCGCAGCCCGGCTCGGAGCAACCGGCGGCGCCGACCCCGCCCAGCGCAAAGAGGCACGCCTTCCAACCGCGGGCTCGGCTCGAGCTGGACGCCATGGTCCCAGTCGGCTGCAAGGGCCGGTCCAGGCGGCGGGCACACCATTGCGGGAAAATGGCGCGCGTCGTGGTGGCGCCCGCGGACATCCAGCTGACATCGGTGTCGCACGCTGTGGTGCGATCCGCACGGGTCGTGGCCACAGGACCCGCGTGCGCGGGCGCCTACCAGCGGATGTAGACCTCGTCGACGCGCAGGTGGGTGTCGGCCTCGAACGGCGAGCATCCGAACATGAACTTCTGCAGCATGTCCGTGGCCGACAGCGGATGGCCGTCGTCGGGAGTCAGCGATGAGACCCCAGGCGCACCTGAAGAGAAGGAATCGTTCGTTCATGCCCGCGCGCACGAGCAATCGTCGGGCCGCTCCGCGCCGGGGCGAAGAGGCGTGCCCCGCGAACGATCCGTTCGCAGCCGTGTGCGGCGCGCCTTCAGCGCGGCTTCTGGCCGGCCGGCGACGCCGCCAGCTCGTGCACCTCGCTCTCGCCACCGCCGACCAGCTCCAGGAAACGCTTGGTCATGGCGATGATCTCCTCGCGCGAGCTGGCCTCCATGATCGCGTAGCCGCCGACGAGCTCCTTGGCCTCCACGAACGGCCCATCGGTGACGGTGAGCTTGCCGCCCGCCAGCCGGACGCGGACGTCCTTGGGGCTGGGCGCGAAGCCGTCGGTCGTGATCAGCGATCCATCGGCGTAGGAGTCGGCGATGTACTTGTTGATGGCCGCCACGCGCTCCGGGGTGGGCGGCGGCGAGGTGGTGTCGGGCTTGAACAGGCAGAAGTAACGCATGGGGGTGTCTCCTCGTGGGGGGCGGGCAGGAGCCTCGTCCCGCCAGCACGTCAATCGAGTGGGCCGGCGATCGACACCTGTCTTCGCTTTTATTTCGTCGAGGTGCCAAGTGCGCGGATCCCGCGCGGATGACTACGTCGAGCGCGGGCGCGCCTTGCCCGCCGGCGCCTTTCGGGGGGCCGTCGGTCGCTCCGGCGGCGCGGCGGGATTGCCGGGTGCAGGCGGGGCCGACGGCGCAGGCTCGCCGGCGCGCCGGCGGCCCGCGGGCGCCGGGGTGGCGATCCCCTCCATCAGCGTGTCGAGCATCAGGTCGGCGATGGCCTTCCGGCTGCGCCAGGTGACCCAGGTGTCCTCGCCGCGTGCCAGCAGTAGCGAGACCACGCCGTGCACGCCTGCCCAGAGCGTCTGCGCCACCAGCTCGGCGTCGCGCAGGCTGCCGCGCACGCGCCCCTCGGCGATGGCCTGCTCGACGAGGCTGCGCAGGAAGGCGTAGCCGTCGTGATCGGGGTTGCCGCGGTCGGGGTCGTCGGGCCTCTTCTTCGCCGGCGGCACGGAGAACATCGTCCGGTAGTGGTTGGGGTGGCCGAGCCCGAACTCGATGTACGCGTGCCCTGCCTGGCGGAGTCGCTCCACCGGATCGCCGACCTTGGCGATGCGCTGGAACTGGGCACCGAGCGCCTGGAAGTCGCTGCGCAGCAGCTCCTCGAGCAGCGCCGTCTTGTCCGCGAAGTGCAGATAGATGGTGGTCGGCGAGTACTCGATGCGCTCGGCCACCTTGCGCATGCTCATCCCCTCGGCGCCGCTGGCGAGGAGGATCTCGCGCGCGGCCTCGAGGATCTTCTGGCGCACCTCCTGGCGCTCACGCTCCCGTCGCTCCTTCGATCCCACGCGCTTGCCTCTCCGCACCGTAACAGCGTTCACTTTCCGGACGTGCCCGAGTCGGAGCGCGCCAGCCGGCTGCGCCCTGCGCCTCCGGTGGCGTGCCAGCCGGGAGCAGGAAAAAGGGCGTCACCGCACCTTGACGGGGCCGGCGTTCGGTTTACGGTGTACCGACACTTAACGCTGTTAACCAAACGCCGCCATCCTCGTGATGCCGGTGCCCGCCGGAGGTCCATCGATGCGAAGCCCCGCCCTCGCCGTCACCCGTTTGTTCGCCGCCTCGCTCCTGCTCGCTGCCTGTTCCGACGACGACGGCGCTCCGCCGTCGAGCCCCTCCGGCGGCGACGCGCTGGTGGCGCCGGCCGCCGGGGAGGGCGCGCAGCTGGCCATGGCCTTCCCGGTCGAGTCGGGCGGCGAGGTGCACGTCTGCCGGCGCTTCGTGCTGCCCGAGGGGGCCGTGGAGGTGGAGAAGCTCGAGCACTCCTACTCCGCCGGCGCGCACCACATGATCGCCTACCGCGAGGACGTCGCCGCCGCCGAGGTCGACGACGGCTACTTCGACTGCGGCGACATCGCCGGCCCCTTCGTCTACTCGGAGCAGTCGCCCCGCGCGACCAGCCACTATCCCGACGGGGTGGGCATGCGCTTTGCCAGCGGCCAGGTGCTGCGCGTCGAGATCCATTTCGTCAACACCACCGGCCAGCGCGTGGACGCCGACGCCCGGCTCAACCTGTGGTGGGCGCAGGCGCCGCTGGAGATCGAGGCTGGCAGCCTCTTCCTCTACGACCGCGACATCTCCATCCCCGCCGGAGGCAAGTGGACGGCGCGCATGCACTGCGACATCCCGGAGGACATCGAGCTGCTGTACCTGTTGCCGCACACCCACAGGCTTGGCACCGCGCTGCGCGGCTGGATCTCCGGCGGCGACCTGGACGCGCCGCAGCTCTTCCTGGAGTCCAAGGGCTACGACGACCTGCACACCCGCGTGCTGGAGACACCGGTCAAGGTGCGCGCCGGCCAGGCCATCGACTTCGAGTGCGACTACGAGAACACCTCCTCCAAGACGGTCGTCGAGGGGCCGTCCAAGGAGCAGAACGAGATGTGCCTCATCCTGGGCGGCTACTACCCGCGCCTCGACGCCGCGGCGGAGTTTTGCACCATGCCCGGCTCCGGCCCGGCGCATGCGGGCACGAGCACGTGCGGCGAGGTGCTGAACTGCACCGCGACCGCCGCCGACGCCATCGCCGACGAGGCCTGCTGGCTGGACACCTGCGAGGGCTCCTCGCGCGCCGTCAACGACTTCACCAACTGCGGCTTCAACGCCTGCCCGGAGGTCTGCCCCGGGCCGGACTGTGGCGCCTGCGTGGTCGCTGCTTGCCCGGAGGAATTCTCGGCCTGTCAGGCGGCGACCTGCGACTGATTCACCCGCCGCAGCGAGCGCGGAGCGTCAAGGCTCCGCGGGCGGTGCCGTGTCGCCGCGTAGGCGCACGCCGGTGGCAGCACGCCGATGGCGATCACCAGCGCCAGCTCCAGGCGCGTGCCGGGCAGGCCGCGCAGGCCGGCCCAAAGCTTCACCGCCAGCACGGCGCCGTCGACCGCGACCGCGCCACACACCGCGCCGAGCAGCGGCGCGCGTCGCACGCTCCCGAAGACCGCGCCCCGAGCGCGCCCAGACCACCGCCGAGCACCAGCGCCAGGGTCAGGGGATGGTCCACTCCTCGAGCATCCCGCTGACGAGCATGCCGAGGAGGGAGGCCGCGACCAGCACCGTGATGCCTCCCACGCGCTCGCGGTGCGTGTACCTGGAGCGCGTCCAGCGAGCGGTTGCGGCCAGGCGCCTTCGTCGGACGCTTCGCGGTGGCCACCGCGCCGACCTCGGTGGCGGAGGTCGTGGCGGGCGTCGTGGACGGCGGCGGCGACGCCGCTGCCGGCGCAGCCACCGGGGCCGTGCGCCCGGCGATGCGGAGCAGAGCGGCCACGTCACCGTCCTGCCGGAGCACGTCGAGGAGAGCAGCTCGAGCAGCACCTCTCCGGCGGAGCGCTTCGTCACCCGGGGCATGCTACGTCCTCCTCGATGGAAGCGCGCCCACGCCCGAGCGACGGACGGCGGGAGATGGAAGTCGCCGAGGTCGCTGCCCAGCTGGAGGGCCTCGGGGTGCGCCGGGGCGCAGCGCTGCTGGTGCACACCTCGTTCCGCGCCGTGGCGCCGGTGCGGGGTGGGCCGCTGGGCCTCATCGCCGCGCTGCGATCGGCCATCGGGCCGGAGGGGACGCTGGTCATGCCGACGATGACCGACGGCGAGAGCGTCTACGATCCGACGTCCACGCCGACCACGGACATGGGGATCACCGCGGAGACCTTCTGGCGGCAGCCGGGGGTGCTGCGCAGCGACCACCCGGGAGGCTCCTTCGCCGCCGAGGGCCCGCAGGCCTCGCGCATTTGCGCCACGCAGCCGCTGGCGCCGCCGCACGGCCCCGACAGCCCGGTGGGGCGGCTGCACGACCTTGGCGGGCAGGTGCTGCTGCTGGGGGTGACGCACGGCGAGAACACCACCATGCACCTCGCCGAGGCCATCGCCGGCGTGCCGTACTCGGTGGAGCACCCGTGCGTGGTGGTCGTCGACGGCGAGGCGCGCACCGTGCCCATCGCCGAGACGGATCACTGTTGCCAGGGCTTCCAGCGCATGGACGCCTGGCTGCGCGCGCGTGGGCTGCAGCGCGAGGGCGCGGTGGGGCACGCCCAGGCCAGGCTCGTCGAGTCGCGCGACGTGGTGGCGGTGGCCGTGGAGCAGCTGCGCGCCGAGCC
>JBBJMR010000540.1:0-2782 GCA_037720395.1 Polyangiaceae bacterium
TCCACAACCCATCACCCGGCTCCGCCTCGGCGAGGTGGATGTCCGAGATGACAACCGTGTGAAGCATGGCACTCAAGATGACACGACCCCGGCCACCGTGCTGCTCGATCCCCGTCAGACTTCCGTCAGAAACGGGCCCGACACGCGGGTGCCCCGACCGACCGGACCGAGGTCTTCTCTTCGGGTCGAGGTCCCGGCCAGCGTCCTCGGCCAGCGGCCCGGTAGCGACGAGGTGCTTGCTTCTCGGCCGTGGTCCTACCCACCATGCGCGGCCGAGGGGGGTGCACCGGCACCCCGTCAGCCCATGGACCACCGCCACCCCAGCCCGCGTTCCGCCCTGCATTCCAAGCCTCGACAGGAGCGAGGTCTCCTCGCGGAGACCACCGCGCCCCGATGCGCCCGCTGCCGGCGTACGCGCCCGGGCCAGCGGTGCCGCCGCGCCCCCACCGCGCTGGGCCGGGCCGCGCGCTGGGTGTGTCGGCGCGCTGACGGTGGCCGCCCTCGGGGCCGCACCCACCCCGGCGCGCGCCGCGGAGCTCGAGCTTCCGTTCACGAAGTACGCGCTGGCCAACGGGCTCACCGTCATCCTGCACGAGGACCACTCGCTGCCGCTGTGCGCGGTGAACCTCATGTACAAGGTCGGCTCGCGCTTCGAGGAGAAGAAGCGCACCGGCTTCGCGCACCTCTTCGAGCACCTGATGTTCATGGGCACCAAGCGTGTGCCCACCAAGATGTTCGATGCCTGGATGGAGGCGGAGGGCGGCTGGAACAACGCCTGGACCAGCCAGGACCGCACGGATTACTTCGACATCGGCCCCGCGCACACGCTGCCCCTCCTGCTCTGGCTGGAGGCCGATCGCCTCGGCACCCTGGCGGCGTCGATGGACCAGGCCAAGCTCGACGCGCAGCGCGAGGTGGTTCGAAACGAGCGCCGGCAGACCAGCGAGAACACGCCCTACGGCAAGGTGGAGCTGCGCCTTCCGGAGCTGATGTATCCGGAGGGGCACCCCTACCACCACCCGGTGATCGGCTCGCACGAGGACCTGCAGGCGGCGAACGTCGCCGACGTGAAGGCCTTCTTCGGCCGCTGGTACGTGCCCGGCAACGCCGCCCTGGTGGTGGCTGGCGACTTCGACCCCGCGGGGGCGAAGGCCGCCATCGAGCGCCTCTTCGGGCCCATCCCCGCCGCCAGCGTGCCGGCAGCGGCGACCGCCGGTCCGGTGAAGCTCGGCAAGGTGGTGCGCGAGACCCTGCAGGACGACGTCCAGCTGCCGAAGGTGGTCATGGCCTGGCACAGCCCGCCGCGCTTCGAGGCCGGGGACGCCGAGCTCGATCTCCTCAGCGTGGCGCTGCAGGACGGCAAGGCCAGCCGCCTCTACAAGGCGCTCGTCTACGACCAGGCGCTGGCGCAGGAGGTCGGCGCGGTGCAGGAGTCGGGCGACATCGGCTCGACGTTCACCGTCGAGGCCATCGCCCGCCCCGGGGTCACCCTGGAGAAGCTGGAGAAGGCCATCGACGCCGAGCTGACCAAGGTCATCGCGGCGCCGCTCCGCGAGGAGGAGCTGACGCGCGCCAAGAACCAGTTCGAGACCGGTTTCGTCTCGCGCATGCAGTCGGTGTCCACGCGCGCTTCCATCCTGGCGACGTACGAGACGTACCGGGGCGACCCGGGCTACGCGCTCAAGGACCTGGCGCGCTACCGCGCCGCGACCGCGGCCGCGATCCAGGGGGTGGCCAAGGCCACGCTCGATCCCAACGCGCGGGTCATCATCCACGTCGTCCCCCGCGATCCACCCCCCGCCGCTCCCGGCAAGACGGTGGCGCCGAAGGGCGGTGCCAAGTGAGCGCGGCTCGCTCCGTGCTCGGCCTCTGTGCGCGGGCGCTGCTCGCCGCCGCGCCGCTGGCCCTCTGCGGCTGCGGTGACGCCACCATGGGCCCCGGTGGGCCGACCACGCCCACCGCGGTGCCGCCGAGCCCGAGCGTCGCGGCCAGCACCGATCCCGGCGCGCGCCCCACGCTGAGCGCGCCCAAGCCGTTCGATCCGCCCGCGGCCACGGTGTTCACCACCGCCAAGGGCATCCAGGTCTGGCTCCTGGAGCGGCACACGCTGCCGGTGGTCGCGGTGACGCTGGCCGTGCCCCACGGCTCGGCGCGTGATCCCGAGGACAAGCCCGGCCTGGCCTACATCGCCGCGGGCATGCTCGACGAGGGCGCCGGCAAGCGGAACGCGCTCGAGCTCTCCAGCGCCATCAACGACCTCGGCGCCACGGTCTCGGTCGACGCCGGCGTCGACGGGAGCTTCGCCTCGCTCTCGGTGTTGAAGAAGAACTTCAAGCCGGCCTTCGAGCTCCTCGCCGACGTGGTGGCGCGGCCGCGCTTCGACGCCAAGGAGTGGAAGCGCGTCTCGCAGCTCTGGCAGAACGATCTCTCCAAACGCGCCGATGACCCCTCTTCGGTCTCGCGCGTCGCCAGCAGCGCCGCGGTCTACGGGCCTGGCACGCCGTACGGCCACCCCAGCGACGGCCTGTTGCGCGGCGCGCGCAAGATCGATCTGGCCGCGGCCAAGGCCTTCTACCAGAAGCACTGGCGCCCCGAGTCCAGCGTGCTGGTGGTCGTGGGCGACGTGACGCGCGCCGAGGTGGAGCAGCTGGTGACCGCCTCGCTCGGCGACGGGGCGGCGCCGGCCACGGCCGGTCCCGCACCGGCCGTGGCCGTGCCGGAGAGCAAGCCGCCGGTGCCGCGCCCGCGCCTGGTCCTCGTCGATCGGCGCGATGCGCCGCAG
>JBBJMR010000266.1:0-12287 GCA_037720395.1 Polyangiaceae bacterium
CCGGCGCAGCGAGAGGATCGGCGCTCGCAGTAGGGTTTCAACCCGTTTGTCGCTCTAGGCCGGCCGCTGGATGACGACCACGCCCGCTGCGCGGCGGGCACATGACAGCGAGCGCGCCGCAGCCTAGGGTGCGCGGATGGCTTCGCGATCCCTCGCTCCGCTCCTGCTCGGCCTCGTGCTCACGGCCTGCTCGACCACGCCCACCTCGACGCCACCGGACGCGCTGCCGCCCGAGACGAAGCCGGACGCCGGGAGTCCGGCGCCTCCGAGCGGCGGCTCTCGGCCTTCGCTCACCGCGGAGGAGTGCGCCGCACGCGGTGGCACGGTCGTCGGCGACATCGGCGACGGTGCCACGCACCGCCCCGACTACGTGTGCCAGAGCGGCGGCGCCCCGCTCGGCAACGTCAAGCCCCCCGCCGGAGGCCCCGTCGCCATCGAGGGCTCCGTCTGCTGCCCGAAGTGAGTGGTCGCTCCCCCGCGCGGGCGCACTCCTCTCAGTCGTCGCAGATGAGCGGCTTCTCCGCTGCGCACGCGCCGGCATCGCAGACGCGCGACTCGCACTCCCGGTAGTTGAAGCACGCCTCGCCGATGGGCTTTGCCTGCAAGCAGCTCCCGCCGTCGCAGTAAAGGCCCGCCATACACTCGTTGAACGCGCAGCTCTCGCCCAGGCCGGGTCCATCCGCGCACGTCGCGGTGGCGGCGTCGCAGGTCAGGTACAGGGCGCACGCAGGGGCGCCGCCGCCACACGTCTGACCGAGCATGCCCGGGCAGCTCGCGCTGCAGAGGCCGTCGTGGCAGCTCAGCCCCTCGGCGCACTGGAGGTCATCACTGCAGGGATCGCCCTCTGCGACCGAACCGAACAGCAACGAGCACGAGATGCACGGCTTGGCCTCGAACTGCTTCCGGGTGGAGCCGTCGAGCACGGCGAGCTGCTCTGCTCCACAGCTGGAGCTCCAGCTCGCACCGAGCTGCAAGCCGTCGTCGATCTCGTCGGCCCATCCTGCCTCCAGGGCGACGATGCACGCGGCCTTGCTCGGGAAGTCCGACTCCACACATCCGCAGAGCTCGAACTGCAGCGCGCAGTAGAGCTCCGCAAAGCACGCTGGGAACTCGGCCGCGCTCGGGGCCGCGCAGCCGCCTCCGCCACCCGACCCACCCATGCCACCCGTCCCACCCACGCCGCCCGTCCCGCCGTCGCCGCCCCCCGATCCCGACCCGCCGCTCGCCGCCTGGCCACCGGCGCCTCCGCTGGGAGACTCGCCACCAGCGCCTCCGGCAGCCCTCTGACCACCCTCGCCGCCCGTGCTCGCAGCGGTACCTCCGGCCGCACCGCTGCTGCTACTGCCGGCCGCGCCACTGCCGCTGGAGCCACTCACTGGCCCCGGGTCGTCGTCGCTGCTGCATGCCGCCGACGCGAAGGTCAGGAACGCGCAGGCTGCGATGCGCACGCGCTGGGTCATCGGTCACCTCGCGACGACGCGAATACATGTCCTGTGCCGCCGCGTTCCAGGCGCTGTACCGGCGGTTTCCGGCGAGACGCTCGGTCGAGGCGGGTAGACGCGTTCGCTCGTCGCGAAGGTACATACGCGTCTGTGTGAAGGCTCGGCGGACGCCCCGGGTTCCACGCCGCCGCGCCATGGAGGGCTTCGTCCGCCGCCGGAACCGAGTAGGCGTGGGGGATCGCCCCGGGGTGCTACACCTGGGCGCCCTGCAACATGTAGCGCCACACCCGCAACACTCCACGCAAGTTGCGACTCGGACCTGGCAAGCAGCGCGCGCGTGGCCGACAATGCCCGCCGCGATGGCCATGCTCGCTCACGATTCGCAAGCACCTGCCGCGAGAGCCGTGGATCGCTACGTCGCCCTCTTCGAGATGGCGCGGCTGCTCATCGCCGAAGAGGACGCGGCGGGCACCGTGGACGCCCTGTTCAGCCGCATCCTGGAGCTCACCGAGGCCCACCGCGGGTGCCTGGTGGTGCGCGAGGGCGAAGAGTTCGTGCGGCGCCTCGACTTCCACTTCGAGCAACGCGTCAACCAGGAGGAGCGTCGCTTCAGCCGCAGCCTGGTGCGCAAGGCCATCGAGGAAAAGCAGGTCGTGCACTCCGACAACCTCCTCGACGACCCACGCTTCGCAGCCAACAAGAGCGTCCTCCAGCTCGGGCCCTGCGCGGCGCTGGTGGTGCCGCTCCTCCACGAGGGCGTGGTCTTCGGCGCGGTCTACCTCGATCGCCTCGGCAACACCGGCGGTTTCCAGGCCGACGCCGTGGCGCTGATGCGCGACCTCGGCGAGCTGGCCGGGAGCGTGCTGCGCCGCGCCGTGGACCGCGAGGCCCGCCAGCAGCGCCACGCCCTCCTCGAGGCGGAGCTCTTCGGGCGCTACGACTTCGAGGGCATCGTCACCCAGGACCCGGTCATGCTCGCCCTCCTGCGCATGGTGGCGCAGGTGGCCGACTCCGACGCCACCGCGCTCATCGGCGGCGAGACCGGCACCGGCAAGGAGCTCATCGCCCGTGCCCTGCACGCCAACAGCAAACGACGCCACAAGCCGTTCGTGGTGCTGCACTGCACCGCCCTGCCGGCGACCATTCTGGAGTCCGAGCTCTTCGGCCACGTGCGGGGCGCATTCACCGGCGCCGAGCGCGATCGCGCCGGGCGCGTGGCCAGCGCCCACGGCGGCACGCTGTTCCTCGACGAGGTGGCGGAGATCGCGCCCGAGGTGCAGGCCAAGCTGCTGCGCTTCCTGCAGTTCGGGGAGGTGCAGCGGCTCGGCGCCGACCGCACCGACAAGGTCGACGTGCGCGTGGTGTGCGCCACCCACCAGAACCTGGCCGAGCTGGTGAAGCAGGGCCGCTTCCGGCAGGACCTCTTCTTCCGCATCAAGGTCATCGAGATCGACCTGCCGCCGCTGCGCGAGCGCCGCGGCGACATCGAGCTCCTGGTGGACACCTTCCTCGAGGCCGCCTGGAAGAAACGCGCCGCACCGCCACGCCTGTCCGCGCGTGCCCGGAGCCTGCTCGCCGCCCACGACTGGCCAGGCAACGTGCGCGAGCTGGCGCACGTGGTCGAGCGCATGGTGGTGCTCGGCGGCGACCACGGCGAGCTCGGCGAGGATCTGCTCCCCGAGGAGCTCCGCCACGCCGGCGGCGGCGGCGAGCAGCGCGCAGACACGCGACCGCCCGCCGCAGTCTCGTCCATGCCACCGGCGGCACACACCGACCGGCTGACCAGCGAGGAGCTGGAGCGGGTGCGCGAGGAGGCCATCTCCCAGGCGGAGCGTGCCTTCCTGCAGGCGCTCAGCGACCGCTGCGCCGGGAACATCTCGGCCGCGGCGCGCGAGTCCGGGATCCACCGGAGCTACCTGCAGCGCTTGCTCACCAAGCACGGGCTGCGCTCGGGCTGAGGCGCCGGCGTCAGCCGTGCCGCAGCCCGTGCCGCGGTCATCAGCCGCTGCAAATAGCTGCGGTGGATGCCGGACTCGCGCGCGGCGTGGGAGATGTTGCCGGCGCTGCGCTCCAGGAGGCGCACCAGGAAGGATCGCTCGGCGCCGAGGACGGCCTGCTCGCGTAGCGCCTCCAGGTCGGTGCTGGTGGTGCCCTCCGGCAGCGAGGTCGGCGCAGGCGGGGCCGACTTGCGCGCCCCCACGATGTCCGAGGGCAGCAGGTCGACGTCGAGCTCCTCCCCGGTGGCCAGCACGCAGGCCCGCTCCACCACGTGCGTGAGCTCGCGCACGTTGCCAGGCCAGTGGTGGTTCTCGAGGATGGCCAGCGCGCGCGCCGTCCAGCGCAGCGTGCGCCCGCTGGCCTGTCGATGCTTCTCGAGGAAGCTCTTCAGCAGCAACTGCACGTCGCCGGGTCGCTCGCGCAGCGGCGGCACGCGCAGCTCGATGACCTTGAGCCGGTAGTAGAGATCCTCGCGGAACTTTCCCGCCTTGACCAGCGCCGGCAGGTCCTGGTGCGTGGCGGTGAGCACGCGCACATCGATGCGCTCGGTGCGGTCCGAGCCCAGGCGCTGGATCTCGCCGAACTGCAGGAAGCGCAGGAGCTTGGCCTGCAGCTCGGAAGGGATCTCCGCCACCTCGTCGAGCAGCAGCGTGCCACCGTGCGCCGTGGCGATACGGCCGGGTCGATCGCGATCGGCGCCGGTGAAGGCGCCACGCACGTGGCCGAAGAGCTCGGACTCCAGCACCGCCGCCGGCAGCGCCGTGCAGTGCAGGACGACCAGCGGCTTCTGCTTGCGCGGACTGTTGCCGTGGAGCACCTGCGCCAGGAGCTCCTTGCCGGTGCCCGTCTCACCTCCGATGAGCACGGTGGCATCGGAGTCGGCCACGCGCAGCGCAGTCTGCAGGAGGTCCTTCATCCTCGCGTCGTCGGTGACGATGCCCGCCAGGTCGTTGCCCGCGGCCAGCTCCTCGAACGAGGGGCGGCGCTCGCGGGCCGCCGCCGCGCTGCCGCCGAGGCCTAGCGCGAACAGCTCGCCGACGTCGGCCAGCCAGGCCATGACGCTGGACGAGAAGCGGCTCGGCGCAACGGCCGGCCGCGCGTCGCTGGCCGCTGGCGTGGAGGCGTGCGCAGGCCGCTCCAAGGACTCCAGGTAGACCACGGCCAGCGTCTCGCCAAGCAACGCGGCGGGGATGACCGCCGCCGACCTCGACGACAGCTCGTCGCCCACCCGATCCTGCAGACGCTTGTCGGCGCGCAGGTCGGCGACGACCAGCGGTGCACCCGTGGACAGCGCCCGCTCCACCAGCAGCTGGCGCACCTGCCGATCGGTGACGCCGGCGGTGCGACCGAGCTCCACCTCGAGCTGCACCTTGCCGCCGCGCATGGCGAAGAGCGATCCGTGGTCGGCGGCGGCGAAGGCCACCACCTGCTCGAGCAGCGCGCGGCGCGCGGACTCGCCGACGCCGTGCACCAGCAGCAGCCGCGACGCATCTATCAGGGCGGCGCATCGCTCCTGCTGGGTGACTTCGCGCGGGCTACGCTCCTGCAAGTCCCTCACCGGCGTCGGGGCGGGCGCGCTGGCCCGGCGGCGGACCACAGCGTCCGTCGCCTCGGCCCGCGCGGAGCGCTCGCCGAGCAGGATGCCGTGCTCGAGCAGCGTCAGACGAGCCGAGGCCACGGCCGCGGCCGGGGATGCCGGGAGGGTGGCGAGCTGGAGTGCCTCCGTCAGGTCGCGACCGTCGCCGGTCGCCGTGGCGAGCGCACGCGCCTCGGCGGCGGTCAGCGCGCGCCTGCGCACGCGCCCCTCCACGTCGCGCCACACCACCTCACGCGTCCGGGTGAGCGCCGGGGGTGGGGCGTGGCGCAGGTCGGGGTCGGCCTCGAGCCACGCGGAGAGGTCGTGGGCCAGGCAGCGCACCTCCAGCGCCGCTGCGACGCGCAGCGGCCCCTCGTTTCCCGCGCCAGGAGCGTCGGCGGCGTCGCGCACGCGGTGGTGGCACGCCTCGAGGTCGGCCAGCTCGGCGACCCACTGCGGCACGCGACCTGCGGCGGCCTCCCCGGCCAGGAAGGCAACGAAGGCCTCGTCCCATCCGGCGGGACGCCAGCCGCGCATCGCCGCCGAGCTCACGAAGGCTTCGGTACGCGCCTCCCAGCCGCTGGCGTCGTCGCCGCGCAGTGCGTCGGCGGTGAGCCCGAAGCGTACCTCCAGCTCCGCGGAGCGCGCGCGGCGACAGGCGTCGCGATAGTGGCCGAGCGTGCGGGTCTCGATCGCGCCGAGCGCGCTCCCCACGCGCGCCGCCGTCTCCTCCAGGGTGGCGGCGCCGGCCAAGAGCGGGACGACGTCGCGGAAGAAGGCGGCCAGCTCCATCTTCAGCTGGCCATCAAGGTAGCTTCGGTGCGGGAGAGCAGCGCCCAGCGCGCCAGCGAACGCGCTCGATCCACGTCGTCGAGCGCCTTGTCGAGACCGCGCTGGGTCGCACCGCTCTCCACGCAGGTGGCCACCAATCGCCCGGCGCGCGCCAGGGTGTGGGCGTACAGGTCCCAGACCTCGTCGGTGACCGGCGCGGCGTGGGTGGGCCAGACGCGGCCGCCCTGACGGACGCGGCCGCCGATATGGATCTGCATCAGACGATCGACGGGGAGCTGATCGATGAGCGCACGCGCGTCGTAGCCGTGGTTTTCGGCGTTGGCCGAGACGGTGGCCAGGTCGAGCAGGATCCCGCAGCCGGCGGCGTGCAGCAGCGCGAGCAGGAAGTCGGGTTCGGTCATGGTGGAGCCGGGCATGGCCGCCGACCAGGCGATGTTCTCGAGCAGCATGGGCACGCCGACGCGCTGTTCGGCCTCGCTCACGCGCGCGGCCACGTGCGCCACCGCCTCCACCGAGAAGGGCGGAGGCAGCAGCTCGCCGAGCCATCTGCCGTCGGCGCGACAGAAGGCCGCGTGATCGCTCCACCACGGAGCCCTGAGCCGGCGCACGAAGCCGTTCACCTCGTCGAGCAGGGCGTCATCGAGCGGATCGGTGCCGGCGATGGACAGCGACGTGCAGTGCGGCACCATCGGCCAGCGCTCCGCGCAGGCGTCGAGCAACCAGCGCTGCCTCCCGCCCCGCGCTTGCCAGCGCTGGGGCGTGACCTCGAGCCAGTCCACGGAGCGCGGCGTGCGCAGCAGCTCCTCGGCATAGCTCTGGTCCAGCACCATGCCGATTCCCAGTCCGTCGTCCGCCACGCTCCGCCGGTCAGCAACGGGTGTGCCCGCGGGGCACCGAGCGCGTGACCCTCGCGAGCCGCGACGAAACCGGCCCTGGGCGCGCCAGCGGCGCCGCGCGGAGTGCCCCTGCGCAGGGGCCCTGCCACGGGCCAGGGGCAGGCGCCGGCGCGCGGGAAGTCTGCGAGGTCGAGGGGAAAGCCGCACCGAGGTCGCGGGCACGTCGCACCGGGCGGCATTCCTGGGCGGGCACGTGGCGTGCTTGGGCGAGGGCGCGGTGATGCGCAGGCCGCGGACGAGGAGCTGATGGGGACCATCCTGCGCACGAACCATCCCGACCTCCGCGACCTGGCGCGCAACAGCCCGCCCCTGGTGGAGGCCGGCGCCGATCGCTTCACCGGCGCGCGCCTCGTCAGTTGCCTGGGCACCGGCGGCATGTCGACCGTCTTCCTGGCCCAGCTCGACCCAGGTCTGCGCTCGGACGACCTCTCGCCGCTCACGCCCAGGCGCTTTGCGGTGAAGTTCATGCAGCTCTCCACCTTCCAGCAGTTCCAGCGCCTGAACCAGGACCCGGGCGACCTGTTCCTGCGCGAGGTGGTGGCGCTGAGCCGCATCGCCGAGCGACGCCCGCCGAACGAGTTCGTGGTCGGCTTCTACGGCTCGGGGCACGCCGACATCGCCGTGCCCACCGGCGATGTGAAGCGCCTGCCCTGGCTGGCCATCGAGTACGTGGACGGCGGCACCGAGGGCGTGACCCTGACCGAGCGCGTCGAGCGCGCCAGCGGCGACGGCATCGACCCGATCCGCGCGCTGCGCCTGGTGCGCGGCCTCTTCCAGGGGGTCACCGCTCTCCACGGCGAGGGCGTCGTCCACCGCGATCTGACGCCGGACAACGTGCTCATCGCCGGCCCCATCGACGACGAGACGCCCAAGCTCTCCGACTGCGGCATCGCCTGCGTCGACGGGATGGTGGGCACCGTGGCCGGGATGACCTCGGCCTACGGCGGGCCGGAGCAGATCCTCTCCGTGCACGGCGTGCACAACGCCCTCATCGGCCCGTGGACGGATGTGCACGCGCTGTCGGCGGTGGTGTGGTTCATCCTCGGTGGCTGCGACTGGTGCCGCGGCGACGCCGACGCCGAGTGGCACCGTGGCACGCGCGGCTCCCTGCGCTCCGCGCCGCGCATCCACCCCGGCTTCGTCTGGGACCCGCGCGCGCTGGAGCAGCTCGACGCCGTGCTGGCGCGCGCGGCGGCGCCGCGCCTGCCCGCCGAGGCGCTCTCGGTGCGCGGCGCCACCGAGACCCTGCAGGCGGCGCGCGGGTTCCTGCCCATCTTGACCCTGGGCGTGGAGCGCTTCGCCTCGGTGGCCCAGTTCCACGACGCGCTGCTGCCCGTCCTCGAGCGTTGCGCGGCGGCGTGGATGGCGCGCGCCGGCATCGAGAACCGCGCCGCCACCGCCTTCCGCCCGACGCAGCTGGTGCGGGCGCGCACCGGCACCGACGAGCTGCGCGCCAGCATCCGCGAGCTGCCGCCCAAGAACGTGACCGAGGCGAGCGCGCCGGGCGGCGCGGTGTTCCAGCCCGACGGGCGCATCCTCTGCCGCTTCGGCGAGCGGCTGCACTACTTCATCGACGACCACGCGCACAAGGTCACCGTCCCCCTGGAACACGCCGCACGGCTGGCCGCCTCGACGTGGCTCACCCGCGGGCCCGGCGGCGGATTCGCCCTGGTCGGGCCGGCCCACGTGCTGCTGGTGCGCGGGGCGCTTCAGCGTCATGCCCTTGCCGGAGCGGAAGGGGCGGCGAGGTCGGCGAGATCCAGGCGGTCGTCGACGACGGCCGCGTCTTCGGCATCGTCACCGCGGAGACCGACGAGTCCAACGGCGGCCCCGAGCTCTGGCAGTCGATGGACGGCTCGCGCTGGGGCGAGCCGGTGGTGCTGCCGCTGTCCGGCGACGCGCGCAGCGTGGCCTACGGGCCCTACGGCTTCCTGGTGGTCGGCTCGCGACGCGGCACCCGCGCCCGCGCGCTGTTCATGGGCTTCGACTGGCAGCCGGTGGTCTACGTGGTCGGCGTCAACGACAGGCCGCCGCTGCGCACCTCGGTGTGCGGCGCCGGGCGCGAGGCATGGGCAGCGGGCGAGGGCATGGTCCTGTCGTTCGACCGCAGCGCAGTGCGCGAGGAGCCGGTGGAGGCGGCCGACGTTCCGGTGGCCATGGGCCTCGACCTGGTGGGCGCGCCGTGGCTGGTCACCAACCGGTACGTGCTGCGCCGCCACGCCCACTCGGGCAGCGCCACCTGGCGCGTCTACCACGAGCGCTCCGAGGACAAGCCGCCGTTCGTGGGCCTCGGCTTCACTCCCGAGGGCGCGCGCGTGCTCGACGCGCGTGGCGGTGGGCTACTGGTCATCCCCCGCGACATCGAGAGCTGGCGCGCGCGCGCCAGCGTCACCCAGACGCAGGCCACGATCTGAGGGGAGCCGCTGCGCCTCGCCCTGTAGCGGCTGCGCGCGGCCTCCGCGGCTCCGGGACACCCCGTCGGCCGCAGGACGCATGAGCACGATGTTCGTGGCCAGCAGCCGGCGAGACCGGTAGACCATCCGGATGCGCCGCACCTTCCTCGCCACCAGCCTCTTCGCCCTCCTCGTATCGTCCCTGCTCGCGATTGGCTGCAGCGACGACGAGGATCCGGCCGGACCGGACGGTACCTCGAGCGGCTCCGGCGCGGCCGGCGCGGCGGGCTCGTCATCGACGGCCGCGAGCACCGGCTCCGGCGCTGCGGGTGCCGCCGGCGGCGGCGGCTCGCCCGGGGTCGGCGGTGGCGGCTCGGCAGGCGAAGGCGGCGCGGGCGGCGCGGGCGGCGAGGGCGGCGGAGAGACGCTGCCCCCCGGCTGGTACGAGACACCGCCCGACCTCGCCAACGACAAGGTGTGCGACAACCCGTCCTACATTTACCCGGCGCCGGGCGAGGCGGGCCACCTCTACGGCGTGCGTCTGACGCCTCCCTCCTATCCGTACGCGGTCACCAGCGTGCAGTACGAGCTGGTCGGCATCGACGACTGCCTGGTGACCACCGCTCACCACGTCGAGGTCTTCGTCTCCACGAACACCGTGCCCCCCAACGAGCCCACGCTGGTCGCCAGCGTCGATGTGGCTGGAGCACCCGCGCAACAGCCGTCGTACGTCGTCCAGGCCCCGCTCCCCGACCCGGTGGTCCTCGTGGACGGCGAGCACCTCTTCGTGGCCGTCGAGCTGCCTCTGGTCGAGGCCAGCTGCATCGCCGTCTGCCAGGACGCATCCGCGAACGACCGCGACTACTGGAGCAACGCCGCCGTCATGCCGTACGACTGGGCCACGCTGGCCAGCTTCGGCTACCCGTACCACGCGCGCATCGGCGCCAACGGCGCACCCCAGTAGCCTTTCGTCGCCGTCAGCGCACCCGCTCGCGCGCGACCTCTGCGTCCTGCGCCTCCGCGGCGGCCAGCGCCTCGGCGACCGCCTCGTCCTCTCGCTCCGTGACCACCGCCTCCAGCGCCACGCGCAGCCGCGGCGAGGCCGTGGTCTCCGCCAGCTCCGCCAGCCGCCGCCGCCCGGCGACGTCCAGCGAATCACGCAGCGCCACCGCCGCCGCGGCGCGCACGCCAGGCTCGGCGCCGATGCTCTCCACCGCCGTCCAGAGCGCCTCCACGGGCACCGCCGGCGTGCGGTGGTCGGCCCGGGCACCGGCGCCGATGGCGCGCAGCTCGCGCACCCACTCCGCCGGAGGCCGCGCGCGGCGCTCGAGCACGCTGGTGTCCAGGTCGTGGCGCATGCGCTCGAAGCGCTCGCGGCCTCGGTGACAGCGCCGATCTGCCCGCATTGGCGACCACGCAGTGCAGTCGAAGCGCGTGCCGTCCGCAGCCACGACCACCGGGAGCCACGCCCTGTCCTCCGCGCCACGCTGTCGATGGGTCATAGCCAGGAAGCGCCGCCCCAGGAGATGCCGTCCACGCCCACCACCCGCACGGGGACACCGCGGCCACCACGGCCATGCTCATGCCGATGGCGATGCCGATCATCGGGTGCAGCGGCCGCAGCAGAACCGCCAGCAGGATGGCCGGCACGAAGCCGGCGGCGGCCACGAAGAGCGCGCTGTGGGCCGGGGCCCAGTGCGCGCGCGGGGCCAGCTGGAACACCGCGGCCGCGGGCGGCCGGTCGCCGCCGGCCGGCTCCTCGGCGGTTGCGATGTCCCCGGATGTCACCTGGATCAGCATAGGCGCTTTGCGGTGCCGCGCCGCCGGGGCACCATGCGCGCATGTCCGACCCTGCCTCGCAGGCCCTGTTCCAGCGCGCACTCGCCGTCATCCCTGGCGGCGTCAACAGCCCGGTGCGCGCCTTCCGCGCGGTGGGCGGCGACCCGATCTTCATCGCGCGCGCCGCCGGCTCGCGCCTCTGGGGCGCCGACGGCAAGGAGTACCTCGACTACGTGGGCTCCTGGGGGCCCGCCATCCTGGGCCACGCGCACCCCGAGGTGGTGCGCGCGGTGCAGGAGGTGGCCGCCCATGGCCTGTCCTTCGGCGCGCCGACCGAGCTCGAGGTGCGGATGGCCGAGAAGCTCATCGAGCTCTACCCGAGCATGGCCAAGGTGCGCTGCGTCTCCAGCGGCACCGAGGCGACGATGAGCGCCATCCGCGCCGCCCGTGGGTTCACCAAGCGCGACGTGCTCATCAAGTTCACCGGCTGCTACCACGGCCACGCCGATCATCTGCTGGTCAAGGCGGGCAGCGGCCTGGCCACCGCCGGCGTCCCCGACTCGGCCGGCGTGCCCGAGGCCATCGCCCGCACCACGCTGACCCTGCCCTACAACGACGTGCCCGCCCTGGAGCGGGCTTTCGCCGAGCGCGGCAAGGAGATCGCCGCGGTCATCGTGGAGCCGGTGGTCGGCAACATGGGCTGCGTGCCTCCGCAGCCCGGCTTCCTGGAGCGCATCGTCTCCATCTGCACCGAGGCCGGCGCGGGCTCCATCTTCGACGAGGTGATGACCGGCTGCCGCCTGGCGCGCGGCGGCGCGCAGGAGCTCTACGGCATCCGCCCGGACATGACCACGCTGGGCAAGATCATCGGCGGCGGCATGCCGCTCGCGGCCTACGGAGGGCGCGAGGAGATCATGGCGACCATCGCTCCGCTCGGCCCCGTCTACCAGGCCGGAACGCTGAGCGGGAACCCGGTGGCCGTCACCGCTGGCCTGGCCACCCTGGCGCTCCTCGACGCCACGCTCTACCAGCGCTTGGAGAAGCTCGGGGCCGCGCTGGAAGCCGGACTCCTCGCCGCCGCCCGCAAGGCCTCGGTCCCCGCCACCGTGCAGCGGGTGGGATCGATGATCACCCTCTTCTTCCATCCCGGCCCGGTGCGCGGCTGGGACGACGCAGCGAAGAGCGACACCAAGCGCTTCGCCAGCTTCCACGCAGGCCTGCTGGAGCGCGGCGTCTACTGGCCGCCCTCGCAGTTCGAGGCCGCCTTCCTGGGCGGCGCGCACACCGAGGACGACATCGCGCGCACGGTGGAAGCCGCCCGGGACGCGCTCACCCAGCAAGCGCCGTTCTGAAGCGCTACCTGGCGGTAGCCTTGGCCACCAGGGCGGCGAAGCGCGCGTCGTCCTTGATG
>JBBJMR010000541.1:0-2776 GCA_037720395.1 Polyangiaceae bacterium
CGATCACCGAGTTGCACTTCGGCGTCCTGATCGCTGACGATGCCGATGAGCGGGACGTCGGCGCGCTCGGGGAGCGCGAGCTGGCGTTGCAGCGCCGCCTTGCACGCCGCCTTGCCGGTCAGGTCCTCGGCCGAGTAGCGCGCCGCCAGATGCAGGTCGGTCTGCGGGTTCCAGACCGCCTCGTCGATGCCGTTGAGGACGCCGATGACGTCGCCGCCTCGGTCGCGGAGCACGCCGTCCAGCCCCTCGCCGAAGTCGGGCGTGCGGATCTCCTGCGCGTACCGCGGCGAGACGGTGGAGACGAGCGTGGCGTGGTAGAGGCCGCCCTTCAGGAGGTTGAGCCGGTCGAAGGCCTCCAGCCCGCGGTCGTGGAACACTTCCCAGCCCAGCCCGGTGACCGGCAGCTCGTCCTTGTCGAACCAGCCCTGGTAGCCGAGGTTGTGGATGGTGAGCACGCTGGCCGCGCGCCCGAGCGGGCCCGCCGCCTCGACCGTGTCGAGATAGACCGGGATGAGCGAGCTCTGCCAGTCGTGGACGTGCACGACGTCGGGCGCGAAGTCGAGCGCGCGCGCCAGCGCCAGCGCGCCGCGCGAGAGGAAGGCGTAGCGCAGCAGGTTGTCGCCGTAGCCGCCGCCGGCGTCGCCGTAGATCCCGCTGCGGTCGTAGAGGAAGTCGTTCTCCAGCAGGTACACCGGCACGGCCCCGGCGCCGGGCGCGCTGGAGGGCAGCGTCGCCTCCCAGACCGCGCCCCAGCGCTCGCCGCCGCCCAGGGGCACGGCCAGCGCCAGGTCCAGCTTGCGTGCCGGGTGGGCCTTGGCGCTCCGGTACCGCGGCAGCACCACACGCACGTCGTGGCCGCGGCTGGCCAGCGCCGCGGGCAGCGCGCCCACCACGTCACCGAGGCCTCCGGTCTTGGCGAAGGGGACGCACTCCGAGGCGACGAAGAGGATCTTGAGTCGGGGCATGGGAGCGAGCGCGCCGCTCGACGTCCCCGCGTGGGCGGAGAACGTGCAGCGGCTATGTAGCGTCTTTGTCGGGCCCCGTGAATGACCTCAGCCGGTGCCCGCCCCGGCGCCGGCGTCCGCGTCGGGTGCGCCGCCGTCCGGCGGCGGGGGCGTCGGCTGGGGATCGCGCTTCTTGCGCGGGGGCTCGCCGTGCTCGGTCATCAGCTTCCTGGCCAGGGCGTCGACGATCATCTGCTCGTGGTAGCTCGGCATCTGCGGCAGCTGGACGGACACGTGCACCGTGTCACGCGCCCGCACCACCTCCAGCGAGCCATTGGAGATGCGCTTGCCGCTCTCCGGGCTGTGGTACTCGAAGAGGACGTAGCCGAGGTCCGCGTCCTTCTCGGTGATCTTCAGGTCGAGGTCGACGCGCAGCAGGCGCAGCGCGGTGCCGTACGTCTGCTCGTAGGTGTACGGCGACGTGTACGACGCGCCGGCCCGTGCGTCGGTGACGATGGCCAGCATCGCCGCCAGGACCAGGGAGGCGAGGATGGCCAGCGTGGCGTGCGCGATGGGCCGCATTGCAGGAGCGATACTCGCGGGCACGTGGACGGGCCAAGAAGCCCGCCCTCGGTCAGGAGCGCGGTGCTTCCGCGGGCGCGGCTCCGGACGCGGGTGCCGCGTGCGGGGCTGGCGCCGCGCCCGCCTCGCTCGCCGGGGGAGAAGCGGGACCGACCCACCACGCGACCAGCGCTGCCGCCAGGTGCCAGCCGAGATTGCAGGCGTAATAGACGAACACGAAGGCCGCCCCGGCGCCGCGCTGGATGTCCTCCGGATAGAACATGGCCAGGGCCATGTAGGTGGAGAGCTGGAAGGCACCGAAGAAGCCAGGCGCCGCAGGCACCAGCACGCCGATGCCCACCACGCCGAGCGTCACGCACGCCTCGGGGAATCGGAAGCCCTCCAGGCCGCAGCCGAGGCCGAGCAGCCACACCCCGAGCGCCGCGGCGGCCCAGTAGCCGGCGGTCTCGAGCAGGAAGGGAACCATGGCCCGGGCGGAGGGCAGGGAACGCAGGCCATCGGCCAGGCGCTCCACGATGCCGGCCATGGAGTCGGCGAGGCGCGGCGAGAACACGCCGACGACGGCGCGGACCACGCGACGCGCCAGGTCGCGCCGCCAGTAGAACGCGGCCATGACCACGAACGCGGACACGAACACGGCCATGGCCACCCACGCCGCGCCGCGCACCGCGCCCACCGACACCGGGAGGTCGCCGACGTGCGCCGGCATGGGCGCGCGCGGCGGCGCCAGGGACAGACCGGCGAGCAGGATCAGGGCCACCGCCAGCCCAT
The DNA here is from genome assembly GCA_037720395.1 of Polyangiaceae bacterium. Classification (GTDB taxonomy): domain Bacteria; phylum Myxococcota_A; class Polyangia; order Polyangiales; family Polyangiaceae; genus JBBJMR01. The sequence continues at coordinate 2,298 of JBBJMR010000541.1, forward strand.
CGAAGATGCGCTCCGCGGCGATGGTCGAGGCGGCGGCCCAGAGCGGCACGCCGCGCTTGCTGATGAGGTAGGGCCGCACCACCTCGCCGGTGCGGAAGGGGGCGATGACGATCGCGCCCAGGCCGACCCAGGTGGCGACCACCATGTCGCGCATCGACACCTGGGCCACCGGTCGCAGGAGGAAGCGCCAGCGCGTGGCCCGCAGCACGTGCCCGACGAGCATGGTGGCCAGGAAGGCGGCGACGGACCAGCCGCGCACCTGGGCCAGCGCGGCGCCCGGCGGCAGAAAGGGCAGCCCGCCTCGCGCCAGGATCCAGACGGTGGACGCGCCGATGAACAGGGACGCGACGAGCTTGCCGGCGTGGCGCCGCAGCCACGCCGTGACTCCGCCCGCCGGCGCCGGGGCTCCCGCATCCATCGGCGTCCCCCTACCACGACTCGCGCGCCCCGGGTTCACCGCCGCCGCGCGCGGACTCCCG
>JBBJMR010000055.1:0-34300 GCA_037720395.1 Polyangiaceae bacterium
CGCCCGGGTCACCAGATCGAGAGTCCGACAAGCGACAGCTTCACCAGACCCACCACCAGGAGGGCCTTCGGGGTGGCCGGCGCGGCGGCGGCGCGCGGCCATCGTCATCCTCAGCGCGCCGGCGGATCCCCATCACCACCGGTTGGTCGCCGAGCTCGGCACGGCGAGCCGGAGGCGTCGCTGGGATCCTCGCTGCGGTGGGGTCCGCTATGCTGCGCGGCGCGTGGACCTCGCCGCCGCCCTCCAGCACGCCGCGCCCGGCGTGCGCACCAGCGCCTCGTCGCCGGATCGCATCGCCTACGCGCGCGACCTCTGGCCACGCCACCACCTGGCCGTCTCGGCAGGGCGCATCGCCGAGCACCGCCCGGCGCTGGTCGCCTGGCCGAGCAACACCGACGAGGTGGCCCAGGTCGTCGCCTTCTGCGCCGCCGAGGGCGTGCCGCTGGTGCCCTTCGGCGCCGGCAGCGGCGTGTGCGGCGGCGTCTTGCCCGATGCCCGCACGGTGGTGCTCGACCTCAAGCGCATGAGCCGCTGGCGCCACCTCGATGCCCAGGGGCCGACGCTCGAGGTGGAGTCCGGCGCGCTCGGCATCACCCTCGAGGAGATGCTCGCCGACCGCGGGCTCACGCTCGGCCATTTCCCCTCATCCATCCTCTGCTCCACCGTCGGCGGCTGGGTGGCGGCACGCAGCGCCGGGCAGTGCTCGGGGCGCTACGGGAAGATGGAGGACATGGTGGCCTCGCTGGAGTGCGTCGTCGGACGCGGCGAGGTGGTGCGCTTCGAGCGTCGCCTGCACGGCCCCGACGCCACGCCGCTGATCATCGGCAGCGAGGGCGTGCTCGGTGTGGTGACCTCGGCGCGGCTGCGCCTGCACGCCCTCGCGCCCGAGCGCGCCTTCGGCGCCTTCTCCTTCGCCGACATGGAGGCCGGCTGGACGGCGCTGCGCGAGATGTTCCAGGCCGGCCTGCGCCCGGCTGTGGCGCGTCTCTACGACCCCTTCGACTCGATGATGGCGCGGATGGGCGCCGGGCGCCGCGCGCGACGCGCCGAGGCCGGCGCGCCCGCCAGCGAAGCCTCCTCGAACGACAAGCCCAAGGCGCGCGGCCTCTTCCCCGGCGCCGGCGCGCTGGCGCTGCGCAGCGCCCTGCGCGTGCCGCGCCTGGTGAACCGCATCGTCGACGCGGTGGGCGGACGGCCCGGCTCGCGCTCGACGCTGGTGCTCATCTTCGAGGGCAGCCCCGGCGAGGCCCAGGCCGACATGGCCGCGGCCACGGCCATCTCCGCGCGGCTCGGCGCGGAGGCGCTCGGCGAGGAGCCGGCGCGTCACTGGCTGGCCCACCGCTACAGCGTCAGCTATCGGCAAGCGCCGGTCTTCATGGCCGGCGCCTTCAGCGACACCATGGAGGTGGCCGCGCCGTGGTCTCGCCTCGGCGAGCTGTACCGCGCCGTGCGCGCCGCGCTCGGGCGCCACGTGTTCGTGATGGCCCACCTGTCCCACGCCTACCCGGACGGCTGCAGCATCTACTTCACCTTCGCCGGCAGCGCGCCGAGCGTGCCCGAGGCCGAGGCGCGCTACGACGCGGCCTGGCGTGCAGCCATGGACGCGGCCATCGGGGCCGGCGGCACGCTCAGCCATCACCACGGCGTCGGACGCAGCAAGGCCCCGAAGCTCGGCGCCGAGCTCGGCCTGGGCGTCGAGGCGGTGCACGCGCTGCGCGGCGTGCTCGACCCGGCCCCTATCATGAACCCCGGCAACCTCCTGCCACGCCAGCCTCCGGTGCGCCGCGCGGCGCCCCCTCCCCCGGCCGCGCCGGAGCTCGATCCGGCCTCGCAGCTGGTGCACGCCTCCGGCACCGCCACGCTGGCCTCGGTGCAGCGCGCCGCAGCCATCAGCGGGCTCGACCTGGGGATCGATCCAGGCGCCACCGATGCCGAGCACACCACGGTCGCGGCCTGGATCGCCGCCGGCACGCCGGGGGCGCCCGATGCCTGGCTCGATCCGGTCGACCACCTGGTGGCCGGCTTCCAGGCGCGCTTGCCGGGCGGAGCCGAGCTATCGGTGCGCACCTCGCCGCGGCGCGCGGTCGGCCCCGATCTGCTGGCGCTCTTCCACGGCGCGGCGGAGCGCGTGGGCACCATCACCGCCGCGCACCTGCGCGTGCACGGCCGGCAGCGACCGCGCGGCATGCCGGTGTCGTTCGATCGCGACCCGCCGCCGACGCCCGGTGAGGCCCACTGGCTGGAGCGGATCCACCGGGCCGTGGCGGCGTTGCGCTGAGGCGAAGCCGCGACCGGCTGCTACTTTCCGTCGGCGAACGGCTCGGCCACGAGGTGGTTCGCGCCCGCGGCAGGATAGGTCTTCACGTCGGCGTGGCTGCAGAGAGCGGTGACCTCCGCCGGCGTATCGCCGCCGAAGAAGGCCTTCGCGCCGTACCAGCTCTGGTTCGTGGCGCCGCCGCCGTCACCCTTCACCGGCACCGGCGCCGGGATGGTCCCGGTGTTCTTGTAAGTGAGGACGCGGTGGGCGTGCACCACGTAGGCCGCGTGCAGGCGGTCGTAGGCGTGCTGCTCGAGCACATCGCCGTGGGCGCGGATGGTCCGTGCAGCGTGGACCCAGGCGCCCAGGCCCATGGACACGTGGCCGAGGTCGCGAATGGTCTCGGCGTTGAAGCCGTCGGTCACGTAGGAAGGATTGACGAACGTGTAGTCGGCCTTCACCTGCGGCGCGCCCCAGTAGCCGCCCCAGTTCCGGATGGTGATGGTCGAGCTGGCGTTGCCGTTGGCATCCAGGCACGGCTTGACCTTGTTGCCGTCGTAGGCCGAGTGGTAGTTCGACTGCGCGACGTGCGAGTAGAAGTAGCCCTTGGCATCCTCGTAGAGGTCGTAGTCGCCGACGTAGACCGCGATGGCCAGCTTGGAGTCGGCGAAGCTCGCGCTCCAGTTGTTGGCGCCCGGCCAGTCCATGATCGGGTAGTGGTGGGCGCCGCCCGCTGAACGAAGCGCTCAGCGCGCCCGCGCTCGCTGGCCGGCGAGCCGCGCGCACTCCGCCTGGCGGAAGCAGGCGTCCACGTGGTCGTTGACCATGCCCACCGCCTGCATGTGCGCGTAGACGATGGTCGAGCCTACGAACTTGAAGCCGCGCTTCTTGAGGTCCTTGCTGAGCGCGTCGGAGACGTCGCTCCTCGGCGGGACGTCCTTCATCGTGCCCCGGCGGTTCTGCAGCGGCGTTCCGTCGACGAAGCGCCACTGGTAGGCGGCGAAGCTGCCGAACTGTTCCTGCACCTCCAGGAAGGCCCGCGCGTTGCCGACCGTGCTCTCCACCTTGAGGCGATTGCGGACGATGCCCGCGTCGCCGAGGAGCGCGCGCACCTTGGCCGCGCCGTAGCGCGCCACCTTCTGCACATCGAAGCCATCGAAGGCGCGCCGGTAGTTCTCGCGCTTGCGCAGGATGGTGATCCAGCTCAGGCCTGCCTGCGCCCCCTCCAGCACCAGGAATTCGAACAGCATCCGGTCGTCGTGCACCGGCACCCCCCACTCGCGGTCGTGGTACTCGACGTACAGCGGGTCGCTGCCCGCCCATCCGCACCGGGTCCGCTCCGCTCGCCTCGTGGCCATGGCCGCCTTGCCTATCCCAGGTCCGGGAAGCGCGCCACGGCGTCGCCCTCGCTGGCGATGCCGTCCACCCGGCACATCGGCCGGTACAGCAGCCAGATGCCGGCGACGAAGGCCAGCGCGCCAGCATAGGCCGGCAGCAGGTGGACGAAGCTCGTGTATCCGACGAGCGGATGGATGCCGATGGCGCTGCCGAAGCCGACCGATCCGGAGACGAGCAGCGCCCACCACAGGCCGCGCGCGCCGGGCCGGATGCCGCACCACATGCAGAAGAGGACGGTGAGACCGCCGGAGAGCAGCCCGCCTCCGAAGCCAGCGCGATCGTGGGCGATGAGCGGCACCAGGCGCGGGCTGATGGCCCGCAGCTCCGCCACGCCGAGCTGCATGTACTCCAGGTCCTGCGGGACGAAGACGCGCGTCATGCCCACCACCATGATCGTCAGCCCGCCGAGGATCATGCCCGCCGCCGAGAAGCCGAGGCAGGCGCGGCCCAGCCCGGCGCGGCTCCACGTCCACGCGCGCGCGCCGGGGCGGAGGAGCACGCCGGGGCCGCGCGGCCCACACAGCCCCTTCCATCCCAGCGCCAGGCCGCCGACGAACACCGGCAGCAGCGCCAGGGTGGCGCGTCCGTGCCAGACGGCGAGGTACCCGTAGCCAAGGTAGGTGAGGAAGCTGGCGAAGCAGACGGCTCCAGACAGGGCCAGCGTCCACCACGCCCAGGCGCGCCCCTGCCGCAGCGGGACCGCCGCCAGCCAGACGTAGAGCGCGCCGATGGAGAGGATGGCGCCGCCGAAGGACACGCGGTCGTGGGACATGAAGTGGACGATGCGGCACTGCCCGCGCGCGCACAGGTCCTCCACGGTGAGGCCCAGGTACGCGACGTCGTACGGCAACAGCTTCACGGTGGCCGCCAGCACCATGGCGAAGAGACCGGAGCCGGCCAGCGCGGCTCCGGTCAGCGCCGCCAGGGCCGCCCCGGCGCGCGACGCCGCCTCGGCGGAAGCCGAACGCGGGGCGGGGGCGGGGGCGGCAGGCGCAGGCGCACTGGCGGGGGCCGGCGCACTCGTGGGCGCGAGCGCGCTCGTCGACGAAGGCCGCGGCGGCCACCTCGCCGAGGACGGCGGCGAGGAGTGCGAGGCGAGCGCACGGGCTCGATGCTCCAGCGCGTGCACGATGCGCCCAGGCAGGCCGGGCCCCGCGTAGATCAGGCCCTCGTAGAGCTCGACCAGCGAGGCGCCGGCGTCGAGACACGCCAGCGCCGCCTCCGGGGTGGTGACGCCGCCGGCGGCGACGATGGGCAGCGCCTCGCCGAAGCGGCGCCGGATGCGCGCGATGGATCGCAGCGTCTGGGGCAGCAGGTGCGGCGCCGACAGCTCACCTTCGGGCAGGCACGGGAACGGCGCGCCCGCGCTGATCACGCAGCCTGCCATCCCCGCTTCCAGCGCACGCTCCACGAGCATCGCCTCGCGTTCGGCATCCCAGGCCGGCGACAGCCGCAGCAGCACCGGGCGCGCCGCGGCGGCGACCCGCTCGGCCGGCGTCTCCGCGCCCGGGCCGGCCCCGCCCGCCCTGACGTCGGGCGCGAGCGTGAAGAACGCCGGCGCGTCGCCAGCCGCGCGCAAGGCATCGACGTAGTGTGGACCACGGATGGCCATCCCCACCGGCACCTGCAGGGCAGGCAGGGCACGCAGGCGCGCCGCCGCCTCGGCGGCGGAGGGGCGCCGGCGAGGCGCTGGCGGCGAGGCCGTGGACATCGCGGACGCGGCGCGGGTCGTGCGCGAAGCGCCGGGGCCCGGCCTCGGCGCCGACCGGCCCGACCATCAGGAAGCCGAAGCCGAGGTACTGCATGACCGAGGCGGCCCCGGCCTCCACGTCGATCCCCGGACCGAGCCCGATGGGCCCGGGGAAGCGGACGCCGAAGAGCTCGAGGGCCAGCACCGGCGGCGGCAGCCCGTGGCCGAAGAGGCGAAACACCCCGCGGCCCAGCGACGTGCGCGCCTGGATCTCGAGGAGCCGCAAGGTCAGCCGGCGCCCCTCCTCGGCCGGCATCCGGAACAGGAGCGGCTTGAAGAAGGGGTGGTAGGTCCAGTCGGGCACCGAGCCGGCATCCTAGAGCGACAAACGGGGTGAAACCCGTAGCGGGAGCGCCGAAACCGAAGCGAGCCGGGCGCCCGAGGAGCGAGCAGCGGAAGCCTACTATCAGTAGGCTGAGCAGCGCAGCGACGAGGCCGCCCGGCGCAGCGAGAGGATCGGCGCTCGCAGTAGGGTTTCAACCCGTTTGTCGCTCCAAGGGCGCACGCAGGCAGTTCCAGCCCCAGCGTGAGGCCACACACCCTCCTGGGTCCGGGCACGGACCCGTCCGAATGTCGGGGGAAGGAGGAGGCGGCCCTGGCGTATCACGGTCGCTGACACGGGGGCTGCGGTGCGGCGCACCCCCGGCACCACTCGGAGGATTCAAAATGACCCGGAGGCCCACCTCCCCGGCACGGCAGTCGTCTGCCCGCGCCCTCAGGCAGAGACCCATTCGCGTCGCCGTGCTCCTGGCATGCCTCGGAGCCACCTCGACGACCCTCGGCTGCGGCATGATGACCGCGGTCACCAACCCCAGCGCCGCGTTCGCCATACAGGAGCCCTCGAGCCTGAGCGTGGTCGTCCGGCGCGCCGAGATCGCGCGCGCCACCTCGAACGAGGTGGACCGTCTCCTCGGCGCCACCCCGGTGGCCGAGAGCTCCACCTGGCCGGAGAAGGTGGCTCTCAAGGTGGACGACGCCACCGCCCTGATGAAGACCGCCAGCGGCGAGCAGGTGTACGCCGGGTCGCAGGCCAGGGTCGTCCCCGCCGAGGCCTGGGCCCACGGCCTGGCCGGCGTCTGCTCCGACGGCTCGTCGTACCCGAACCTCATCGCCGCCTCCGGCCCCGACGCCGCCAAGCTGTACGGCGAGATCGTCGCCGAGAAGCGATCCATCGGGAAGCTGAAGACGGCCCTGGCCAAGGAGGAAGCGGCCGGCGATGCGGACGGACTCTCCGACGCCAAGAAGGCCGAGCACGACAAGAAGGGCGAGGCGCTCGAGGCCGACATCGACAAGCTCACCGCGGCCAACGAGGCCAAGGTCGACAAGCTGGTCGAGCTGCTCAAGAAGCCTTCCCCGGCGCCGGGGCCGCTCAAGGAGAAGCTGAAGACCGCGGCCACCAACCTGCGCGCCGCGGTCAAGGACGCCACCATCGCCAACAGCGCGGCGGTGCTCGGCTTCCCGATGGCCCTGTCCGGGATCACCACCGATGCCCAGAAGGCTGCGGGGCGCTTCGTCGCCGACGTGGTCGAGGACAAGACCGGCACGCGTCCGGACACCAGCACCCTCAAGCCCGATGTGAAGCTCGAGGGCACGGACGTGAAGCTGACGCTGAACGGCCTGACCAAGGAGCAGCTCGGCTCGCTGGACATCGGTGGCGTCGTCTCCGCGACGCCCTCGCGGCTCGGCGGCTCCGTGGCGCTCGCGCTCACCGTCCCCGGCTCCGCCTCCGAGACCAGCGATCTGCTGTCGCTGCAGGCGACGCTGCTCGACGCCTACCTCGCCGGCCTCGGCGGCCCCGGCACGCCGGTGGAGCTCGGCGCGACGCCAGTCGTGGCCACCGCACCGAACGCACCGCCCGCCGCGAACACCGCCGACAAGGAGCGCCCGCGCGGCAAGCGCTGGACGGGCGGCCTGCTCATCGCCAGCGCCTGCGTGCCGGCCAAGGACGACGACACCACCGTCGTCGCCGCCGTGGTCCCGGCCGCCGGCGGCGCGGGGGCTGCTGCAGCCTCCAAGCCCGCGCCGGCGACCGGCGCGGCCCCCGCCGCGGCCAGCAAGCCGGCGCCCGAGCCGGCTGCGGAGCCCGTCGCCGAGGCTGCAGTCAAGCCGGAGGCCGAGCCGGCCGCGGAGCCCGAGCCCACCGCCTCGGAGAACACGCCGGCCGAGCCGTCGAGCGGCAGCTCGACCGGCCGCACCATCGGCTGGGTCTCGCTGGCCGTCGGCGGCGCCGGCCTCGGCGTCGGCGCGGTGCTCGGCGTGCTCGCCGCCACCAAGCACCGCGACCTGGTGCAGCAGTGCGGCGGCACCGATTGCCCGCCGACGGCGTACGGATCGGTCGACGAGTACCACACGCTGGGCACGGCCTCGACCGTGTCGCTCGTCGCCGGCGGCGGCGCGGCCGCGCTCGGGCTGGTGCTGGTGGTGGCCTCGCCCTCCTCGTCACCGGCGCGCGTGGAGCGCGCCGGCGCGAGATCGTTCCCTGGGTCGGTTTCGGATCCGTGGGCGCCACGGGAGGTTCTGAGCGATGCGAATCCCTTCCTGGCTCTGGCTGGTTCCTGCCCTCCTCTCGGCCTCCGTGGCCCAGGGCGGATGCGTCTCGGTCCTCGGTGACTTCGACAAGGTCGACGACGACAGCGACGACGACGGCGATGGCGATGGCGATGGCGACGACAACTCCAGCGTCGAGGGCAGCGGCGGCAACACGTCCGGCATCGGCGGCGCGGCCGGCCCGGGGCCGAGCAGCGCCAGCACCGGCGGCGCCGGCGGCGCGCCGAGCTCGGCGAGCACCGGCGTGGGCCGCGGCCCCGCGTCGTCGAGCGCAGCGAGCACGGCGGCCAGCACGGCCGCATCGAGCAGCGCGATGAGCTCGTCCTCCTCCGGCGGCGGCCCGACGTGCTCCGAGACGCAGAGCGCCTGCACCGACGCCACGCCAGGCAACTGCATCTGCCTCGGCTGCGTGAACGACGGCACCTGCGACCCGGCCGGCGACGACTGCGTCTGCAACGACTGCGACGCCGACGCGTTCTGCGCGGACAGCGCCAACTGCACCGTCGACGGCGTGTGCGAGCCGTACGTCGAGGGCTGCGGCTGCAGCGACTGCTTCAACCACCCGCAGTGCTGATCTCGAGGGGGGCGAACGCCGCTACGCTCTGAGCAGCGCCCGCGCACCCCGCATCCGCCCCGAGCGGATTGCGGGGTGCAGCGTGTCGGGCCAGCGCAGGGTTCGATGTGGGTAGCCCGGCGGCCGTGCCGCCCCGGCGTGCTCCGCGGGATGCGCGGCCATGGCGCGATGCTTGCGAATGCGCCGGGCATGTCATCGCCCGACGAGTCGGACGCCCACGAGCTGCATGTCCACGCCGCCGGCGAGGTGATCGCGTGCAAGTACAAGCTCCTGCGGCGCCTGGGTGAGGGCGGCACCGGTTCGGTGTGGGCGGCGCGCAACCTCGTCCTCGACGTGGACGTGGCGCTCAAGCTCCTCCACCCGGGGATGGCCACCCCGGAGATCGTGGCGCGCCTGCTGATGGAGGCCCGCGGCACCAGCCGGCTCGGGCACCGGTCCATCGTGCGCGTGTTCGACCTCGGCACCACCGACAGCGGCGAGCCCTTCCTGGTGATGGAGGTCCTCGAGGGAAGGACCCTGGCGCGCACCATCGACGAGGACGGCGCCCTCTCCCCCATCGGCGCGGTGAGCGTGCTGCTGCCCATCGCCGACGCCCTCGCCGCCGCCCACGCCCGCGGCATCTTCCACTGCGACGTCAAGTCCGACAACGTGATGATCGCCCGCGAGGGCCGCGGCCGCATCGTGCCCAAGCTCGTCGACTTCGGCATCGCCAGCTTCGTGGCCGGCGCCAGCGGCAAGCAGCTGCACCTGGGCGTGGAAGGCTCGATCACCGGCACGCCGGACTACATGTCGCCGGAGCAGGCGCGCAGCGAGACGCTCGACGCGCGCACCGACGTCTGGTCGCTCGGCGTGGTGCTCTACGAGGCCATCACCGGCACGCTGCCGTTCAAGGGCCCGACCGTGACCGCGGTCCTCTCGGCGGTGCTGACCAGGGAGCCCGATCCGCTGGCCGCCCACGGCATCGAGGACGCGGCGCTGGCCGAGATCCTCGGGCGCGCGCTGGCCAAGGACCGCGAGGCGCGCTGGGGCAGCATGGCGTCGTTCGGTTTCGCGCTGGCGGCCTGGGCCTACGCACGCGGCGAGGTCACCGACGTCTGCGGCATGTCGCTCGAGGAGCAGTGGCTCGAGACCGACGGCCCGCGCAGCTCGCGCCTCCGCCGCTCCACGCCCTCCCTGGAGCGCGTGTCCGTGCCGGCGCCGGCCATCGAGCGGGACGGCACGCCGGCGGTGCCGCTCGCAGTGCGGCGCCCCCTCGACTCCAACCCCTGTCTCGAGGCCGACCCGCGGGCCGAGCTGCCCAGCGAGCCCACCCTGGCCGCAGACCCCGGCGTGGTCCCCGCAGCGTTGGCGCGGCAGGCATCCCCCTCGCGCGAGACGCTCACGCCCCACGACACCTCGGGCGACCGCGTCAGCGACGAGATCTTCGTCCCCCGCCGCCGCCGCGCGCGGTGGCCGTACGTGGCCGTCCTGGCAGCCGCGGCGGCAACCATCGCCGCCGCCGATCCGCGCGCGGTGTCCGCCGTCTCCAGGATCGATCCGCGCGTCGCCAGCGCCGTCCAGCCGGTCGCTGAATTCGTCGCCAGCGGCCGTCAGATGATCGGGGTCGGCATCGATCGCGCCACCGTCGCGGCCACCGACTCGGTGAGCGCCGCCGCCGACGTCAGCGCCGTCCCCGCAGCCACGCTGGTCGTCGCGCCGAACGCGGCGCCCACCGCTGCGGCGGTGGCCGCGGAGGCAGCGCGCCCTCGCTCACCCCGACGGCGGCGGACGTCACGCCCGCCGTCGCCACCAGCACGCCGAGCGCGGCAACGGCCTCCTCGCCGAGCCGGGACGCCGCCGCCACCCGCGCATGCGTGGCCTCGTTGCTGCCGCCCGACTCGTTCCACGCCGAGACCCCCAACCTCGGCGCGGTCTGCTCCGATCGCGACCCGCGCAAGGGCGCCGGTGTGGTGCACGCCGAGCTGGTGCGCAGCGGGTACGCCCAGCCTCCGACGCAGGGCATGCTCGAGTGGGCGATGCTGCGCTGGTACGAGCTGGCCTTCGTGGCCGTGGCGCGGGCCGAGTGCTGCCCCGGCGAGACCCTCGAGCTGCCGGATCCGCCGGCGGGCTGCGAGCCCCTGGCCAGCGTCCTCGAAGAGCTGGGCGCCGCAACCGCAGCGAACGCGACCCTGGAACCGCACCTCGCGCGCTACGCCACGGCCGTGCACTGCGCCGTGTCCAAGGCTCCCTCGCTGGCGGCGCAGGGCTACCGCTACGACGGGCGCCCGCGCGGCGGCGAGGAGACCGCCTTCCGCAAGATGCTCCAGCGCGCGGTGGCCCACCCCGGCGTGCGCTGAGGGAAGCGCGCACGCGAGGTTGCACCGCTGCTCCGCGAACCGGGGCAGCGGCGCGTATGCTCCAGCGCCGCGTCCGAAAGGCGACGGACGCGGCCCTGTGCGCGCCTGCGGCTACAGCAGCTGCGTGAAGGCGATGATGTCCGACTGCTCCTGCGCGGTGAGCGCGGGAAGTCCGACGATCTGGAAGTAGTCCGAGTAGTGGACCATCATCTCCTGGAGGTTCTTCGCCGAGTTGTCGTGGAAGTAAGGCGCCGTGTCCTTCGCGCCCCAGATGGTCGGGATCCGGAAGTTGTTCACGTCGGCGACGTTGCCGGTGATCAGCGCGCGGCCCGGGTCCGGCGTCTGCACCTGCACCACGGTCCCGTCGCTCTGCGCGACGTTGAAGGTCTTCACCTCGTTGCCGGCCTTGTTCAGCTCGGAAACGAACGCCGTGAAGAAGCGCGAACCCGGGGGTAGCGGCGCGAGCAGGAACTGGTTGGTGTGATTGAGCATCGGGCCGCTGTGGCAGTGCGCGCACACGCCGCCCGGCGTCTGCTCGAACCACTTTCGCCCGCGCTTCTGCGCCTGGGTGATGCCCTGGGGCAGGGTGGGCTCCGGGCCGCCGTTGGCGTACTGGCGGATGCGGAAGTCCGAGAAGAACGAGAAGGTCTGCTGGTGGTCGGCGATGAGCTCCAGCTCCATGTTCGTCGGCTGGCGCCCGGGCTGAGCGTGCGCATTCACCGCGCCGAGGGCCTGCGCCTCCAGCGTCAGGTTGCGCCCGTCGTACATGAAGATGTCGTCGGTCGACGGCACGTTGTTGGTGGTGGGGATGCCGCGCGCCAGCGTCACCGACGTCGCCGCAGGGTCATCGGCCAGCGTCCACCCGGGCGGCAGCGGGATGTGCACGAGGACCGTCGCGTCCTCGAGGAGACGCGCGAAGCTGTTGCCGACCCCGTCGTCGCTGTCGATGGATCGGAAGAGCGGATCGTTGGGGTTCTTGTTGAAGCGCTGCTGCGCTTCCTGAGGCGACACCTGACCGTCGCTGCCGCTGTGGCACGTCTCGCAGGTCCGGCCGTTTCCCTGGAACGTCTCCTTCTCGAAGAGGAACTTGCCCTTGATCTTGTCGCTGATGCTCGAGGCCTGCTCCACCTCACCGACCTCCACGCCGTCCACGTCGACCTGGCCCTGGAACTCTCCAGCATCGCCGCAGGCCGCGAGCAGCGCTGCGCTCGCAACCACCAGTACGATCTGCTTCATGGTTCGCCCTCCGCCGGAATCTGTAAAAATGTAGGTATGTCCACGCTAAGAAATGCTGCACCGGGCATCCGGCATCAATGGTATTCGCGTTTACGGGATCACCCGATTGCGCCCCGAGGAGGGAGGGTGCCAGCCGGGCGCTCGAGTCGGGCCCATTCTCACGCGGGAAACGTGTGCAGTTCCGTAAGCTTGCGCCGCCGGGCAGCGACACGGGCGACACCCGCGCCCCCGCGGTGGCGCGTCAGCGCGCCGGGCGGGAGCGCCGCACGGAAGTTGGCTCGTCGCAGTAGGCGCGCGCCTCGGCCTCGTCGTTGAAGACCCGCACGCCCAGGCTGTCCTCGCGGGCGTGGCGCTCCACCTGCAGCCTCCCGAACAGGGTCCGCGCCAGCACCGCGACGCGGCGGAAGCCGCCGAGGAGCCGTACGCGCAGCGGCTCGAACGTGGCCTCGAACTCCGGATCGTTGCGCGAAGGGGCGCTGCGCGTGTCGACGAGCAGCGTGTTCGAGGCGCGCCCGGCGGCGTCCAGGGCGCGGTGCACCTCGCCGAAGGCCTTCTTCATCTCCTCGATGCTGTCGAATCGTTCGCTCGTCCGCATCACGACCAGCAACGACGGTCCGTCGCGGGAGACCACGAAGTGGCGGCTCTGGTGCAGGATCATCGAGCGCCGCCCATGGTACGGGAAGACCTACCTTGGCGACCACGGATGGCTATCGGGCGTCGCGGGCGCTCCTGGAGCCTGGCGGTGGTCAGGATCCTGCGACACCCGCGTGGGGAGCGGCGGTGATACCGCTGCCGTGCGTGCGCTCCCACCGGGCGTCGGGGAACGAGGTCGGTCGATGAGCGGAGCAGACTTCCAGGCGCGCCTGTGGCCCGACGCCGGCTCCGCCGAGCTCGCGCTGCCGGACGGTAAGACGCCGGACGACGCGCTGCGCCTCGCGCTGCAGCGCGGCGGCGCGCGGGTCGGCGAGCTGCGCACGCTCCGCGCCTGGCCCGACGAGGCCACGCTCACCGATCGCGGACCGGGACGGGGTGGAGAAGCCGTCGACGGGCGCCCGCGTGACTCTGGAACCGGTGACCCGCGACAACGTCCGCGCCGTGTGCACGCTGCGCCTCGGCCCGGGCCAGGAGCGCTTCGTGGCCCCGAACGCGGTCTCGGTGGCCCAGGCGCAGTTCGAGCCGACCGCGTGGTTGCGCGCCGTCTGCGCGGACGGGGTGCCGGTCGGACTGGTGCTGATGATGACCGACGACGACAGCGGTCAGCCCTACCTCTGGCGCTTCATGATCGACATCCGCTGGCAGCGCTGCGGCTTCGGCCGTGCGGCCATCGACCTGGCCGTGGCCCACGCCCGCACCCTGCCCGGCGGGCGCGAGCTGCTGCTCTCGTACGTGCCGGCCGCCGGCGGTCCGCGCTCGTTCTACCTCGGCCTCGGCTTCCGGGAGACCGGGCAGCTCCACGAGGGCGAGCTGGTCATGTCCAGGCCGCTCGATCCGTGAGCAGCGCGGACGCGCCGGTCATGGCGGGGCTGCGCCGGGAGGCCGCCATCGCGGCTGACCCTCCACCAGCCAGGCGAAGCCGGGCTTGACCGCAGCGATCACGCGGTCGTCCACCAGGTGGCCGATGTTGCCTGCGGAGAGGGCGCGGTGGGCACGCCGGCACCCTCCAGCAGCCTGGCCGCGGGTGCCACCACCCGATCGCAGGCCGGCGTCGAGCAGGCGAAGAGCACCCGCGCACCCGGGCCGGCCGCGGCCGCGAAGCGCATCGCCGACTCGCGCGTCCAGCTCGACGTGCCGCCCTCGGCCAGCGCCAGCAGCGGCCAAGCCGCGCCGTCGGCCTGCGCGATGCGCGCGCCATGGTGCGCCCCGAGCGAGAACCCCGCCCACACCACCGGGCCCTCGGCGACGTGCGCGCCGTAGCGCGCGCGCAGGGCGGTCAGCCCGAGCGCGACCTCCCGCGCGAGCGACGCCCAGTCCGGGTAGGCCAGCCCTGCGTTCGCCGGCGCCGACACCGGGCTGCCGTGCGGGCACAGGATGAACGGATAGGCGTCGGTGATTCCCCGCCATTCGCCGCACGCCCACTCCGGGCGGTCGCCTCGCCCATGGGCACCGATCAAGACCGGCCGTGGCTCGGTCGCGCCCAACGGAAGCGAGACGCTGGCAGGCGCAAAGCCGGGGACCTCGACCTTCTCCAGCCAGTCGCCGCGCAGCGGGGAAAGGCGCCTACCGTCTTCGGATTCGCTCGACACAGGGGACGGGCCGGGCGTCCGCGAACGCACTCCAGCCGACGCCGCGGTGTCGTTGGGGATCGCCGCCGGACGCACCGACGCGGGGGGCGCGGTGTCGGCGGAGGATGCCACCTCGCGCGAGCGGTCACACCCGGCCGACAGCGCCAGCGCAGCCACCAGCGGCAGCCCCATCCGTGCGCCGGGTCGAACGGCACCTCGACGACGAAGGCGGGCGGCGCGGCCCGCCACTCCATACGACGCACAAAAGCGAAGAGGCGTCCCTCGCGGGACGCCTGCTTGCTGCTTGCGACATCGCACCCTCTGGTGCGAGCGGAGCGTCATATTGTCGGTGTACCTGGGTGGCGCCGGATTCGCGGGCTGGCCTGTGGGGAGTGCGGATGTCTGCAGTGCAGAGCCGCGCCCGGGGAGGGCCGTGTGCCTGCGGTCCGGCGCCGTTCGCGTCGTTAGCGCTCATCCGCCGCGGTTCTTGAGCACGCCGCCAGCGACGAACAGGACCACCAGCGCGCCGATGATGCTGCCGATGATGCCGCTCGTGTTGAAGTCCATCACGCGGGTGTTGGTGACGAGCGAGGCGAGGAAGCCGCCCACGAACGAACCGATGACGCCCAGGACCATGGTCATGATCAGGCTCATGGACTGGCGGCCGGGCATGACGGCGCGAGCGATGAGACCGACGACGAGACCGAAAACCAGAAACAGCAGGATACCCATTGTCTTGTTCTCCCCGGCGCCGCGGCTCGTCGCCCCGGCGCGCCGTTGTGTGCAGAGGGCTAGAGCAGCCGCCGTGCCAGCCAGCCGTGCGCAGGGCCTGCTCTGTCCTGCGCGCCCCGCGCCCGCGTGGCGGATGTCGCGGCGTTCCCCATCCGCCTCCAGGATTGTCTACTTTGCGCTCGCGATGCGTGGCGTCTGCGTCTTCCCTTCCCCTTCGCGTGCCGGTGGTGCCCTCCGGTACAGCTCGGTCGTGTGCGCGCTGCTCACCGCGTGTGCACGGGAGCCTCCCGCGCCCGGGGGCGGTGCTTCCGTTCTGCCCCCGCCGGGGCGGCGAGCGCGGCACCGCCACCTGGGCGCGCAGGCCGGTCCGGTCCGCAGGCCTCGAGCGTCGACGTGGCCTCGAGCGCCGCGGCGGCTGTGTCGGCTCCGGGAACGGGCATCGACCGCGCGCACCCGGCGTCCGGCGCCGCCTCCGCGCCCGCCGCGTCGGGCCAGGTCGGCGATGTGATCGCGCGCGGCAGGACCGTCGACTACCTCTACGACGCATCGGACGTGGGCGATCCGACGCGCGCGTACGAGGGGCGCGCGTTCGTGCCCGCCGGCTCCGCGGGCGACGCGCCGCTTCCGCTGGTGGTGTTCCTGCACGGGCTCAACCGCGCGCTCGTCGCGCATCGTTGGTTGGGAGGCGGGGACGAGGGGGCCGTGCGCCGCTGCTTGGGCGTGTGGGTGGCGCGCGGCGCGCTGCCGCCCCTGGTGCTGGCCGGACCCGGTTCGGTGCAGCCCGCTGCCGTGTCCGGCGGCGCCAGCTTCCCGGTCCTCGACGTGGACCACTTCATCGAGCTCACCGAGGCCGCTCTGGCGGGCGTGGCACGCATCGATCGCACCCGCATCGTGGTCGCCGGTCACTCCGGGGCGGGCTGCAGCGCCTCGGGCGGGCTGGTGGCGGCGGCGCGGGCACGGGCGCGCCCGCTGGCCCTCCTCTCCATCGACACCTGCATGCCGGTTCCACTCGCCGAGGCGCTGGGCGGTGGTCCTCCGGAGACGCACGTCGTGGTGACCTGGCAGACGGTGAGCTGGAAGCGCGACTTCGGCGGCTTCCAGCGGGCGTTTGCGCGCGCCAAGGAGAAGCGACCACCGGCCGCCGGCGTGTTGCGAGAGCTCGATGCCCTGCCGGCCATGCCCCGCGCTCACGACGCGACGGTGACGCAGACGATCGAGAAGTGGCTACCGCGCATCCTGCCCCCCGTCGCGCGCTGACGCGCTGACGCGGCGCACCGCCCGCGAGCGAGAGTGGCGGCCATGACAAGCGCCAAGGCCGAGCGGCCGCTCGACGTGGTGGTCTGGGGCGCGACCGGCTTCACCGGGAAGCTGGTCGCCGAGTACCTGGCCCGCCGCGCCGCCGACGAGGGGATCCGCTGGGCGATCGGCGGCCGCAACCGGGACAAGCTGGAGGCGGTGCGACGCGATCTGGCGGTCGTGTCGCCCGCCGCCGCCGAGGTCCCGCTGGAGGTCGCCGACGCACACGACCTGCCTGCGCTGCGGGCCATCGCCGCGCGCACGCGGGTGGTGGCCTCCACCGCCGGTCCCTTCGCGACCCATGGAAGCGACCTGGTGGCGGCCTGCGTGGAGCAGGGCACGGACTACTGCGACATCACCGGCGAGGTGCACTGGGTCCGCCGGATGGCCGACGCGCACCACGCCGCCGCCGAGAAGAATGGCGCCCGCATCGTGTGCTGCTGCGGGTTCGACTCCATCCCCTCGGATCTCGGGGTGCTCATGGTCCAGGAGCACGCCCGCCAGCGGTTCGGCCAGCCGTGCAACTCGATCAGGTACTTCCTCGGTGAGAACAAGGGCAGCATGAGCGGCGGCACCGTGGCCTCCATGCTCGCCTTGCTCGACGAGGCGCGCCGCGATCGCGCCGTGCGCCGAGTGCTCGGCGATCCCTACGCGCTCGATCCGCCGGGCGGCCGGCGCGGGCCGGACGGCAGCGACCAGCACGGCGTGCGGCACGACCCGGACGTGGGTTGGACGGGCCCCTTCGTGATGGCGGCGGTGAACACGCGCATCGTGCGTCGCAGCAACGCGCTCCTCGGTTACCCGTACGGTGAGGGGTTCCGCTACAGCGAGGCGATGAGCTTCCCGCCAGGCCCGCGCGGGCTCCTGTGGGCGAGCGGCATCACCGCCGGCGTGGCCGCCTTCGCCCTCGGCGCCACCGTGGGGCCCCTGCGCAAGGTGTTCGAGGCGCGGCTGCCGGCGCCGGGCACCGGGCCGTCGCGCGAGGCGCGCGAGCGTGGCCACTTCAAGGTCCGCCTCTTCGGCACCTTCGATCAGGGCGCCGGGCCGAAGCTCCTCGGCGAGGTCGCGGGCCACAACGACCCCGGCTACGGCGAGACGGCGAAGATGCTCGGCGAGTCGGCGCTCTGCCTGGCGCGCGACCCGGCGCCGGGGCTGCCGGGCGGCCTGCTGACCACCGCCTCGAGCATGGGCATGCGCCTGGTCGAGCGCCTGCGCGCGGCCGGCATGACCTTCGAGGTGCGCGAGCGCTGAGCGCGGCGCCGGGGACGGGCCGGCGGCCTGGTCACTCGGGCTTGACCCGCACCGCCCCGATCGACTGGGCGACGCCCTTGAGCGCCGCCTGGTAGCGCTGGCGGACCCAGCCCTCGGGCAGGACGCCTGCCGCCACTGCGTCGTCGGCGAAGCCCGCCTCGAGCACCACCTCGCCGGAGCGCGCCTCGGACTGCAGGCGCGCGGCGATGTTCACCGACTGCCCGAAATAGTCGAGGACGCCGTTGGCGGTGACCACGTAGCACGGTCCCGAGAACAGCCCGAGCTTGACGTCCGTGTGCCCGGTGACCGCGGCTCGCTTCCGGAAGGCGGCGAAGCCGGAGAGGATCTCCAGGCAGGCGCGCACGCCATCCATCTCGTCGGCGTAGACGGCCATCACCGCGTCGCCGATGGTCTTGACCAGCGTGCCCCCGTGCTTTTCGGTGATGGCCAGCACGTAGTCGAAGTGATCCTGCACCAGCTTGAAGGCCGCGGCGTCGCCGACGTCGGAGTAGAGCTGCGTCGAACCGGTGAGATCGCTGAAGAAGAGCGCCACCCGCGAGACACGCAGCGCGGTGCCGGGGCGCAGGACGTCGCTCGAGAAGTCACGCCGGAACCCGGGCATGCTGGTGACCTCGCGCGCCGTGGCCGCCTGCTGCGCCCAGGCCACGCGCTCGATCTTCGCGTGATGCTCGGCCTCGCCGGCGTTGGTCACGGTGATCGTCCCGCCCAGCCCGAGACGCAGGCGCTCGTCGCTGGGCAGCGCGGCGCCGTCCACGGTGAGCTGCGCCGGCGCGCCCGCCTCGACCTCGAGCTGCGCCGCGGCGCCGCCGCGCACGAAGAGGCGGTAGTGCCCGGCCTCGGCGGGCGCCGGGAGCACGCCCGCGCCGCGCGCCGGAACGATGACCTGTGACACCACGTGGGGCGTGCGCGCCGGGCCGCCGATGCAGTACGGGCCGGCATCGATCTCGCGGACCGAGCGGGTGGGAGCGAAGGTCGCCTCCACCGCCTCGTCGAGGTCGAGCGAGAAGGCGATGTCGCAGAGCTGGCAGCGGCCGTGATCGCTGAGCAGGCCAGCGACAACGCTTCGGTGGCCGTTGACGCTCGGGCACCACCTCCAGCGCAGGTCGAGCAGCCCGGCGTCACTGCGTGCAGGCAGGCCGCCAGCACCTCGCGGCGCGGCGGCTCCTCCGCCAGCGAGAAGGGCCGCATGCGGGAGACGTCGACGTCGCCGGCGTCGCGCACGTACCCGACGAGCCGCCGGGCGGCGGCACCTGCGTCGATGCCGCCGAGCTTCTTCGCAGCCCGCCCCAGCGCCGACTCGTGCACGGTGGCGGTGCCTCGGGTCAGCGCGCGCGCCGGCAGCGCGCCCGGCTCGGCGCCGGCCAGGGTGGCGTCGAGCTGCTCGATCTCGCGTTCGAAGCGCTTCAGGTTCTGGGCGGCGCGGAAGCGGACGATGGGCTGCAAGAGCGCGATGCGCGGCACCATGGTCAGCGTCAGGCGCAGATCGGTGCCGCCGAGCTCGTTGCGATCGAGGACGAACGACATCTCCAGCGAGGCCACCGGGCCGTTGCGCATCTTGCGCAGGACCTTGAACTGCTGCAGGTACACCCACTCGTACGGCCGCTCCTCGTACTGCACCGAGAAGCCGCCCAGGCGCGTGGATGCCAGGTACCGCGCCGCCGAGGAGTCGGAGATCGGCGACAGCGACACCCGATCCATCCCCACCGCGCGGTTGAGACGCTCGGTGTCGGTGATGGCGTTCCAGAGGCTGCAGATATCGGCCCGGCAGCGGACGGTGCGCGTGCTGACGATGGCCCGCGGCCCGGAAGAGGGAGCCTCCACGCCGCGCCCGCTCCCGGCGAGCGTGCTGGCGCGCTCCGGATGGCCTGGCTCATCGACGTAGACCTTATCCCGACTCGGTCGCCCCGCGCCGGCTCAACCCGGTGGCCAGGTCATCTGCCGCCCGCCAAGCACGTGCATGTGGATGTGGTGCACGGTCTGACAGGCATCGGCGCCGCTGTTGAACACGGTGCGGAAGCCGCCGGCGGCGATGCCGGTCGCCTCGGCGACCCGCCGCGCGGAGGCCACCAGCTTGCCCAGCACCTCCACGTCACCGGGCTCCACCACGGCCAGCGACGAGATGTGGCGCTTGGGGATGACCAGCACGTGGGTGGGTGCGCCGGGGTTGATGTCATGGAAGGCCAGCAGGTCCTCGTCCTCGAAGAGGACCTTGGCTGGCACTTCCCGCTTCACCATCTTGCAGAACAGGCACATCGGCGCGTCCCTTCCGTGGTCTCTACGGCGGATCCCAGAGGCCGGTTTCAGGCGGTGGTGCAGAAGGCGTCAGCGGGCGGTCCAGGCGGCGCGGCTCGGCGAGATGGCGCAGTGCGTCCTCGACGCGGGCGCGATCGACGTCGTCGGGGGGCAGCTCGCCGCCGCGCGCGCGGGCCACCGCGAAGCGGAGCAGGCTGACCTCGAGCGCCTCCAGGCGAGTGAGCCGGCGCAGGCCGAGGCGGGGCACGGTGTAGGTCACCAGCGACCAGCCGTCGTCGTCGGGGGTGATGGAGAGGCTGAGCTCCAGTGACTCGGGCACGCCACCGGCGCCGCGGACGTCGCCGGGCGGTTCCCGGCGCATCGAACAAACGTGACGCACCACGCTGCGCACCAGGGAGGCGCGCCTGCGCACCCGGCGAAAGACGGCGCTGTTGTGGAGGTCGAAGAAGCGATTGCGCGAGTACGTCGACGGGTCGAGGACCAGCGCCACCAGCAAGGCATCGTCCTCACCGTGCCCCGGCGCCATCCCCTCGTCCTGCACCGCGCTCACGAGGGGCCTCTCTCGTCGCCGTCGCCGCCCCTGAGGAGCTCGGCCTGGCGGTGGTTGCGCAGCGCGCCGATGAGCTCCTCCAGGTCGCCATCCATGATCCGCTCCAGCTTGTGCAGGGTGAGGCCGATGCGGTGATCGGTGACGCGGTTCTGCGGATAGTTGTAGGTGCGCACCTTCTGGGAGCGCTCGCCGGTGCCGACCATGCTCTTGCGCTCGGCGGAGACGGCGTCATCGTGCTTGCGCTGCTCGAGCTCGAGCAGGCGGCTGCGCAGCACCTTCATCGCCTTGGCCTTGTTCTTGAGCTGCGACCGCTCGTCCTGGCACTTGACGATCATCCCGGTGGGGATGTGGCGGAGCTGCACGGCGCTGTTGGTGGTGTTCACGCCCTGGCCGCCGGGCCCGCCCGAGGCGGCGATGGAGATATCGAGGTCCTTGTCGTCGATGTGCACGTCGACGTCCTCGGCCTCGGGGAGCACCGCCACGGTGGCGGTGGAGGTGTGGATGCGCCCCTGGGTCTCGGTGGCCGGGACGCGCTGCACGCGGTGCACGCCGCCCTCGTAGCGCAGGTGCGAGTAGACGTTCTGGCCGACGACCAGCACGCTGACCTCCTTGAGCCCGCCGGCCGAGGCCTCGCTGGTGGTCAGCACCTCCAGCTTCCACCGCTTGCCCTCGGCGTAGCGGCAGATCATCCGGTAGAGGTCGGCCGCGAAGAGCGCCGCCTCCTCGCCGCCCTCGCCGCTGCGGATCTCGACGATGGTGTTCTTCTCGTCGTTGGGGTCGCGCGGGAGCAAGAGCAGCGAGAGCTCCCCCTCGAGGCGCTTCTTCTCCGCCTCGAGCTCGGGGATCTCGGCCTGGGCCAGCTCGCTCAGCTCCGGGTCGGCCAGCGCCTCGCGGTTGTCCGCGATGCGCTTCTCGGTGTCGCGCAGCCTGCCGAAGGAGGCGACCACCGGCTCGAGATCGCTGCGCTCCTTGTTGAGCTTGGTGAGCTGGGTGTGGTCGGCCAGCACCGCCGGCGTGCAGAGGAGGCTCTCGAGCTCGTGGAAGCGCCGAGCAACTGCCTCGAGTTTCTGGGTGGGGAGCATGGTCGTCGCGTTTGCCGCATGGAGCGGCCATCGGGCATCTTAGCCAAAACGACGGGCGCCGCGGGGTCGCGGCGCGCGGTGCGTCATCTCTCTGGCTCAGCGGCGGCCTGGAGCGGCGGCCGGGCACGCCGCGGGGGCGGGCGCTAAGCGGCGCTGCGCGCGTAGCCGGGATCGGCGAGGACCTGGCCGTAGTCGGCGAAGACCCGATCGGGCTGCGCCGGCGGCCTGCGCCTCCTCGCGCCACAGGGCGGCGCGCAGCGAGGCCAGGGCCACCGAGCTGGGCGTCGTCGGGCTCGGCAGTGGTGATCTTCTGGACCAGGAAGCCGGGCCAGAGCAGCACCTGCAGCGGGCCGGTGGTGCAGTAGCGCGCGAAGACGCGCTGGATCTCGAAGGTCACCGCGGCGACCAGCGGCAAGAACGGCAGCTTGAGCAGGAAGAAGAGGACGTTCTGCCCGATGCGGCCGCCGGGGAGGGTGGCGCCACCGAGCAGCCCGCCGAGGATACCGCCCGCCGCGCTGAAGACGACGATCGAGACCAGCGCCACCATGACCAGGAAGGTGGTGCCGCACCGCGCGTGCATCGTCGTCTTGGCGCGGGCGTTCTCGACCACCAGCGCCTCGTTGGCCTCGTAGGTGGAAATCGTCTTGTGCTCGGCGCCGTGATACTGGAACACGCGACGCACCTCGGGGATGCGACGGATGGCCATCAGGTAGCCGGCGACGATGATCAGCTTGGCCGCGCCGGTGAACAGCTGGAACAGCGGCGACGTCACCTGCAGCGACTGATCGAAGAAGAGCTTGTTGATCCCCTCGGCGCCCGCCTGCGGCAGGGCCACGAAGAGGACGACGGCGAAGAGGAGGGGCAGCGCCGCCAGCAGGCCCCCACCTTTCTTGGGGCCCTCGTCATCGAGGGACAGCGGCGCTTCCTCGCCGTCGGCCTCTTCGCCGTCGGGCCGCGTCACCATGGCCAGCACCGGCAGACCGAGGCCCAGCGCGAGCGTCGACAGGACGCCGCCCTTGCTCGCGGCCCGCACCCGCTCCCCCTCTTCTTGCTCCCGCGCGTCCTTCTCGTAGAGCTCCGCCGACCAGCGCAGCGCGCGCGAGCCGAGGCGGACGGACTCGACCAGGGTGATCATGCCGCGCAGCAGCGGCCAGGAGCGGGGACCGGTGGAGGGCCCGGGCATGGGCCGCTCGCGCACGATCAGCTCGCCGTTGAGGCGGCGGCATACGATGGAGATCGAGCCCGGCGAGCGCATCATCACGCCCTCGATGACCGCCTGCCCGCCGATGTAGGGGCGCCTCGGCTCCCCCGTGCTGTCCTGTGCTTGCGACATGTCGACCGACTGTAACGCGCGCAGGGCGGCCTCGCCCGGCGAAACCGCCTCGATCGGCCCGCCTCAGGCCTCGGCGGCCTGGTCACCCTCGGGCTTGGCCTCGGGCTTGGCCTCGGGCGGGGCGGCAGCGGGCTTGGCCGCCGCAGCCTTGGCGGCCGCACCCGCGTACTTCTTGCGGAAGCGGTCGACGCGGCCGGCGACGTCGAGGAGCTTCTGCTTGCCGGTGTAGAACGGGTGGCACGCCGAGCAGACGTCGGTGCTGAAGCTGCCGCGGGTGGAGCGGGTGACCACGATCGAGCCGCAGGCGCAGGTGATGGTGGCGTCGTCGTAGCTGGGGTGGATGCCGGGCTTCATGGTTGGCTCCGCTCGCCGGGCCGAGCTTCGGAGGGCCGAGCTTGGCCTCCGGTCCGTCGGCACGGAATGAGCCGGAGCGTTTAACCCACAGCGGCGGCCATCGCAAGGTCTCGCCGAGGCCACCCGTGCCGAACCATCGCGCAAGCCGGCGCATGCGCCCGGCTTCCATCGATCCACGGGGAGCCCTCTTCGCCACCGTACCTTCACGAACCGTGCCGACGCCGTTGACGGCGAGGGGGCCGTGGTTAGCTTGGGGCCCGAACGCTCGCGACACTAAGCGTTCGGAAAAACTCGACAATGAGGGGTCGTGGCGCGCCGCCCTGGGGTGGCCACCGTGACGTCCTCGGTACCGATGCAGGGGAGCGCCCGTCTGGCGGCCGCTGCATCGGAAGTGTATCGGCTGACCCCCGCGGCCTCGGCGCGCGCCGGGACTTCCGACGAAGTGCGCTCATCGCGGCTTCGACTCTCAACCAACAAGCACACGAGCTCGTCCTCGGAGGACAAGGATCATGGGCAAGATCATCGGCATCGACCTCGGCACGACGAACAGCGTCGTGGCGGTGATGGAGGGCAAGGAGCCCAAGGTCATCGTCAACTCGGAAGGCGCTCGTCTCACACCTTCGGTCGTCGCCTGGGACGAGAAGGGCGAAGTGCTGGTCGGCCAGATCGCCAAGCGTCAGGCGGTGACGAACCCGACGAACACCGTCTACTCGGCGAAGCGCTTCATGGGGCGCCGCTTCGAGGAGGTGACCCAGGAGACGTCGCGCGTGCCGTACCAGGTGACCAAGGGCAAGAACGGCGACGTGGCCATCGACGTGCGCGGCAAGCACGTCTCGCCGCCCGAGGTCTCCGCGAAGGTGCTGCAGAAGCTGAAGACCGCCGCCGAGGACTACCTGGGCGAAAAGGTCACCGAGGCGGTGATCACCGTCCCGGCGTACTTCAACGACGCGCAGCGCCAGGCCACCAAGGACGCCGGGCGGATCGCCGGCCTGGATGTGAAGCGCATCGTCAACGAGCCCACCGCGGCCGCGCTGGCCTACGGCCTGGACAAGAAGAAGGAAGAGGTCATCGCCGTCTACGACTTCGGCGGCGGCACCTTCGACATCTCCATCCTCGAGGTCGGCGACAACGTGGTGCAGGTCATCAGCACCAACGGCGACACCCACCTCGGCGGCGACGACGTCGACCACCTGGTGATGGACTGGCTGGTCGCCGAGTTCAAGAAGGACACCGGCATCGACGTCTCCAAGGACAAGATGGTGGTGCAGCGCCTCAAGGACGCGGCCGAGACGGCGAAGATCGAGCTGTCCAACGTGCAGGAGACGACGGTCAACCTGCCCTTCCTCACCGCCGACGCCAGCGGCCCCAAGCACCTGCAGAAGCAGCTCACCCGCAGCAAGCTGGAGCAGATGATCAAGCCGCTCGTGGAGCGGTCGATGGAGCCGGTGAAGAAGGCCCTCGCCGACGCCAAGAAGACCGGCTCGCAGATCGACGAGGTGGTCCTGGTCGGCGGCTCCACCCGTATCCCGCTGGTGCAGGAGACGGTGAAGAAGTTCTTCGGCAAGGAGCCGCACCGCGGCGTGAACCCGGACGAGGTGGTGGCCATCGGCGCCGCCGTGCAGGCCGGCGTGCTGGCCGGCGACGTCAAGGACCTGGTGCTCCTCGACGTCACCCCGCTCTCCCTGGGCGTGGAGACGCTGGGCGGCGTGATGACGGTGATGATCGCCCGCAACACCACCATCCCCACCCAGAAGAAGGAGATCTTCTCCACCGCCAGCGACAGCCAGCCGTCGGTCGAGGTGCACGTGCTCCAGGGCGAGCGCACCGAGGCGCGTTACAACCGCACCCTCGGCAAGTTCCACCTCGAGGGAATCATGCCGGCGCCGCGCGGCGTGCCGAAGGTCGAGGTGACCTTCGACATCGACGCCAACGGCATCCTGTCGGTGCACGCCAAGGACATGGCCACCGGCAAGGACCAGCGCATCACCATCACCGCTTCTGGCGGCCTCAAGGAGGACGAGATCCAGAAGATGGTCAACGAGGCCGCCACGCACGAGGTGGACGACAAGAAGCGTCGCGAGGAGATCGAGCGCCGCAACAAGCTCGACAACCTCTGCTACACGCTCGAAAAGACGCTCGCCGACAACAAGGACAAGATCCCCGAGGCGGACGCCACGGCGCTCTCGGCGACCATTGCCGAGGGCCGCCAGGCCATCGAGAAGCAGGACGACGCCGCGGTCGCTGCCTCCCTCGAGAAGATCGAGAAGGAAGCGCACAAGATCGCCAGCGTCATGTACGAGAAGGCCGGCGGTGACGGCGCCCAGCCCCCGCCCCCCGGCGCCGACGGCGGCCCCCCGCCCCCCGCCGGCGGAGCCGCCCCCGGCAAGCCGAAGGACGGAGTCATCGACGCCGAGTTCGAGGAGACCAGCTAGGCGGGGGCTGACCGCGACGCGCGAAG
The DNA here is from genome assembly GCA_037720395.1 of Polyangiaceae bacterium. Lineage (GTDB taxonomy): Bacteria > Myxococcota_A > Polyangia > Polyangiales > Polyangiaceae > JBBJMR01. The sequence goes on from JBBJMR010000055.1 coordinate 25,651, forward strand.
GCGCCCGGCTGGAGTCGGTCCAGGCCGGGCGCCGCGCATGGGCAGCCTGCCGGGTGGCCTGAGGACGTCCACCTGGAAGGTGTGGCGAAGCAGGTCGGCCCACGCACGGTTGTTCACCGGCGCGGCTGACCCTACGGCCGGCGAGCCCTGACAGCCGAGCATCACTCGATGTATCGGAGCTGGACGCGCGTGCTCCCGAGCTCGGGCTCGAGCCGCGCGTAGGCCACCAGACTGCCGGTGGAGCTGACGAGGCTCGGCGCCAGCTCGGGCAGTGCGGATCGCGAGACCGCGAACGGCTCCGCGTCGACGACGACCCCGTCGCTGGTCACGCGCGCGCCGAGCAGGTCCGCGGCAGCTCCTTCGACTGCGTCGCGCCACACCACGACGAACCGCTGGCCGTCGAAGGCCACCACCGGATTCGATGCATCGTGCCCGGATGCCGAGATCTCGAACTTCGACGAGACCGACATCAGTGGATCGATCAGGGCACCGAAGATGCGTCTGGTGGGTCCTTCCGTCCACGACCGCTCCTCCCAGACGACGAGCGTGCCCGCCTCGCTGGTCGCCACGCTCGGGTTCGCCGCCGCCTGGTCGGCCGCGGAGACGTCGAACAGCGGCCCCAGCGTGGTACCGGCGAGCTGCGCGCGGACCTGGCCCGCCCCGGGCTCCGATCCATCGGCCGCCGTGAACACCAGGAGGGCTTCATCCCCGAGCGGGGCCACGCGCGTGCCCCAGCCAGCAACCGGGTCTCCGTAGGTCGCGACCGTTCCATCCTGCGCGACCCGTGCACGCAGAGTGCGGTATCCGCCCTCGTCCCCCGGGATCCAAGCATCGTCCTCCAGGACCCACGAGACGACGAAGCCGTCGCCGAGCACGCCCACCGTCGGGTGACTGAGCCGAGGGTCAGCGTCGGCGTTCGGTCCGACATCGGCGAGCGCGATCGGGGAGCCGACGACCTGACCATCCTGGAGCATCCTCGCCGCGACCGAGCCGGTCGCTGCCGCGTTCGACCAGACGACGAGTGACGGCCCGCCGCTGACATGCGCCACCGCCGCCGTGCACGCGGCCCCCAACGGCAGCGTCGTGACCTCGATCGGGGCGGCGTCGATCGGCGCACCGTCATGAGCGATCCGCTGGGCGAGCACGAGCGGCCCCTCGTCGCGGTCGTCGCACCAGGCGAGGACGACGCCATCGTCGGTGAGCGCGAGCGACGGGCTCGATTGCGCGTTGGCGGCGGCGCCTGCGACCCGCTTCGGGGCAACGTCGAGCCGCGTGGCGCCCGCGCCGAGCCGCTCCATCCACAGGCCACCGACCAGGAGCGCGTCGAGGTATACCGCGAGGTGCGAGGACCCGCCGAACGCCACCGCGATGCTCCCGGCGGGCGCCGAGCCCAGGGTCACCGGCGCGCCCACCGCACCGGTCGCGGCATCCACGGCGACGACGGCGGGCAGCGTCGGTGGATACGTGTCGAATGCAGCCGTCGCGACCAGATATTCATCCGGCGTCGCCGAGATGGTCGGCTGGTTCGAGCTGCCGAGCACGAGCGGATCGTCGTCCAACGCCACGCCGTCGGCGTCGTATCGTCGGGCGAGCAGCTGACCTTCGTATGTCCGCCAGGTGACCAGGTAGTCGCTGCCGTTGCTACCGACGTCGTAGCCCCAGATCTCTCCGCCGAACGGAAGCGTCTTCTGGTCGAGCACGGAGCCCTCGAGCGTGGTGCGGACCAGCTGTAGATGGGGAGCGGGACTGTCTTGCAGGTTCACCTCGGTCCAGGCGGCCAGCGTGGTCTCGTGGTTGGAAGCGATCCGCGGCGTGTGGTGGGCGGGCCCATTGCTGGAGACCTGGGCCGGCGCACCGAGCAGACCCCATCGGAGGCGACACGCTGAAGGCCGATGCGCTCGTCGGACTGGGTCAAGACGAGGCTGTCCGTGCCGCCGAAGGCCACGTCTGCCCAGTACGTGCCGGGATCGCCGATGGCGAAGGGCTCAGCGTCGAGCAGGGTCCCGTCCGACGCGACGCGCGCCCCGACGGTGCGATCGGCCCCCGCCCACACCACCAGGAAGCTCTGCCCGTCGAAAGAGCAGCGCGGCATCGACACGTGCTGTGCGTAGGCGATGACCATTCCGACGGGATCGAGGACCTCGCCTTGCGCGGAGACGCGCGCTGCATAGATGACCGACCACAGCGCGTTCCAGCGCCCGCGTTTACGCGATTTCGCCGCGCGACTCGAGGGCGCACGTACACGGCCTGAGGAGCTGGGCCCTCAGCATCGAGGCCGCAGGCCTCGGCATCGCCGATCGGGCGCGCTACGCCAGTTGCCGAGCGCCTTGCGGGGCAGCAGGACGCTCTTCCAGTAGGGCGGCCAGCGGCTGGGTGAGCGGGCCGGCAGATCGGTGGGCTCGCCGATGGCGGTGAGGTATCGGGTGATGTTCTCGGGTCGGGTGACGATGGCCAGGAGCTTCAGGCGGCCCTGGCAGGTCGGGCACTCGAGGACGTCCCCCTCGAAGGTGCGGCGAAGCAGGTGGGCCCACGCACGGTAGGTGCCCTTGGCCTTCGCCGTGGGCTCCGTCTCATCGGGGCCCCGTCGCGTGCGCAGCAACGATGTCGCCCGCCTGACTCCCCGACTCCCCGACGTCCCGACACGCGGCGCGCAGCGCCCCTCTCCCACTCCCCGACTCCCCGACTCTCCGACGCCCCGCCGCCCCGCCCGCCCGACTCGCGGCGCGAAGCGCCGCCTACTCTCCGTCTCTCCGACTCTCCGGGTGTCGAAGAGAGCCGAGGGTCCGCGGCGCTGCCCCAACGTTCTCCCCCCATTTCGGGCGCGGGCCCCGGGCTTCGAAGCGAAGCGATCACGTCATGCCCGCGCTCGAAATTTGGGGGGAGCGCCGGCGCGTAGCGCCGGCGGTGGGGGGCATCCATTCTGGGCCGACCCGCCCCCGCCTCACTTCACGAGTGTCACCGTGTACCCGTGCGGCTCGTGCGGCGCGTCATCCGGATCGTAGGTGTTCGCCCGATCGATGTGCCCACCGTTGACGCCCACCACCAGCACCCCCGCCAGCCCTTCCAGCCCGACCACGGTGCGCTCGGCGTGGCTGGCGCCGAAGATCCTCGCGACCTCGACGCGCCCCGCCTCGCGGCCCTCGCCGTCCACCTTGACCAGCGCCCAGTAGAACGGCACCGGCAGCTCCCAGTCGGCCACGAACGTCAGCTCGGCGCCTGACGGCGCGCCGGCGAGGTCCAGCCATACGTAGGTCGCGCCCGTCGGCTGGATGGGGCGCACGGGCGCCAGCCGGCGTGGCAATGTGGCCCAGGGCACCGACCACTCCACGCGAACGCGACCCATGGCGCCGAAGCGATCGGCGTCGGACAGGTGGGCGCCGTCGCTGCGGCTCCCGGCGAAGGCGCGGGCGATGGCGAACTCCAGCAGCACGTCGCCGGCCTCCAGGCGGCGATCCCGCTCGGCCAGCAGCAGCGCATCGAACAGGTCGGGCTCCGTCGCCCACTCGGGCGCGCCGGGCGCGGTGCGCTGGCCGGAGACTCCGAGCAAGCCGGTGACCACCGCCGCCGGGCCGCCGTTGCCGTAGCGGTCGTCGAGGAACATCGGGAAGAGCAGCGAGCCATCCATGGCCTGTGGCGAGGCGGCGACGATCTCGCGCTCCGGTGCGCGCTGGAAGTCGTCGACGGCGACCGTCTCCAGCACGCCGCAAGGCGACACCAGCGAGGCCAGGTAGCTGGAGGCCATGGCCAGCGACCCGTCGTCGACGCCGGCATCGAGGCGCAGGGCGATGGCCTGCGCGAGCACGCGCGCGGCGTCACTGGCGCCGGCGCAACCGCGCCGCTGGCCGCGCCCCGGCGGGGGGAGCACGGCGAAGGCGCTCGTCTGATCGTGGGTCCCGGCCGCCGGCGCCATGTCCCACCCCGCGCGCGGCTCGCCGGCGCGCATGAGGTAGGCGTCGAACGCGTGCCCGCCGCCCAGCAGGCCATCGTCGAGCGGCGCCGGCAGGCCGAGCGCCGCGTAGGCGCGCCAGGCGTGCTCGAGCTCGGCGAGGGCGGCGAGCATGGCCGGCGGCGGCACGGCGGTCGGAGCGTGCACGCACAGCGGCAGGTCGAAGGAGCAGACCTCGATCGGCGTCTGCGCCACGCCCGGCCGCTCCACCGGCGAGATGCGCGGGCGCCCCGCGGCGGTGGCCGGGCTGGCGAGCGCCAGGGCGCCCAACATCGCAGCGCCGCACAGCAGGCGGGAGTACGGCGGGGCCGGCATCGATCCCAACCCTAGCAGCCCCGGTGGGCGGCGGACCCGGGCGGCGCCGCCTCTGGACGGCGGATTGCATGGGGCCTTGGCGGAGGCGAGCGCGGAGGTGGTTTCATGCCCGTCATGACCAGGGGACCGAGGAGCGCCGGACACCGCCGCGCGCTGCGGGCTGCCAGCGCGGCGCTGGCCCTGCTCCTCTTCGCGGGCTGCGCCGGCGTGCTCGGTGTCGACGACTCCTCCGACGTTTCGGTGGCCTTCTGCGATCTGCTGGGGCGCTGCTACGAGGGGCGCCCCGAGGGCGAGTGCGCCGAGCGCGTCGGCGGCGCGCTCGACGGGACCGACTCCGAGCGTCGCTCGGCGTGGCTGCGGGCCTTCGCCGACTCGGCGTGCCTGGAGACGTGCACCTCGGCGCGCGCCTGCCTGGACCGCGTGCCGGTCTGCGCGGACGGGCCCTGCAGCGTGCGCGAGGACTGCTGCGGCTTCATCACCGGTCGCACCGACTGCGACACCGCGGGCGGCACGTGCTGCCGCCGCAAGGGCAACGGCTGCAACAGCGACGACGATTGCTGCCCCGATGCCGGAGGCTGCAGCAACGTGACCGGCACCTGTGGCGGCGTCATCTGCCGCCCGCCGGGACAGTCGTGCCTCAACGACTTCGAGTGCTGCACCAACCGCTGCGACGACGGGGCCTGCGCGACCACGATCTGCGTCGATGACGGGTTCGAGTGCGATGAGGACGCCGACTGCTGCAACGGCTCCTGCCCGCCGGAGACGGGCCTGTGCGGCATCAGCGGCTGCGGAGACATCGGCGTGGCCTGCGACGAGGCGACGCCTTGCTGCGGCGACCTGACCTGCTTCAACGGCGTGTGCTCCGAGGGCGAGTGCTACCCGGAGAACGGCGACTGCGTGAGCCCCAGCCAGTGCTGCAGCAACTTCTGCGATCCCGTCTTCTATCTGTGTGGCGTGGCCTGCAAGCCGGACGGCGAGGACTGCCAGCTCGACCCCGAGTGCTGCGGCGGCGGCTGCGTGGACGGCGCCTGCCAGACGGCGTGCTCCAGCGGCACCTGCCTGGAGGACGGCGATTGCTGCAGCGGGGTCTGCCTGGGGAGCGTCTGCAAGGGCGAGTGCGCGCCGGCGGCCTGCGACCACTCGTCATGCGCGGTGGGCGGGCCACTCGACGGGACGTGCGACCCGTGCGCGGCGCAGGTCTGCGCCGACGACCCGTACTGCTGTTGCGGCGAGTGGGACTCGCTCTGCGTCCAGGAGGCCGTGACCGTCTGCTCTCCCCCCTGCTCCGGATGAGGCGCCCACGTACGCCCACATGATCCCCCCGGCGGGCGTGTGCCAGAGGCTGTGCCAGCGACGACTGCGCCCGGACCGGATGCGGCTCGGCTGGCGGCGCGCGGCGGCGCGCTATCATGGAGCGTCGCTTGCTTGTCCACGGTTGGCGCCCGCTGTCGGCGCGCTCGCCGTCGAGGTGATCATGAAACGTCTGGCCATTCTCGTCGCTCTGTTCCTTGGCGCGTCCTACGGCTGCAGCGAGGCCGAGGACGCGGCGGAGGGCGACGACGAAGCCTCCGGTGGCGGGGACCCGTATGCGCCCGGTGCAACCTCCGGCGGCACGGGTACCGGCGGCGGCGGCGACACCGACCCGCCAGCGCGCGCCACCGACGGGTCCCTCGCCGGAAGGGGGCCCGAGGCGGGCCGCGACCTGGTGTGCAACGACCTGCAGGGCACCAGCACGTACTGGATGTCCGCCGACGACTCGAACTCGATGGCCTCGCCGGCCCGTGCCCGCGAGCTCATCCACCTCGCACTCACCCCGCCGCCGGGCGAGGTGCGCGCGCACGAGTTCCTCAACTACTACGACGTCGACTACACGCGGCCCGATTCCGGGCTGGCGGTGACGGTGGAGATGGCCGCTGGGCCGGGGCACCTGCTCACCATGCTGGTCGGGGTGCAGGCGGCGGCGGCTGTGCCGCGCACCCGCTCGCTGACCTTCGTCGTCGATGACTCGGGATCGATGCGCGGCAGCAGCCTGGAGCGTGCGCGGGCGGCGATGACCGCCGTCGCCGGGCAGCTCTCGGCGGGCGACCAGGTCAGCCTGGTCACCTGGGACGCGGGCGCTCCGCGGCTCGAAGGCCACCTCGTCGACGGCCCCGACGACGCCGCGCTGCTGGAGGCCATCGGCGCGCTGGACGGGTCGGGCGGCTCGGACCTGGTGGGCGGCCTGGCGCTCGGCTACCAGCTCGCCGCGGCCAACCGCCTCGATGGCGCGGTGAACCGGCTGGTCCTGATCAGCGATGGCGGCGCCAACCCCGCCGAGATCGACACCGACCTCATCGCCGGCTTCGCCGCGGAGGGCGACGACGCGGGCATCTACCTGGTCGGTGTCGGCACCGGGCCGGCCGACGGCTACGACGACGCGCTGATGGACCTGGTGACCGAGGCCGGCCGCGGTGCGTACGTCTACCTGGACAGCACCGAGGAGGCCGGACACGTCTTCGGCGCGCGCTTCGCCGAGGTCATGGATGTGGCCGCGCGCGACGTGCGTGTCCAGCTGCACCTGCCCGAGTACCTGCGCATCAGCGAGACCACCGCCGAGGAGTGGGGCTCCAACCCGGACGAGATCGAGCCGCAGCACCTGGCGCCGGGGGACTCCATGTCCTTCTTCGAGGTGCTGAGCTCCGCCTGCGGCGGCGAGCTGCCGCCCGAGGCCGGCGTGGACGCCAAGGTCACCTGGATCGACCCGGACACCGGCGCCGAGCAGACCGCGACCTTCAGCGCCAGCCTGGCCGACCTCGCGGCCGGGCCGTCGCTGGCCAAGGCAACCGCCGTCTCCGCCTGGGCACGCGCCCTGTCCACCGCCGACGCGGTGCGCCTGGTGGCCGCCCGCGACGCGGCCCAGACCGCCCTGGCCAAGCTTCCGGCGGACGCCGACCTGGTGGAGATCATCGCCCTCGCCGAGCAGCACCCGGCCTGGCCGGCCGACTAGCCAGGCCGCAACAGGCGACAGACGCAGGCAAGCCAGCAGCTTCGTTGACACGGTCGCGGCCGCGGGCTCTCCTATCGTGCAGCCTGCGGAGCGCGCTCCTGCCGGCGCGAGCAGCCATGGCGGATCCGCGGTTCGACCCATCGGGGGCGGTGACGTTCGACCTCCAGCACGGACTGGTGCACCGCGAGGGCGCGCCGCCGACAGTGCTCGTCCCCCACGGCGGGCTGCTGGCGCTGTGCGCCGCCGCCGGGCACGACGCGGCCGTCACCTTCGGGCGCGCGGTCGGCGCCGCCATGGGCGGGCGACTGGCGGGCGCTTCGCGGGCACGCGCGAGGTGGACTCCCGTCGCGGCGACGGGAGCAGCCCGTCGACCCAGGCGCCAGCCAGCGTCGACGCGGCCGCCGCCGTGCGCCGAGCGAGCATCGAGGCGGTGGTCGAGCACCTCGGCGGTGAGCTGGCGCTCGGTGGCTTCGGCTCGCTGTCACTCGAGCGCTGGGGGCGCGCGATGGTGCTGGTCGTGGACCACGCCCCGCTCGGCCCCGCCGGCGATGTGTTGCTGGAGGCCATCCTCGAGGGCGCGCTCGTCGCTTGCACCGGTCGCAGCGCGCGGGTGGGCCTCCTGCACCGCGAGGAGTCACGGGCGCGCTTCTTCGTCGGCTCTGCGGCGGCCATGGCGCGGGTGCAGGCGCAGGTGCGCGTGGGCGAGACCTGGGCCGAGGCGCTGGTCCAGCTTCACGACGGCAACACCGAGGGGGGGGCGTGACTCCCACCGAGCGCGTCAGCGCGCTCGAGACGCTCCTGGCGCGCATCCGTCGCAACGCGGCGGAGCCCCGCCCGCCCCGCGGTGCCCTTCCATCGACCGTGGCCGCGGCCTGGGTGGCGCGCCCGGAGGCGCGACGGGTAGCGGACGTGCTGCCTGGATCGATCGCCCTGCCCGGTGAGCGTGACGACGCCGAGCCGCCGACCTTGGACCCTGCTCGCACCCTCGACGGCGAGGAAGCGCGCGCGGAGGATTCGCAGCGCGAGCCCGACGAGCCGGCCACCCTGGTGCGCGAGAGCAACACGGCGCGCGTGGACGGAGCCGTGGCCACGACCTCCGTGGAGGAAGAGGACGACGGCCTGGAGGTGGACTTCGACGATGTGGAGATCGTCGACGACCCGACGCTGGACGTGACCTCGGCAGCGCTGGGCGTCGTGGGACAGTCCGGCGACGGCGCCGCCGCGGCGCGCGCGCAGCAGGCCAGCCTGGAGGCCGAGCGGCTGGAGCAAGAGCGCCTGGAGGCCGAGCGCCTGGAAGCCGCGCGGCTCGAGGCGGAGCAGGAAGAGGCCGAGCACCTGGCGCGCGAGGAGACGCAACGCCTGGTCGCGGAAGCTGCGCGCGAGCGAGCGCGCGCGGAGGAAGA
>JBBJMR010000267.1:0-12260 GCA_037720395.1 Polyangiaceae bacterium
GCCTCGGCCAGCTGCCGGAGCACGAGCTGGGCATCGCCGAGATCCTGGAGCCGCTCTATCGCCAGTCGGGCGACTTCCAGAAGCTCATCGGCGTGCACGAGGTGCAGGTGCGTCGCACCGACGACGTGAGCCGTCGTGTCGAGCTCTACCACCAGATCGCCACCCTCTACGAGGACGCCGGCGGGGACCTGACCTCGGCCTTCGACACCTACGCCCGCGCCCTGGCCGAGGACCCGGCCTCCGAGTCCACCCAGGAGGGCCTCGATCGCCTGGCGCGCGCCACCAACCGCTTCTCCGACCTGGCCCGCGTCTTCGAGACGCTGGCCGAAAAGCACGCTGCCGAGGAGGCGGACCTCGCCTCGTCGCTCTACACCATGAGCGCGCGCGTCTACGAGAACGACATCGGCGATCTGGAGAGCGCCATCGCCCACTACCGGCGCGTCATCCAGATCGATCCGCACAACCTCGGCGCCGCCGAGTCGCTGGACCGCATCTTCCGCCAGGCGGAGCGCTACGCCGAGCTGTCCCAGGTCCTCCAGCAGAAGTCCGAGATCCTCCACGACCTCGGCGAGAAGAAGAACGCGCTCTATCAGGCGGCGTCCATCGAGGAGGACGTCCTCGAGAAGCCGGACAACGCCATCGCCGCGCTCAACAAGGTGCTCGAGCTCGACGCGGAGGACATCCGCGCCATCGACGCCCTGGTCAAGCTCTACCTCTCGCTGTCGCGCTGGAGCGACCTGCTCGCCGTCTACACCAAGAAGGCGGACCTGGTCAGCGACTCCGAGGAGAAGAAGCGCATCTACTACCAGATCGGCGCCGTCTACGAGCGCGAGCTCGGCGACGTTCCCAGCGCCATCGACACCTACCAGCGCGTGCTGGAGATCGACCCCATCGACCTCTCCGCCCTGGGGCGGCTGGACGTCCTCTACCAGACGGCCAGCAACTGGCCGGAGCTGCTCAGCGTGCTGCAGCAGGAGGCGGAGCTCGCCAACGATCCCGCCGAGGGCATCAGCTACCAGTACCGGATCGCCGAGCTCTACGAGAAGCACCTCGACGACGTGGCGCGAGCCATCGAGCTCTATCGCGAGCTGCTCCAGCAGATGCCGGACCACACGCCCACCCTGCAGGCCCTGGAGGGCATCAAGGGCGGCACCCGCGATCCGCTCGGCGCCGCCATGGTGCTGGAGCCGATCTACGACGCCACCGGCGAGTGGCCGCGGCTCATCAGCGTGCTCGAGGTCCAGGTCCAGGCCAACGAGGATGCCTTCCAGAAGGTCGACCTCCTCCACCGCATCGCGCGCCTGCAGGAGGAGATGCTCGGCGATCACGCGGCCGCCTTCGGCACGTGGGCGCGCGCCGTCAGCCTGGACATTACCAACGCCGAGTCGCTCGCCAACCTCGAGCGCCTGGCGATGGTCGTCGGCCGCTGGCAGGACGTGGCAGCGCTCTACGACGGCGAGCTCGACAAGCTTGTCCTGTCGGAGGCCAACCCGGAGGCGCACGAGCTGGACCGCTTCGTGGAGCTCGGCCTGCGTCTGGCGCAGATCTTCGAGACCCAGCTGGAGGACGTGGACAGCGCGGTGGCGCGCTACCGCCGCGTGCTCCAGGTGGAGCCGGAGAACCAGGTCGCCGTCTCCTCGCTCGATCGTCTCTTCACCATGACCGAGCGCTGGAGCGATCTCACCCAGATCCTCGCCCGCGAGGCGGAGATCGGGCAGTCGCCCGACGAGATCCTGGAGTTCAAGCACCGCCTCGGCAACGTCTACCAGACGCGGCTCAACGACCTGAGCAGCGCCATCGCCGCCTATCGCGAGGTCCTGACGGCGGCGCCCGAGCACACCGCCACGCTCGAGGCCCTCGAGGGCCTCTTCGCCAGCGGCATCGAAGGAGGTCGGAAGCAGATCGAGATCGGGGAGATCCTCGAGCCGCTCTACCAGGCCTCCGGCGACTGGGAGAAGCTCGGCGGCGTCCTCGAGGCCGAGCTGCTGCAGACGCCCGCGACTGCGGCCGAGCAGCGGCTGGCTCTGTTCCACCGTCTGGCCGAGCTGCACGAAGAGCGCCTGATGGCCATGGACGGCGCCCTGACCGTGCACGTGCGCGCGCTCAAGGAGTACCCCGCCGACGAAAGGACGCTCGAGGAGATCGAGCGCCTCGGCGGCAGCGTCGACGGAGGCTGGGAGACCCTGGCCAACGCCTACGCCGACGTGCTCGGCCTGCACTCCACCAAGGACGTGCAGACCAGCATGGGTCGACGCCTGGCGCGCGTCTTCGAGGACGAGCTCGGCGACATCACCAAGGCCGAGGAGACGTACCGCTACGTGCTCGGCGTCGATCCGCTCGACATCGAGGCCCTCGGTCACCTCGACCGCATCTACACCTCGCTCGAGCAGTACCCGGAGCTGGCCCAGGTCCTGGAGCAGCGCGTGCGCGCCGCCCAGGAGAAGGCCACCGAGGATTCGGCGCCCTCGTCGGACGCTGACAACTTCGAGCTCGTCGAGCTCTACAGCCGCCTCGGTCAGACGTACGAGGAGAAGCTGGCCCAGCCGGATGACGCCATCCGCGCCTATCGCCGCATCTTCGACGAGCTGGACAAGAACAACGACGGCGCCGTGCGCGCTCTGGAGCGCATCTACAACGACAAGCAGGCCTGGCCGGAGCTGCGCGTCGTCCTCGAGCGCCAGCTGGAGAACGCATCGGGCGACAGCGACGAGGCGGACATCCGCGCCAAGATCGCTCACCTCGTCGCCGATCGCCTCACCGACACGCCGCTGGCCGTCGAGACCTGGAAGCGGGTCCTCGACCTTCGCGGCGAGGACCCCGAGGCCCTCGGCGCCCTGGCCAACCTCTACGAGCGGCAGGAGCAGTGGGCCGAGCTCACCGACGTCCTCGAGCGTCACTACGACATCGCCTCCGACGACACGGCGCGCGCGCTGGTGCTCCTCCGTCGCGCCAAGCTCTTCAACGACCGCCTCGGTCGCGACGACTCCGCGCTCGAGGACTACAGCCGCGTCCTGGACATCGACTACGGCAACGTCGAGGCGCTCTACGCCATCGCCGAGATCTGGCGCAAGCGCGGGGAGGCCAACGAGCTGGTCAACGCTCTGCACCAGACGGTGGACCGCGCGGCCGCGCAGCTCCCGGCGGAGAACCTGGTCGCCATCTATCGCGAGCTCGGCACCGTCTATCAGTCGACGCTGAGCCAGCCCTACGACGCCATCGATGCCTGGCGGAAGCTGCTCGAGGTCGACCCGCGCGACTTCGAGGCCATGGCCGCGGTGGAGAACCTGCTCCGCGCCGAGGAGCGCTGGACCGAGGTGGTCGACGTCAAGATGGGCCGGGCCTCGGCCTACGAGGACGACACCGAGAAGACCCGCGAGTACCTCGAGGTGGCCTCGATCTGGGAAAACCAGATCGGCGAAAAGGACCGGGGCACCGACGCCTACGAGAAGATCCTCGAGCTCGACGCGACCCACGACCAGGCCTTCCTGGCCCTGGAGGAGCTGCACGGCGCCGCCGGGCGCAGCGAGCCGCTCATCGAGCTGTACCTGGCGCGTCTGGAGACGCGCGAGGAGACGGCCGAGAAGACCGACATCCTCCGCAAGGTGGCGCGCGTCTTCGAGGAGCAGCTCGACGACAAGAGCCAGGCGCACGACGCGCTCCTGACGGCCTTCGAGATGGACTACTCCGACATGGAGACCGTCCGCTACCTCGAGCGCATGACCCAGGCCACCAACCGATGGCCGGAGCTGGTGCAGACGGTCAATGGCTGGCTGCAGCAGCAGAGCGATCCGAAGCTGACCATCATCCTCTGCCTGCGCCTCGCCAAGTGGTACGCGGAGGACCTCGGGCACCCGGAGCACGCCCAGCCGTATTACGGCCGCATCCTCCAGCTCGACCCGAACAACGTGGCGGTGCTCCGCCTCATGGCCAACTTCTACAAGAAGGCCGGCCGCGCTCAGGAGCAGGGGCAGACGCTGAGCAGCGCCCTCAACGTCGCCGTCACCGACACCGACCGCAAGGAGATCCTCACCGAGCTCGGCGAGGTCCTCGAGCGGAACATGGGAGAGACGGAGCAGGGGCTCGGTTTCTACAAGCGCGCCCTGGACGTCGACTCCTACCACCTCCCGGCCCTCGAGGCCCTGGAGCGCATCTACGCCGAGCGTGATCAGCCCTTGGACCTGGTGGAGATCCTCGGCCGCAAGGCCAAGGCGCTCACCTCGCCGGAGCAGATCGCCGGGGTCAAGCTGCGCACCGGCGGGCTGTACGAGACCACGCTCGGTCAGGTCGAGAAGGCGGGGCAGATCTACCGCGAGGTCCTGGACCTCGACCCGGCCAACCTGCTCGCCATGCGCGGGCTGGAGCGCGTCTACACCTCCACCCAGCAGTGGCCGGACCTGGTGCGCGTCCTCGAGCTGCAGCTCGATGTGGTGACCACCGAGCGTGAGCGCATCGATGTGCTCATGAAGATCGCCGGCATCCAGGAGGAGCAGTTCCTCAAGCCAGAGCTGGCCGCCATCCGCCTGGAGCAGGTGGTGGAGATCGACCCTGGCCACGAGTCGGCGCTCGAGGCCCTGGAGCGCTGCTACCGGCGCCTGCGCCAGTGGCTCGACCTCATCAACACCTACGACCGCCACATCAACGCCACCCACGATCGTCAGAAGAAGATCGAGCTCTTCGGGGCGGCGGCGAAGGTGTACGCCGACGAGGTCCAGGACCTCGACAAGGCCATCGACAGCTACCTGAACATCGTCGACATCGACGAGACGAACATCGCCGCCCTCGACGCGCTGGCCAAGCTCTCCGAGAAGCAGGACGACGCGGCCAAGGCCATCGAGTACATGACCCGCGTTGCCGATCTGACGGCAGACGGCCGGCAGCGGGTGGAGATGTACTACCGCATCGGCCGCCAGCTCGACGAGAAGCTGGGCGACCGCGTGCAGGCCCAGGAGCGCTACGAGATGGCGCTCGATCTCGAGCCCTCGCACCTGCCCACCCTGGCCGCGCTGCGGGTCATCGCCATCGACGCCGCCGACTGGGATCGTGCCGCGCGCTACCTCGATCAGGAGCAGCTCAACACCGAGGCGCCGCGCGCGCGCGCTCGCCTCCTGGTCGAGCTCGGCAAGCTCCGCGACGAGATGCTCGGCGAGCACGACGCGGCGGTGAATGCCTACGAGCTGGCGCTGCAGAGCGACCACGACAACGAGGACGCGGCGCTGCCGCTGCTCGAGGAGTACGTGGCCACCGAGCAGTGGCAGAAGGGCGAGCCGCTCGCCGAGATGCTGGCCAAGAAGGCCGGCAAGCGCGAGCGCGGCGAGCAGCACCGCCTCCAGAACATGCTGGGCTTGGTGCTGGCCTCCCTGGACAAGAACGACGGCGCGCTGCGGGCCTACCAGGCCGCGCACCACCTCGACCTCACCAGCCAGGAGACCATCCGCGGCCTGGCGGACGTCAGCTTCAAGCTCGGCGACTGGGCCGGCTCGCTGACCAACTACCAGAAGGTGCTGACCAGCCTCTCCGAGGACCAGACGGAGGAGCGGGCGCACGTCTACTACAAGCTCGGCCTCATCAAGCAGGCGCAGGGCCAGCCCAAGCAGGCCATCAACAACTTCGAGAAGGCCCTGGGCGTCGAGGCCTCACACCGGCCCACGCTCGAGGCCATGGTCAACGTCTACGACACGCTCCGCGACTACAAGCAGGTCGCCCACTACCGTCGTGCCATCCTCGACGGTGTCTACGACACGCCGGAGCGCTTCCGGATGCTCGGCGAGATCGGCGACATCTGGGTCGACAAGGACAACAACCTCCCCAAGGGCATCGAGGCCTTCGAGGAAGCGCTCGACATCGAGCCGCAGAACCACGTCCTGCTCCACAAGCTGCTGCAGCTCTACCAGAAGACGTCCATGTGGGACCGCATGGTGGACACCCTGCAGCGCATCGCCGACATGGAAGCGGCGCCGGAGCGCAAGGCTCGGTACCTCTACACCATGGCTCAGCTCTACCGCGACAAGCTGGACGACCAGCTGCGCGCGGTGGATCTGTTCAACGAGTCGCTCGATCTGAACCCCGGGTTCCTGGAGGCCTTCGAGCGCATCAACAAGATCCTCACCGGCCTCAAGGAGTGGAAGCAGCTCGAGCGCTCGTACCGCAAGATGCTGCACCGCGTGGCCGGCAAGGGGAACACCGACCTCGAGTACAACCTCTGGCACGCGCTCGGCCTCATCTACCGCGATCGCCTCCAAGACAAGCACGCGTCGGTGGAGACGTTCCGGATGGCCTCGCGCCTCAAGCCCGGGGATCCCACCGAGCACCTCATCCTGGCCGAGCTCTTCGAGCAGATCGAGCAGCCGGATCAGGCCATCGTCGAGTACCAGACGATGCTCAAGCTCGACCCGATGAAGGTCGAGCCCTACCGGCGCCTCTACAAGCTGCACCTGGAGAAGAAGTCCTACGACCCGGCCTGGTGCCTGGCCTCGGCGCTCTCCTTCCTGCGCAAGGCCGACGCCGAGGAGCAGCAGTTCTTCGAGGACTACCGGCCGCAGGGCATGATCCAGGTCAAGAGCCGGCTCGACAACGAGCAGTGGGTCAGGAACCTGTTCCACGAGGAGGAGAACCTCTTCGTCGGCAAGATCTTCGAGATGATCGCCGCCGCGGCGCTCAAGGCGAAGATCGAGACGCTCAAGGCCAAGAAGGAGCTGCCCATCCTCGACCCGCGCTTCCGCCAGGATCCGGCGACGTCGACGGTGACCTTCGCCCGCACCTTCGGCTGGGCGGCGCAGGTGCTGGGCATCCAGTGCCCGGCGCTCTACGTCCGCAGCGACATCCCCGGCGCCCTGGTGCCGGTGGCCAACGAGCCGCCCTCGTCCCTCGCGGGGCAGACGGTGCTCAGCGGCTTCACTCCGCAGGAGCTGACGTTCATCGTCGGCAAGCACCTCGCCATGTACCGCGGCGAGCACTACATCAAGACGCTCTTCCCGACGGTCACCGAGCTGACGGTGCTGATGTTCGCCGGCATCAAGCTGGTGGCCCCGGACACCCCGGTGCCGCCGGACATCGAGAAGCAGATCATGGCCACCGCCCAGACGTTGCGCGGCTTCATGCAGCCGATGCAGCTCGAGGGTCTGCGCATGGTGGTGAAGAAGTTCCTGGCCGAGGGCGCCAAGGCAAACATCAAGCGCTGGGTGCAGACGGTCGAGATCACCTCCGCGCGCGCCGGGCTCCGGCTCTGCGGGGACCTGGAGATCGCCAAGAAGATCCTGGCCGCCGAGCCGCAGCAGCCTGGAGATCTGTCGCCGCAGGAGAAGCTCAAGGAGCTCATCCTGTTCTCCATCTCCGACCAGTACTTCGCCCTTCGTCAGACGCTGGGCATCGCCATCGGACAGGAAGGCTGAGGGGACGCGGCGTCTGCGGGCCCCTCCGCAACAGGGCAGGGCAGGGCGGTTGGCGGGCTCGTGGCGCACTGCGTCGCGATCGCGCAACCGTCCTGGCCTTCCTTGACTCCCCGCGCCGATCTCCCGAGCATGGGTGCCCGGCCCTTTTCGGCGCCTGACGCGGCCCGGCAGGGGTCCGGCACTCGAGACGGAGCGTACCAACCATCGTGACTGTGCCGGCGCCCGGCCGAGGGACCACCAACGCCTTCGGCAAGTACCAGCTGCTCGCCGACCTCGGGCACGGGGGTATGGCCGACGTCTACCTGGCGGTCGCCCGCGGTCCGGTGGGCTTCAACAAGCTGGTGGTCATCAAGCGCCTGCGTCCGCACCTGGCCGAGGAGCCGGAGTTCCTGGCCATGTTCCTGGACGAGGCGCGCCTGGCGGCCCGCCTCAACCACCCGAACGTGGTGCAGACCAACGAGGTCGGTGAGGAGCACGGCAGCTACTTCATTGCCATGGAGTACCTGGACGGGCAGCCGCTACACCGCATCATGCACCGCGCTGCGCGGCGCGGGATGCAGGTGCCGCTCGAGGCCTGGCTGCGTATCCTCTGCGACGCCCTGGCGGGGTTGCACCACGCCCACGAGCTGACCGACTTCGACGGCACCGTCCTGTGCGTCGTGCACCGCGACGCCAGCCCGCACAATGTCTTCGTGACCTACGACGGGCAGACCAAGCTCGTCGATTTCGGCATCGCCAAGGCGGCCTCGCGCACCGCCGAGACCTGGGCCGGGGTGCTCAAGGGCAAGGTGGCCTACATGGCGCCGGAGCAGGCCCGCTGCGCCGACGTCGACCGGCGCGCCGATCTGTTCTCCATCGGGGTGATCCTCTGGGAGCTGCTGGCGCAGGAGCGCCTGTGGCGCGGCCTCTCCGACGTCGAGATCCTCGAGCGCCTGGCGGCCGCCGACGTCCCGCGCTTGCGCAGCGTGCGACCCGAGCTGCCGGTGGAGCTCGACGAGATCTGCGCGCGCGCGCTGGCCATCCGCGCCGAGGACCGCTTCGCCAGCGCCGCCGAGCTGCGCGACGCGCTGGAGCGCTATGCCGCCGCCCACCTGCCGCGCTGCGGGCCCAACGAGCTCGGACGCATCGTGGCCGATCTGTTCGCCGACCGGCGCCAGGAGCTCCGGGTGATCATCGAGCGGCAGCTGCGCGGGGTGACGGTGAGCGGCGACGCGGCGGGGTGGACCGGGGCGCGCCCGCCGCAGCTGGAGCATGTGGTCCAGGACGCGCGCGACGCCTCGGGCCCCTCGCCGGTCGAGTCGGGGCCGCGCCCGCACAGCGAGGTGGACGCGCAGCAGCGCCACGGGATGAGCCCATCCGGAGGCCTGCCGCGCCTGGAAATGCCCTCGCTGCCCGGTGAGGGCACACCCTCCGCGGTCGGCGGGCACCGCTACGACACCGGCGCCGGCGCGAGCGCGTTCGCGGCCACCCTCGCCCCGCCATCGCGCCGCGGGCCGCTGCTGGTGCTCGCCGCCGCGGCCCTCCGCGGCGCCGTGCTGGCGCTGGTGGTCATGAGCCGACGCGGCCGCGACCCTCAGGCGACCGTCGGTGCGCCGCCCGAGGTCGCGCCCCCGGCCGCCGCGGCGCCGGCCCCGACCGCGGCCAGCAGCGTGGCGCAGCCGCCCCCGCAGGCGGACGTGGAGGTGCGCATCTCGGCGCGACCGGGCGGCGCGAAGGTCTTCATCGACGACGCGCCGGTCGGCGCTGGGGACTTCGTGGGACGCTTCCCGGCCGACTCCCGGCCCCACCAGGTCCGCATCGAGGCCCCGGGGCACCTGCCGCACGGCGAGAGCGCCGTCTTCGACAAGGACGTGGTGATCGACGTCGTGCTCGAGGCCCAGCCCGCCAAGGCGCCCGGCCCGAGGCTGCCGCCCGTGGCCCCACCGAAGGCCACCGGCAGGACCAAGCGCAAGCTCGATCCCACCGATCCGTGGAAGTGAGGGGCCTCGCACAGTCGGAGGTGGTGACCGAATTCTCCCTCTCCTGACGTGTGCGACGGTCGCCTACCTCGCCGCGTGGCTGGCCGGCCGCCCCGCGGGGGCGTTCCCTTGACCGGTCGAGGCGGACCGGGGAGCATGAGCGACCGGTGTCGGCGTCGACTTCCAAGGTGAGCCGCGTGCCGCTGGCGGATGCACCCACCTTCGGCAAATACCACCTGATCGCCAAGCTCGGTCAGGGGGGGATGGCGGACGTGTTCCTCGCCGTCGCCCGCGGGCCGGCCGGCTTCAACAAGCTGGTGGTCATCAAGCGCCTCAAGCAAGGGATCTCCGACGAGTCCGAGTTCGAGGGGATGTTCATGGACGAGGCGCGGCTGGCCGCGCGCCTCAACCACTCCAACGTGGTGCAGACCAACGAGGTGGGGCAGGCCGCCGGGCACTACTACCTGGCCATGGAGTACCTGGAGGGGCAGCCGCTCAACCGGATCATGACCCGCCTGGCGCGCAACGCCGGCAAGCCGCCCGAGGCAGGCGTGCCCACGGCGGTCTCGGCGCTGCCGGAGATGCTGCGCGTGGTGTGCGACTCGCTCACCGGGCTGCACTACGCGCACGAGCTCAGCGACTACGACGGCACGCCGCTCAAGGTCGTGCACCGCGACGTCAGCCCGCACAACGTCTTCGTCACCTACGACGGGGTGGCCAAGGTCGTCGACTTCGGCATCGCCAAGGCGGCGGTGCGCTCGGCGTACACCAGCACCGGCGTGGTGAAGGGCAAGGTCGCGTACATGGCGCCGGAGCAAGCGCTGAGCGCGCCCATCGACCGCCGCGCGGACCTCTTCTCCATGGGCGTCATCCTCTGGGAGCTGGTCGCCGGCGAGCGCCTCTGGGGCAGCCTGACCGAGGTGCAGATCCTCCAGAAGATGGCCTTCGGCGAGGTGCCACGGCTCCGTTCGCGCGTGCCCGACGCGCCGGCGGAGCTGGACGCCATCTGTGCGCGCGCGCTGGCCATGGTGCCCGCGGAGCGCTACGCCACCGCGGCCGAGCTCCGGGACGAGATCGAGGCCTACACCAAGCGCGCCGGCGCCGCCTCGGTGGGCGATGTCGGCAAGCTGGTGGCCCGCACCTTCCACGATCGGCGCGAGGAGGTGCGTGGGGTCATCCAGGAGCAGCTGCGCGGGATGAAGGACGACGGCTCGCTGCCGGAGCCGCGCGACGTCAGCATCCCGGACATCGCCGTGCAGACCGAGTCCCAGGTGGCGGCTCCGGCGGCATCGGACTTTCCGGCCAAGCTCGACGACGAGCCGGCGGCGCGAACGGGCGTCACCGAGGCCACGCCGGCGCTGGCCGGCGGGATGTCCACCAACACCGAGAGCACCATCATGGTGCCCAAGAACGGCCTGGCGAAGAGCTGGCTGGCGGTCGGTGGCGCGGCGGTGGTGGGCCTGGGGCTCTTCCTCGGCTGGCGCGGCGGGTTGTTCGGCGCCGGCGCGTCGACGGTCCGGCCGCTCGGCGAGCAGACCGCTGCCGCGGTCCCCATCGCCCCCTCGGTGGCGGCCACGGCGCCGGCCGCTTCGCTCATCGAGGTGCGTCTGTCGGCCAGGCCGCCGAGCGCCACCATCTACGTCGACGACGTGGCCGTGTCCGGCAATCCCTTCATCGCGAAGTTCCAGAAGGACGGCCTCGCCCATCGATTGCGCGTGGAGGCCCCGGGGTTCAAGCCACACAGCCAGCTGGTGGTCTTCGACCAGGACGCCGCCCTGGACCTCGAGCTGCAGCCCGAGGTGGCGGCGGCGCCGAGCGGCGAGCCGGCGGCCAGCGCGCACACCGCGCCGACCCGCAACCCCGGGCCGTGGCCGCGTGGCCCCAAGGTCGACAAGTCCGATCCCTTCAAGCCCAAGGGCAAGTGAGCCTGTCGCGCCCTCCACCGCCGGGCGCGACGTCGGGCCGGCGTCCGCGGCGAGTGTGATAGACGTATCCGGTAGCCCGACCGAGGGGCAGGCGTCCCGCCAGAACCCTCCTCCCGCAACCCTCCCCTCCAGCCGCCCTTGAGCCCCTCGCGGATGCGCACACCGATGCTGCTGGTGGTGGCCGCGCTGGCGCTGGCCCCGCCGGCCGCTGCCCAGCCCAGCGGCGACCCCTCGAACGTCGAGGTGGAGGAGGCGCGCAAGCACTTCAACGAGGGCGTGCGTCTGAGCGCGTCGGGGAAGGCCGGCGAGGTGGGCCGGGCCCTGGACGAGTTCCAGAAGGCGTACGACCTCATCCCCAACTGGCGCATCCTCTACAACATCGGGCAGACCAGCCGGCACGTGCGCGACCACGCGCGCGGCCTCCGCGCCTTCAGCCGGTACCTGGCCGAGGGCAAGGACGAGATCCCGAAGGCGCGGCGCCAGGAGGTGGAGCGCGAGATCGCAGCGCTCGAGCCGCTGGTAGGGCGCCTGGAGCTCGCCGGAACCGAGGAAGGCGCCGAGGTGCGCGTCGATGACAAGCCGGCCGGCCAGATGCCGCTCGCCGAGCCGCTCTACCTCAACGCCGGCAAGCACACGGTGCGCGTCAGCCACGAGGGCAAACGGCCGTTCGAGAGGGAGCTGGATCTGGCGGGCGGCAAGAGCGAGCGCCTGGAGATCCTGCTCGAGCCGCTCACGGGTGGGGGGCCAGCCACCAAGCCGACCGCCACGGCAACGGCCACCATCAAGCCGCCGCCCCCTGCGCCGCGCGGTGACTACTCCACGCCGGCGACCCTCGCCTGGATCGGGGCGGGCGTGTTCGCTGCCGGGGCGGCGGGAATCGGCACCTGGGCGCTGCTGGAGTCGAACGACCTCGGGGACACGCCCTACGCGGGCCCGGACCGGCGCCCGGCGGAGGACTCCGACCTGGCGTCGCAGGCCAGCCGCATCGA
>JBBJMR010000268.1:0-12229 GCA_037720395.1 Polyangiaceae bacterium
AGCCGCCGGGAACGAACACCTCCTTCCGACCCAGCGATCTGTGAGGCCCGCCCTGCGATCCGCCGATCCCCGCCGCCCGTCGACCCACAGCGACGGGAACAGCCCGTCGACCCGCAGCGACGGGAACAGCCCGTCGACCCGCTGCACGCGCTCGCCGCGCCTGCTCACCGCCGCCCTGCTCGCTGCGCTCGCATCAGCGCCGGTCTCCGCCGTCTGGGCCCAGCCTGCGAGCTCCGGCGCGGCGCAGCGCGAGGAGTTCGCCGCCGCGCAGAAGCTCTTCGACGACAAGGACTACGCCGGCGCGCTGCCCAAGTTCCAGAAGCTGGTGGCCGACACCAGCAGCCCGAACGCCCGCCTCTACGTGGCCCGCTGTCTGCGCGAGCTCGGGCGCCTGGTCGAGGCCTACGATCAGATGAGCCTGACCGTGAAGGAGTCGATGGCCCGCGCCGAGAGCGAGGCGCGCTACGCGCAGACGCGCGACGCAGCCGCGTCCGAGCTGGTGGTGCTCGAGGCCAGGGTCGGCAAGCTCATCGTGGCCATCACCGGCTCCGAGGACGCCAAGGTCACCGTCGACGGCAAGGAGCTCCCTCGGAACAAGCTCGGCACGCCGGTCACCGTGGCACCGGGCACGGTCACCGTGGTGGCCACCGCGCCGGGCAGCACCGGCATGCGCGAGAAGGCCGAGGTCAAGGCGGGGGAGACGAAGACGGTGGCCCTGAACCTGGGCACCGGCACCGCCAGCAGCAGCGCCGCGCCCAGCGGTGACGGCGCCGCGCGGCAGACGCCCGACCAGCCGGAGACCCCGGACGAGCCAGGCGCGACCCGCGGCGGCGGCGTGCGCACCGCGGGCTTCGTGACCGCGGGCGTCGGCGTGGCGGGCATGGTCCTCTTCGCCGTCAGCGCCATCGCCGCCGACAACGAGTTCTCCACCCTCGAGGAGGAGTGCCACGGGCAGCGCTGCACCGAGGACAAGTACGCCGACACCGTGGACAGCGGCAAGACCTGGGACATGCTGGCCAACGTCGGCCTGGTGGTGGGCATCGTCGGCATCAGCGCCGGCACGGGGATGATCCTCTTCGGCGGGCCGAAGCCGGCGGAGGGCGGCACCGCGCTCAGCGTCGGTCCCACCGGCTTCCGCCTCCGCGGTACGTTCTAGCTACTGCTCGTCGACGAAGACCGGGATCTCGGTCTCGAAGTCGCCGTCGATGAAGACGCCGAGGACCGACTCGCCGGCAGCCACGCCCCAGAGGACGAACTCGTAGGGCGCCTCGTCGTCGTCGTCCTCGCGCGGCGCCGGCGCCACCTGGAAGACGCCGGGGTTGCCGCTCTCCAGCCGCACCACCGTCTCCTCATCCATCATGTCGTGCTCGTCCTCCATCGGCCGCGCCGCGAAGCCCACCGCGACGCCCTCGTGGATGTGGATCTCGTCGGAGTGGAGCGCGGCGCCGTCGGGCGGCGCGGAGCGCAGCACCATGTCCAGGTGGTCGAAGCCTTGGCAACCGGTGCCCAGGGCCAGCACCGCCACCATCCACATCGCGCGCCTCACAGCTCACCTCCCACCGTCACCTCGACCTCCGCCACCCGGTCACCGACGGTCACCGACACGGTCGCCGTGCCCGCGCCGGTGGCCCTCACCACCGCCTCGATGCCGCCGGTGCCGCCGTCGAAATCGACGACCTCTTCGTTGCTGCTCGTCCAGGCCACCGCCTGCGCGCCGCCGAGCGCGGTGCCCGCCTCGTCGACGGCGTAGCCGCGCAGCAGCGTGGTCGAGCCCATCTCCACCTCGAGCTCGTGGATCGACGCCGCCGTCGGCTCGACGTCCTCCCCGGGCAGGACGCGATCGACTCGCACCGCGTCGGGCGCCTCGATCCGAAGGTGGACGAAGTCGACGACCAGATCGCCCCGGCGCGCCAGGATGGCGCCGACGCCCGGCTTGATGCCCTCGAAGCTGCTGCTGAACGCTTCGGTCTGGATGAGCAGGGCACTCGAGGCGGGCTCGACCAGGGTCGCGCCACCGGTGTCGTCACCGAACGGCGACGACGTGTACTGGAGGCTGAAGCGCCCCCCCACCGCGACCGCGGCCGGCATGGTGAGCAGGTCCCCGACCGTCTGTTCGCTGCACACCGGGTCGCTGCCGCTGTCGCACACGTAAGAGAAGACCCCGTTGCCGAGGTCGCCGGTCCTGCCCGGTGGGCTGACACCCGTGCAGCCGGCCAGGAGGCCGGCCAGCAGTGTGGCGCCCACGGCACACCGGACACGCAAGAAACATCGCATGGTTGTGGCTCCTCCCGAAGAAGCGCTGCTCCGCCGCCACGGAGCAATGGCCGTGCCGATCCATCGGCAGCGACAACCCCTCCATGACTCCCACGGCGACGCCCCCGCGCGGCCGGGTGGGCTCACCGGTGTGAATGGCCGCTCTCACCACGCCATGGCGCGTCGATCACGGTTTCGCCCTCGGCCGGTCAGGAAAATGTCCGGCCGCCGTGCGTGGCGCCGTCTGGATCCGACCGACACCATCACCCTTGCGCAACCCTGTGGTAGGACGGGCCGCCCGGAGCATCCTCCCTGATCGACCCGCTCGGCCGAGCGCTACCCCCGTGACCGACCAGCTCTCCACCGACCTCGCGTCGCTGCGCATCCAGCGCGACGAAGGGCCGCCGCAGCGCGGCCCCTGGACGACCATCCTGGTGGCGCTCGTCGTCATCGGCGGCGCGGCGGCCGCCGCCGTCTGGGGGTACCCGCGCGTGCGCGGCGAGATCTTCAAGACCGAGGTGGCGACCACCGAGATCAGCATGGTCTCCCCGGTGCAGGCCTCGGTCAGCGTGACCACCACCGGGTACGTGGTGCCACAGCTCGTCTCCAAGGCCGGCGCCAAGATTCCGGGCCGCATCGCCAAGGTGCACGTGAAGGAGGGCGACACGGTCAAGGCCGGCGACCCGCTGCTCACCCTCGAGGACGCCGATCAGAAGAGCGCGCTCGGCGCCGCCGGCTCGCGCATCGGCGTGGCCCGCGCGCGCGCCGACGCCGCGCGCGCCACGCTGGAGGAGCTGCACGTCCAGATGGCCCGCGAGAAGGCGCTCGTCGACAAGGGCGTCCTCGGCAGGGCCAACCTCGACGACATGACCGCGCGGCAGAGGTCCCTCGAGGAGCAGGTCAAGGCGGCGGACGCCGAGTCGCGCGCCCTGGCCGCCGAGGCGCAGACGCTGAAGGTGGGGCTCGACGACCGCGTGGTCCTCGCGCCCATCGGCGGGACCATCGTCGCCAAGCCCCCCGAGGTCGGCGAGCTGGTCGGCCCAGGAACAAACGCGCTCATCGAGATCGTCGACTTCGCCAGCCTGGTCGTGGAGACCGACGTGCCAGAGGCTCGTCTGTCGATGATCCAGGCGGGCAGCCCCTGCGAGATCGTGCTCGATGCCTACTCCTCCAAGCGCTACCGCGGCGCCACGCTGGAGATCGGCAAGCGCGTCAACCGCGCCAAGGCCACCGTGCCGGTGAAGGTGAAGTTCGTCGACGTGATGGAGAACGTCCTGCCGGAGATGTCGGCGCGCGTCAGCTTCCTCACCGAGGCCCTCAGCGCCGAGGCCATGAAGGAGGCGCCCAAGAAGGTGGTCCCCAGCGCAGCGGTGGTGGAGCGCGACGGAAAGAAGATCGTTTTCACCGTCGACGACAATACCGTCAAGGCGGTGCCGGTCACGCTTGGCCCGCCGTTCGGCAGCGGCCTCGAGCTCATCGACGGCCCGGGCGCGGGCACCAAGGTCGTCTCCAGCCCGCCGCCGGAGCTGCGCGCGGGACAGAAGATCAAAGAGAAAGAGTAAGCGATGGAACCCAGCACACGCGACGGGGTCATCCCGTCGACCGAGAAGGAACAGGCCAAGGACGACGCCGGCAACGGCGCCGCGGCAGCAGCACCTTCCGCGGCTGCGCCACCCTCCAAGGAGGCGGCCGCGCGCCCCGACGGCGACGCCCACCCCTATCGGGGCACCGGCAAGCCCATCGTCTCCATGCAGGGCGTGAGCAAGACGTTCTACCGCGGCAAGGAGCCGGTCCCGGTCCTCGACAACCTCGACCTGGAGATCGCCGAGGGCGCCTTCGAGGCGCTCATGGGGCCGTCCGGCTCGGGCAAGAGCACGCTGCTCAACCTCATCGCCGGCCTCGACCGCCCGACGCGCGGCCAGGCCCGCGTGGCGGGCTCCAACCTTACCGACATGAACGACGCCGAGCTGGCCAAGTTCCGCTCGCGCACCATCGGCTTCATCTTCCAGCAGTACAACCTGATGCCCGTTCTCACCGCCCTGGAGAACGTCGAGCTGCCGCTGCTGCTCACCAAGCTCTCCGGCGCGGAGCGCAAGAAGCGGGCGCAGACGGCGCTGCGCGTGGTCGGCCTGGAGAACCGGATGACCCACTATCCGCGCCAGCTCTCCGGCGGCCAGGAGCAGCGCGTGGCCATCGCCCGGGCCATCGTCAACGACCCGACGATCATCGTCGCCGACGAGCCCACCGGCGACCTGGACCGCAAGAACGCCGACGAGATCCTGAGCTTGCTCGAGAAGCTGAACACCGAGTTCAAGAAGACCATCGTCATGGTCACCCACGATCCCGCCGCCGCCGAGCGCGCCACCGTCACCCGCCGCCTGGACAAGGGGGCTCTGACATGAATCTGCTCGGCGTCGCGTCCAAGAACGTGCTGCGGAACAAGTTCCGCACCGTGCTGACCATCGCCGGCGGCGCCGTGGCGGTGCTGGCCTTCGTGCTGCTGCGTACGGTGGTCGACGCCTGGTACGTGGGCGTGGACAACGCGGCGCGCGACCGCCTGGCCACCCGGCACAAGGTCTCGATCACGATGACCATGCCCAAGCGGTACATCGACATCGTCCGCCAGACCCCGGGAGTGAAGGCGGCGACGTGGATGAACTGGTTCGGCGCCAAGGACCCCAAGGACGACAACAACTTCTTCGCCAACATGGCCGTCGACGCCCCGAGCACGCTCCAGGTCTACCCGGAGATGGTCCTCTCCCCCGAGGACCGCGAGCGCTGGCTCGGCGACCGGCAGGGGGCGATCCTCGGCGACGTCCTGGCGCGCAAGCTCAAGGTCGCCGTCGGCGACAAGGTGACCCTGCGCGGCACCATCTACCCCGGCGACTGGACGTTCAACGTCTCCGGCATCTACCGCGCCACGCAGAAGTCCCTCGACCGCTCCCAGTTCTTCTTCCACTGGGACTACCTCAACGATTCGGTGCCCGAGCGCCGCAAGGATCAGATCGGCTGGATGGTCAGCCGCATCGACGAGCCCACCAGGAGCGCCGACATCAGCGCGGCCATCGACAGGGTCTTCGACGAGCGGGACCAGCAGACGGCGACGATGAGCGAGAAGGCCATGAACAACTCCTTCATGGCCACCTTCAGCGCCGTGCTCACCGCGCTGGACATCGTGTCGGTCATCATCCTGGTGATCATGATGATGATCCTCGGCAACACCATCGCCATGGGCGTGCGCGAGCGCACCACCGAGTACGGCGTGCTGCGGGCCATCGGCTTCTCCCCGGGCCACGTGCGCGTCTTCGTCCTCGGCGAGGCGCTGACCACGGGGCTGATCACCGGCGTCATCGGCCTGGCCATCTCCTACCCCATCGTGCAGCTGGGCATGGGCGCCTGGCTCGAGGAGAACATGGGCGCCTGGTTCCCCTACTTCCGCATCAGCCCCGCCACCGCCGCGGCTGGCATGGGGCTCTCGGTCGGGCTGGCGCTCATCGCCTCGCTCATCCCCGCCTACAACGCCGGCAAGCTGTCGGTCACCGACGCCCTGCGGCGGGTAGCGTGAGAGGCTGACATGATCCCCGTCCAGTACAACCTCCGCAACCTGGTGGTCCGCAAGGCGACCACGGTGGCCACCGCGCTCGGCCTCGGGCTGGTGGTCTTCATCTTCTCCTCGGTGCTCATGCTCTCCAACGGCATCAAGCGCACCCTGGGGCGCAGCGCCAGCGAGGACGTGGCCATCGTCATCCGCAAGGGCTCCGACGCCGAGCTGGCCAGCGGCATCGAGGACGCCAGCGTGAACATCGTCCTGTCCTCCAAGGAGCTCGCCGAGAAGGACGGCGCGCCCAAGGGGGTCGGTGAGGTGGTGGTCGTGGTCCTCCTCGACAAGCTCGGGACCACCGGCTTCTCCAACGTGCAGGTGCGCGGCGTGGCCGACCGCTCCGTCGTTTTCCGGCCGACGATGAAGATCGTCGAGGGCCGCGCGGCGGCGCCGGGCACCGACGAGGTGATCGTCGGCCGGGCCATCGCCGGCCGCTTCAAGGGGGTGAAGCTGGGCGAGAGCTTCGAGCTCAAGAAGAACCGCCCGGCCACCGTGGTCGGCGTCTTCGAGGACGGCGGCTCCTCCTACGAGTCGGAGGTGTGGGCCGATCTCAACCTGGTGCGCACCGCCTTCGGTCGCGAGGGCGGTGTCTCCAGCGTGCGCGTGCGCCTCGAGTCGCCGAGCAAGTTCGACGCCTTCAAGACGAGCATCGAGTCCAACCGGCAGCTCGACCTGGAGGCCATCAAGGAGACGACGTATTACGAGAAGCAGTCCGAGGGCATGGCCACCTTCATCAATGCCCTGGGCATCCTCATCGCCGTCTTCTTCTCGGTGGGTGCCATGATCGGCGCCATGATCACCATGCACGCCTCCATCGCCAACCGGCAGCGGGAGATCGGCACCCTGCGCGCGCTCGGCTTCTCCAAGCTCAGCATCCTCGGCTCGTTCCTCATCGAGTCCGTCGCCCTGGCCCTCATCGGCGGCGCGGTGGGCGCGCTGGCCTCCCTGCTCATGGGCATGGTGAGGTTCTCGATGATGAACTGGGCCACCTTCTCCGAGGTGGTCTTCGCCTTCGAGCCCACGCCGCAGATCATCGTCACCTCGCTGGTCGTGGCCGGCATCATGGGTCTGCTCGGGGGCTTCTTCCCTGCGCTGCGCGCGGCGCGGATGAGCCCCATCCTGGCCATGCGGGGCTAGGTGGCCGCCCGCCTCCGCCGGAGGCCCGGTGGGGCCTCCGTATTGCGTGAGCCCACGCACGGCGCTTGCATCGGGGCCGCGCTCGGATTGTGATCGGGCCCATGGCCGAGCCTTCCCCGCCGGGGCGCAGCACCGCAGCGCGTGTGGCGAAGTGGCTCGTCGAGAAGAACCGGCGCGACGAGGCGGTCTGCCTGCTCGCGGCCTGGGCGGCGTCCGGCCCCAACGACAGCGAGGGCCAGCAGCTGCTCGCCGAGGCGCTGCGCATCGACCCGCGCTCGGATTGCGCGCGCATGGCCTTCGAGCGCATGGAGGGTGTGAGCGGCGAGCACGCCGCCCTGGACGCCGCCGTCGCCAAGTGGAGCGAGGCCGAGCTGGGTCGGCTCGACAAGGAGATCGCGCGCCCCAGCTTCCGCAAGGCGCAGGTCGGGTTCAACAACAACCTCAAGTACAAGGCCGCCCACTTCCACGTGCAGACGGAGGACAGCGGCCTCGACCGCCCGCACGTGATGACCCACCTCTTCGCCGACGGCGGACGGATCATCAAGAGCTACAAGCGCTCCTACGCCGAGTCCGTCTCCCGCCCCGACGTGGCCCTCTTCGTCCGCCAGCTCATGAAGGGCCAGCAGATGGAGATGATCCTCAACCTGCGCGACGGCAAGTTCGACGGCATCCTCGCCGGCCGGGAGTCCGGCGGGACGGAGGTCTTCGAGCACCCGCCGGACATCGACGTGCGCCGCCTGGCCGGGAAGAAGAAGCCCTCGCAGCCGGCCATGGCCGCGGTGGTGCTGCCTGGCTCCCCGGGGACGAGGCCTCCCGGCGGAGCCTCGGCAGATCCGAGGCCTGCGGGCGCAGCCTCGGCAGATCCGAGGCCTGCGGGCGCAGCCTCGGCAGATCCGAGGCCTGCTGGCGCAGCCTCGGCAGATCCGAGGCCTGCTGGCGCAGCCTTGGCAGATCCGAGGCCTGCTGGCGCAGCCTTGGCAGATCCGAGGCCTGCGGGCGCAGCCTCGACAGGTCGGGGGCCTGCTGACGCAGCCTCGACAGATCCGGCTCGCGGAGCCTCGAGCCCCGCCGCCGCCCCCGCGCCGACGCCGGCAACCAAGGAGTCCACCCCGGCGCCGCCCTCCATAGGGCCGCGCTTCCGCCTGCAGGTGCTGCGCAGCCTGAGCGGCGGCCCCGAGCTCTACGAGCCCATCGGCGACGAGGTGGTCATCGGTTCCAGCGGCCAGGTGACGCTCCAGGGCGAGGTCTTCTGCCACCCGCGCGAGGCGGTGGTGCGCGCCTCGGGCGAGCGCCTCGTGCTCTCGGACATCGAGGGCGGCAACGGCGTCTTCCTGCGCATCCGGCGCCCGGTGGAGCTGGAGTACGGCGACGAGTTCATCGTCGGCGACCAGCTGCTCCGCATCCAGGAGAACCCGGTCTTCGAGGATGGGCCCGATCCCACCCCGACGTACTTCTGGTCGTCGCCGAAGAGCGTGTCGTCCTTCCGCGTGGTGCAGATCTTCGAGGGCGGCGCCGAGGGCGCCTGCATCATGGCCCGCGGCACCACGGTGCAGATCGGCTCGGCCTTCGGGGAGATGGTCTTCCCGCACGATCCGCTGATCTCCGAGCTGCACTGCGGGGTCGACGAGCAGGCGGGGATGATCGTGCTCACCGACCTCGGCTCGCGCACCGGCGTCTTCGTGCGCATCGAGGGTGAGCAGGAGCTCGTACACGGCGACGAGCTGCTCGTCGGCCGCACGCGGCTCCTGGTCGACACCCGCACCGCCGAAGAGCGCTGAGCCGCGTGCGGAGCGCACCCGCGTCCCTGCCCGACGCCGAGGGCCCACCGTCCGCCCGGCCTGCCCGCACGCGCTCGGCGCCGGGGCTCCGCCTGGCCACCGCCATCGCCGTGCTCGCCGCGGCCGGCTGCGCAACCGCCCGCCGCAGCGCCGCGTTGCCCGACCTGCCCGACCTGTCCCCCGGCGGCGCCGGCGAGCTCCAGCGCGGCGGCCGCCGCGCTGAGCGAGCCTCCGCGACGGACGCCGGGCGGCGCGGAGCTGCCGCGCGGCGACTGGCAGGAGACCGCCGGCGGCACGGTCACTCTCCACCACCTGGCCGCGCACGCCGCGGACGCCGAGCGCTTCCGCGCCTGGTTCGCGGACACGCACGCCGCGCTGATCAAGGCTTTCCCGGAGGCCGACGTGGGCGCGACCATGCAGTCGCCGATCGCCTGTCACGTCTGGCTCATGCCGGCACCGGCCGGCGGCGTGGCCGCGGGGCGCACGCGCTCCGCGACGGCGGATGGCAAGGATGGCAGCTACTGCGAGATCTACTTCCTGACGCCGTCCGCCATGACCGATGCGGACCGCTGCTGCACCCTGGTCGGCGAGCCGCGCGACGAGAGCTACTTCCGCAAGATGGTGGCCCACGAGTACGGCGGCATCTTCCTGCAGCGGCAGAACCGCATGGACGCCGGGTGGCGCTTCGGCAGCGCGCCGCTGTGGTTCGTGCAGGGGTACGAGGAGTGGCTGGCGCTGCAGCTGGCCTCGGAGCACAGCCGCACGGTGACCTTCGAGAAGTACAAGGCGCTGGTCGCCAATAGCCCGGACCGCATCGGCTTCTTCGGGGTGGCCAACGAGTTCACCGACGGCACGGTGCTGGTGGCCTTCCTGCACGACGAGTTCGGCACCGCCAAGGTGCGCGCCGTGCTGCGCAGCAAGAAGAAGTCCTTCGCGGAGGCGCTGGAGGCCGAGCTCGGCGTCAACGCCGAGGGGCTGCTGCAACGCTGGACGCGCTGGCGCAAGAAGGCGCTGGGCACGAGGAAGTAGCCGCCCGGCCTGGTGGCGCGGGTGGCCTCGGGCGTCCGGCCTCGGGTGTCCGGCCTCAGGTGTCCGGGTAGACGCCGAAGAGGTCCGAGAAGCGCCGCAGCGAATCCGGCAGCTCACCGCCGCGCCGGCGCTCGGCGAGGATGGCGTGCGCCAGCTCCTCGATGACTGGCTTGAGCGGGGTCGCCTCGAGCAGCACGTCCTCGGCCGTCCAACCAGCCGAGGGCGCCTCGTGGGCGCGCAGCAGCGGATCGTGGCGCACCCAGACGAAGCCATGGTCGGGGTGGAAGCGGCAGGAGAGCACCTGCACGAAGCTCAGGTAGAGCGGCGTCACCAGGCTGACCAGGCGCGACCCGTCGGAGGCGATGCCGCGCACCGCGCGCACCAGGGTCGTATCGACGGGCCCGGCCTCGTCGTCGCCGACGGCGGCCTGGATGCGCGCGCGGCGCGCCGGATCGCACTCCACCGAGAGCAGCGGCGCGTAGATGGCGACCAGCGGGACGGCCAGGTTCTTGGCGTCCTCGACCAGGGCGTCGAGCCAGGCGTCGCGGACCTCGGGGGCGAGCTCGGCGTAGACGTGCGCCGCCGCCATGGCCGCCTCGGCGTCGGTGGCCAGGGCCACCAGCCACTCCCGCCAGGCAGCGAGGATGCGGGGATCGACCGTCCCATCGCCGGCTCGAGGCTCCGCCAGGAGGCCTCGCGGCTGTCGAGTCTCGATGGGCGGGGGGGTGACCGGGAGCCCGACGGGCGTGGGATTGGGGCGGATCACGTCGCCGGTTGCGGTGACGCGCAGGCCTACCGGGGTGGGATTCGTGTTCTCCCTCGCGCCCGCGGGGCTCGGTCGAGCCGGCGCCGCCCCGTCGCGCTTGTCGTCGGAGGCGGAAGGGGTGGGGCCGGTGATGACCGGCTCAGGCATCGCCCGGCTCGTTCGGCCGGGCCGCGCTGCGAGACGTATCTGCCGGCTCGGTCCAGGAGGCGCCGCACTCGCGGCGCAGATCGTCGAGCAGGCGCGTCAGCTCGGCCTCGCGGCCGCGGGGGGCGGCGATGGTCAGCGCGCCGCCGGCATCGGCGAACACGGCGCCGAGGCCGTCGCTGGCCTCGACCACGCCCTTCACGAACACCACGTCCGCGGGCGCCACGTCCACGCGGCGGACCACCATCCCCTCGCAGACCTCGCCGAGCGGGAGCGGGGGGCGCTTCGCGGCGCGCACGCCACCGCGGCGGCGCGGAACTTCCTCCCGCGGACCGAGGCCAGCCGCGCCCTCGGGCACACCTCGCGCTGCGTCCTGGGTCCCCACGTCGGCAGCGCGCATCGCTCGGCCACCTAAGCACCGCTCGCGATGAAGATCCAGCGTCAGGCGCGTCGCCTATGCGTGGCAAGAATGCGGCGTCAATAGTTGCAAACCCACGGCGGCGCCACGGACGACCGGCCGGCTGCCCCCGCGCACGCCCCTGCGTGCGCGCTGCTAGAGTCCCCGCATGCCGAGCGTCCCCCGGAGCAGCGTCGACGACGTCGACGACGTCGACGACGTCCCGCTGCCCCCCCTCGACGACGAGGGCGACGACGCTCCGCCCGAGGACGAGGACGAGGAGATCGGCGGCGACGACGACGGGGCGAGTGACCTCGACGATTCGGTGGCCGCGGACCTCGACGTGGGAATCGACCTCGACGACCTGGAGCAGGCGCTGGGCGAGGACGGCGAGGCAGCGGCGCAGCTCGACGTCGGCGCGCTCGACGAGGACCTGGTGAGCGGCGAGGACGAGCCCGGCGGCGACGAGGAGGGCCACGCCGGCGAAGAGGACGAAGACCTCGACGAGCTGGATGACGGCCCCGACGACGGCGGCGCGGAGGGGACCCTGGACGCCATCGAGGACGATGTCGACGACGCCGCCTTGCCTGCCCTCGATGGATCGAGCGGCGGCGACGACGACGACGACGACGACGACGACCAGCATGACGACGAGGCGCTGATCGGCGAGGCCATTCGCTCGGCCCAGGTCACGGATCTGCCGCCGCGCGACGCCGTGCCCTGGGAGGTGCACGCCGGCGCCGGCGCGCGCGTACCGTGCGTGGCCGTGGTGGCGCACGCCGGCCGCGCTCTCGCCGCCGGCGACGTGCTCCTCCTCGTGGACGAGGGCGAGACCAGCGCCAGGCGCGCCGGCCTGGGCTGGAGCGGCCGCGCGGTGAGCGTGGCCATGTCCGACGGGGTGCTGGCCGTGGGCACCGCGCGCGGCGCGGTGAGCGCGCTGGCCGGCGAAGCGCTGGCGCCGCTCACCGGGTGGCGCGGCCGAGGGGCGCCGGTGCGCCTCGCCGCCACACCGCGCCGCCTGTGGATCCTGGCCGAGGAGCGGCTCCACTGCAGCGCCTCCGACGGCGCGCCGGTCGCGCTCGATCGGGCAGCGCCGGTGCTGGCCATGGCCGCGTCCGTGGGCA
>JBBJMR010000269.1:0-12221 GCA_037720395.1 Polyangiaceae bacterium
ACCCCGCTCAGCCTGGATTGAGCTTCCACAAGCTCGACAAGACACGTGACAAGAACTTCTGGTCCGTGCGCGCGAGCAGCGATCTTCGCCTGATCGTTCATCGCTCGCAAGCGAGCCTGCTGCTGTGTTACGTGGATCACCACGACAAGGCCTATGGATGGGCGGAGCGTCGCCGTCTCGAGGTTCACCCCAAGACGGGCGCTGCGCAGATGATTGAGATCCGCGAGCGGGTGGAAGAGCTGGCCCCGCTGCGCGCCATCTACGACGCGGCGCGGGGTGCAGGCCGCAGCGAGGACGCCGCGCTGCGCCTGGTGCTGGTGGGGATGCTGCTCTCGCCGCAGTTCCTCTACCGCGCCGAGACCACCGCCAGCGAGACGGGCGGCGTGGTTGCCGCGGAGCCGTACGAGCTCGCCTCGCGCCTGTCGTACTTCCTGTGGGCGTCCATGCCCGACGACGCGCTGCTCGACGCCGCCGAGAGCGGCGCGCTCGGCGAGCCCGCCGAGCTCGATGCCCAGGCGCGGCGCATGCTCGATGACCCGCGCGCGCGCGAGGTCACTGCGGCGTTCCACACGCTATGGCTGGAGCTCTACAAGCTCTCCGGCGTACAGAAGGATGCCGACCTGTTCCCGGACTTCGCGGCGCTGGCCCCGGCCTTCGAGGAGGAGACGCGCCGCTTCGCGGAGCACGTGTTCTGGGAGGAAGACGGCGGAGTGCGCGCCTACCTGCTCTCCGACTCCGGCTTCGTCGACGCCCAGCTGGCCGCGCACTACGGCCTGCCCGCGCCCGACGGCCAGGGCTTCGCGCAGATCGCCACCGAGGGCAGCGAGCGCTTCGGGCTCCTCACCCAGGGCAGCGTTCTGTCCGCGACCTCGAACCCCGATCGCACCTCACCCACCAGGCGCGGCAAGTTCGTGCGCGCGCAGCTGCTCTGTCAGCCGCCGCCACCACCGCCGGCCGACGTGCCGCCGCTGGAGATCGGCAGCGACAGCGGCGGCACGCTGCGCGAGCAGCTGGCGGCGCACGTGGACAACCCGGCCTGCCAGGGCTGCCACCAGCTGCTCGACCCGGTGGGCTTCGGGCTCGAGGCCTACGACGCCATCGGCGCCTTCCGCAGCGAGGAGGGAGGCGCGGCGGTCGACGTGTCCGGCGAGCTGAGCTCGGTGACGCCCGGCGCAGGGCCGTTCCAGGGCGCGCGTGAGCTCTCCGAGAAGCTGGCGGGCTCCGAGGAGCTCCAGGCGTGCGTCGTGGCGCAGTGGTTCCGCTTCGCCGCCGGACGCGACGCCGGCGACGCGGATGCCTGCAGCCTGGCGACCATCGAGGACGGCCTGCGCGCCGGCGGCGGCCAGCTGCCGGAGCTGCTGGTGGCCATCGCTACCTCGCCCGCTGTCCTCCTCAAGAGCACGGAGCCCTCGCCATGAGCCAAGCAACGAGCAACCGACGAGTGAGCAGGCGCGCGGTCCTCGGTGGTCTCGGGGGCGCAGTGGTGGGGCTGCCGATGCTCGAACACTTCGCGGGCGGCGATGCCCAGGCGGCGGTGGCGCCGAAGCGCATCGTCTTCATCATGACGCCCAACGGGACGAACCCGGCCACGCACTGGCCGACGGGCACCGGCTCCAGCTTCACCCTCAGCCCGCTGCTGGCGCCGCTCGCCGACTACCAGGACCGGATGGTGGTGCTGCGCGGCGTCGACAACCTGGCCGCCAAGGCCACCGGCCTCAACGGGCACACCGACACCGTCCGCTGCATGCTCACCGGGCGCAAGGCATCGAACCAGGACCCCGGCGACTACACGGCGGCCGGCGGCATCTCCGTCGACCAGCACATCGCCAACGAGGTGGGGGCGAGCGCGGTGTTCAAGTCGCTGGAGTACGTCACCAGCTACATCTACGCGCACCCGCCGAACTACACCTCGTTCTACGGCGCCAACCAGCCGGCGCCGTTCGAGGACGAGCCGGACAAGCTCTTCGACCGCGTCTTCGGTGACTTCGACCCCCAGGACAGCGCCGCCGCCGCGGCCCTGCGCGCCGACCGCCAGAGTGTGCTGCACTCCGTCTACGCGGAGTACAAGGCGCTCGACACGCGCCTGGGCAAGGCCGACCGGGAGCGGCTGGCCGCGCACCTCGACCAGGTGAAGGACCTGGAGCAGAAGGTCCTGGCCCAGGTCAACGCCGCTTGCACCGTGCCTGCGAAGCCCGATGCCGACGACTCCGACGCCGGCCTGGATGTGCTGGTCCACGCGCTGGCATGCGACCTGACGCGCGTGGCCAGCGTGCGTCCCTGCTTCTGGGACTCGTACGACTTCCTCGGCCTGCCGGGCAGCTACCACGACGACTACCTGCACAAGGTGACCTCGGATCCGCAGGCGGCGGCAGCAGTGGATCAGGTGAAGATCTACCAGGCCGGGCTGGTGAAGAACCTCGTCGACAAGCTGGCGGCCATCCCGGAGGGCAGCGGCACGCTGTTCGACAACACGCTGGTGGTGTGGGCCGACGAGTTCTGCCACGG
Source organism: Polyangiaceae bacterium (assembly GCA_037720395.1). Lineage (GTDB taxonomy): Bacteria > Myxococcota_A > Polyangia > Polyangiales > Polyangiaceae > JBBJMR01. The sequence continues at coordinate 2,506 of JBBJMR010000269.1, forward strand.
CTACGCGCACGCCCACAACGAGGTGCCGTACGTGCTGCTCTGCGGCTCGGACCGCTTCTTCGAGATGGGCCGCTACCTGCACTACCAGCAGGCGGTGTCCAACAACCGCCTCTGGAACTCGCTCATCGCCGCCATGGATGCCGACGGCGCCGGCGACTTCGGCGACCCGCAGTTCGACAACACCCCGCTGCCCGAGCTGGCCTGAGCCCCCGCCCTGGACGGCGACGACTGCGAGCGCTGCACGAGCCGCTCGCTGGTCTCGCGGAGGGACGTTGGAGATCGATGAGCAGCTCGGCCGATGCGCGGTGGGTGCTATGCTCGGACGAACTCACGCTGAGCGAGGGAGTGACTCATGGGTGACAAGTCTCCGAAGGCCAAAGACAAGAACAAGAAGCAGGACACGAAGGACAAGAACACGAAGAAGGCGGCGGCCGTGGAGAAGGCGAGGCCCAAGCACACGGACCTCAAGAAGCCGTAGCGCGACGCGCACCGACGTCCGACGGCGGGAGCCCTGCGACGGCGGGCGATCCCGGCCGTGACGCGCGCGGCCGGCGCTCACTCGAGGTGCCGCAGCCTGGGCCACAGCGGTCGCAACGACCCGCCCGCGCGCACGACCACGATGGGCCGGTCCCGGCGCCAGCTCATGCAGTACGCGCACCGCACGCGGTCGGCGATCATCGGCTCGCCGACCGGCGCCAGGTCGTCCGGCGAGTCGAGGACGCCGACCACCACGCGCGGGTCGCCGTGCGACGCAAGCCAGTCGCGGCCCCAGTACCAGTAGCTGTTGTGATTGCAGAGCACCGGCGGCAGGTCGGGCGCGAAGCGCTGCAGCGCGCCGGCCAGGCCGTAGGAGTCGACGTAGATCACCGCCGCCGCGCGCTCCTCCGGGCCGAGCGTGGCCACCACCGCGCGCACTTGATCGACGTAGGTCTCCCAGCCAGTGCGGTCGGCGAGCCACTGCGGCAGCGGCGAGGTCCTGCCGCGCTCGAGCTGCGGGGTGAGCCCGAGCCAGGCCGCATAGGCCGCCTGCCGTGGCGGCGCGAGCAGCGAGAGTGCGAAGGGCACCATGGGCAACCCGCCGGCGAGGCGCAGCGCCGGCACCGCGTAGCGCAGCGCGCGCACCCGCTGCGCGGCACGCTCGACGGCCACCGCGCCGGCCGGGAACAGCGCCAGCGCCGCGCCGCCGATGCGGTCCGGCCGGCTGGCCTGCGAGAGCACCAGCATCGTCAGCAGCACCGACCACACGATCACCAGCGGGCGGAACGGTCGCGCCACGCGCGCCGCCCACAGCCACCCCGCGCCGGTCAGCCAGAGCGGCGCGCTCAGCGGCCCGAGGAGCTCGAGTTGCTGCTTCAGCACGCCGAGCGGCGGCGTGACCACGTTCTTCTGCGCGTGCGCCTGCCGGTAGAACTCGAGGGATACCCAGTCGTGCCGCAGCTGCCAGACGAGGTTCGGCAGCGCGATGCCGAGCGCCAGCAGGCCCGCCAGCCACGGCCACCGGGTGCGGAGCGTGGCGCGCAGCGCCGGTGTGAGCAGCGTGGCCACGGCCAGGCCGACGAGGAGAGTGGAGACCGTGTGCTTGTTCAGGAACGCCAGCCCGGCCATGGCCCCGAGCGCCAGCCACAGGCGGGGACTGTGTCCGGACGCGAGGCGGAGAAGGATGGCGAGCATCCCCACCCAGGACAGCACCTCGAGGATGTTCATCGAGTGGAAGCTGCCGATGACCAGCAAGAGCGGCGCGAAGGTGGCGGCGATGCCGGTCACCACCACCGCGGTCCGGCCCCCGCCCATGAAGCGCGCCATCCAGCAGAGCAGCCAGACCACCGCACCGGCGGCGAGCGCCGGCACCAGGCGGATGGCCGGCACCGAGCTCCCGAGCACCGCGCGCACCGCGGAGAGCACCCAGATGGAGAGCGGCGGGTGATCGACGTACCCCAGCGCCGGGTGATCGGCGCACGCCAGGTAATACAGCTCGTCGATGAAGTAGCCGTAGTCGCCGCGCAGCCAGGTCGCCGCCTGCAGCAGCGGTGTCAGCGCGGCGATGGCCAGCACCAAGGCGCCGCTCGAGGGCAGTGAGCGAGCTCCTCCGGCGCCCATGATGCGGGCAGACCTAACACGAGCGCCGCGTTGCTCGGCCTGGCGCGCGGCGCCGCTCGCGGCATAGTGTGGCAGCGTGTTCTTCGTGGCCCTCATCCGGCTGGCCGGGTCGCTCGACGACGAGGCCAAGGCGCTGGCCGAGGCGCTCGGCCTCACGCCCTACGAGACACGCCTCAAGCTGGTGGCCGGCCTGCCCGCGGTGGTCATGACCAGCGCCGAACGCGAGCCGGCCACCGAGGTGCTGCGCGGCCTGCGCGCGCGCGGGCACGGCGCGGTGGGCTTCGACGGCTCGGCGGTGGTGCCCAACGAGTCGATGCTGGCCATGCGCAACTTCGCGCTCGAGCCGGACGCGGTCACCGTCGGCCTGCCCAGCGGCGAGCGCCTCCCGTACCAGGACATCTCGGTGATGCTGCGCGCCGCGCACCGCACCAGCGTGGAGAGCGTCTCGGTGACCAAGGAGACCAAGCTCAGCCTCGGCCGCACCGCGCTCACCGGGGGCCTGCTCAACACCAAGACGGTGACGCGCGAACAGCGCAGCACCAGTCACGACCAGGAGCAGGTCCTCTACCTCTTCCGCAGGAGCGGCGCGGTGCCGTGGATCCTGCGCGAGCGGAGCACGCAGTACACCGCGCTCGGCAAGGCGCTGGCGCCGTCGAGCATGCAGAACTTCATCACCACCATCGGCCAGCTGCGCGAGCTGGCCCGAGGCGCCGTCTACGACGAGCGCCTGCGCACGCTGCGCGGCGGGCCGACGCGGCTGGCCCTGACCGGCGTGGGCAAGACCGCGTCGAGCACGGTGACCAGCACCACCGCCGACGGCACCGACGTCCTCGCGCACGCCATCGCCCTGGCGGTGGCGCGCGGCGTGTGGTGAGCGCGCGCCGGCAGCCGCCGGTCGCGATGCTAGGATGCGCGCCACCATGGGCGGCGAGTACTGGGCGGAGCGCTGGAAGGACGGGCGCATCGGCTTCCACGAAGGGCGGCCCAACCGCTGGCTCGAGCAGCACCTCTCGCGCCTCGGTGCCCGGCGCCGCGTGCTGGTGCCGCTGTGTGGCAAGACCGAGGACATGGCGTTCCTGGCCAGCCGAGGGCACCAGGTCGTCGGCGTCGAGCTGGTCGAGGACGCGGCGCGCGCCTTCTTCACCGAGCACGGCCTGTCGCCGGAGCACAGCGCGGCGGGCCCGTTCCAGGTCCTGGAGGCGGGCGGGGTGCGCATCCTGGTCGGGGACTTCTTCGCCACCACGCCGGAGCTGCTGGGCGGCGTCGACGCGCTCTACGATCGCGCCGCGCTCATCGCCCTGCCCGCCGATCTGCGGCGGCGCTACGCCGCGCACCTGCGCGTTTTGCTGGCGGAGCCTCGACAGGAGCGAGGTCTCCCGGCGGAGCCTCGACAGAGCAGCGCGGCGGCGGGGCTGCTGGTGACCATCGAGTACGCGCAGGCGCTGAACGACGGCCCGCCGTTCGCGGTGCTGGCGGACGAGGTCCGCCGCCTGTACGGCGACCTGGAGCTGGCCGAGCTCGGCGAGGGCGTCGCCGACGCGCCGGCCCTGCGCGCCGCTGGCGTGCCCGCCGGGGAGCGCTGCTGGCTGGTCCGCTTCCGCGAGACGACCGACGTGCTCCGCTACAACCGCGAGGCCTGGGACCGCGAGGTGGCGCGCGCCAACCGCTGGACAGTGCCCGCCACGCCGGAGACCATCGCCGCCGCGCGCCGCGGCGAGTGGCAGATGGTGCTCACCCCTCAGAAGCCCGTTCCGCGGTCCTGGTTCCCGACCTCGCGGGCGCCGAGGTGCTCTGCCTGGCCTCCGGGGCGGTCAGCAGGCGCCGATCTTCGCCGCGGCCGGCGCGCGTGACCCTGCTCGACGCCTCGCCGGCACAGCTCGGGCAGGACCGCATGGTGGCCGAGCGCGAGGGGCTGGCCATTCGCACCGAGCTCGGCGACATGGCCGACCTGGCGCGCTTCGCGGACGCCAGCTTCGATCTCGTCTTCCACCCTTGCTCGAACTGCTTCGTGCCCGACGTGCGCCCGGTGTGGCGCGAGGCGGCGCGCGTGCTCCGACCCGGCGGCGCGCTGCTGGCGGGCTTCGGCGATCCAGTGGTCTTCAGCATCGACGACCCGCCGCCCGCGGCCGGCGCCGAGCCTGGCAAGCCGCGTCGCCTGGAGCTGCGGCACGCCATCCCCTACTCCGACCTGACCAGCCTCTCCGACGCGGAGCGCGCGGGCCACACCGACAAGGGCGAGCCGCTCTGCTTCGGGCACACGCTCGAGCACCAGATCGGCGGGCAGCTCGAGGCGGGGCTGGTCCTGGTCGGTTTCTACGACGACGTGCACGTCGCTGGTGAGCCACTCAACCAGCTGCTGCCCGGGTTCCACGCCACCCGCGCCCTCAAGCCGCGCGCGTAGGGCGACGCGCGACGCGATCCGACCGTCTCGGGCATCGACCAGGGTGATGCATCGGCCGCCGGCTTCGCTGGAGAGGTGGGCGCTGGCCCTCCTCGCGGCGGCGATGCTCGTCCTGGCACCCACTTCCGCCCGGGGCGATGCCGCCGGCCTGGCGGCGGCGCTGGTTCGAGCGCGCGACGGGCATGTGGCCGAGTCGCACGGGTGGCGGCGCCTCATCCACTACCGCCCCGGCTTCTGGAACGGGGACCTGAGCGAGCTCGATGGCATGTCGTTCTTCCTCGGCCGCGACGGGCGCCATCTCCCGGACGAGGAGCTGGAGGCCACGCTGCGCGGCTTCTTCGCAGCGCAGGTGCGCGGGCGGGAGGACGAGCACGCGCTCTGTCGCTTCCCGGCGCGCCACCTCTTCCTGGCGCGCCACCTGCCCGAGGTGGCGGCGTTGCCCGAGCCGCGCTGCCCGAAGCTGGCGCGCTACCTGGCCGCCGTCGACACCGACTTCGTGTCCCTGGTCTACGCCTCGAACTATCTGAGCAACCCGGGCTCGGCCCTCGGGCACACCTTCCTGCGCCTCGGGCGCAAGCAGCCGCCGGGGAGCAAGGAGCCCGCCGAGCGCCTGGACTACGGCGTCGAGTACGAGGTCGACGCCAGCACCAGGAACCCGCTCCTGTACACGGTGCGCGGCCTGGGCGGCGGCTTCGAGGGGCGCATCGTGTTCCGCACCTTCGAGTACAAGGCGCTGGAGTACGGCGTTCACAACGACCGCGACCTCTGGGAGTACCGCCTGGCGCTGAGCCGGGAGGAGATCGAGCTGCTCGTCGCCCACCTCTGGGAGGTGAGCAGGAGCTTCGTCCGGTACTACTACCTGACCGAGAACTGCTCGTACCACGTGCTGGCGCTGCTCGAGGCGGTGACCCCGCGCATCGACGTGCTCGGCGAGCGCAAATCGCTGCTCATCCCCACCGACACGGTGAAGGCCGTGGCGCGCATACCGGGCATCGTCAGCGAGGTGCAGTACCGGGCCAGCGTGAAGGCCCGCGTCGAGCGCGAGCGCGACGAGAAGCCGCGCGGCCTGCCCCGCGACAAGGCGCCGGATCTGGGACACGGCTCGCTGCGCGCCACCGTGGGCGCCGGCGCCACCAGCCAGTTCGAGGCCGGCTTCGCGGCGCTCGGCTTCCGCATGTCGTTCCACGATCTCGGTGACCCACCGGACGGCAACCCGGAGCTGCTGCAGCTGCAGTTCCTGGACACACAGCTGCGCGCGCGCCTGAGCGACAGCGAGGTGAGCCTCGATCGCCTGACCTTCGCCGAGCTGCTGGCGCTGAGCCCGCTGCGCAGCACCGCCAAGGCACCCTCGTGGCGGGTGCGCGGCATGGGCATCCGTCTGCACGACGAGGGCTGCAGCGACTGTTTCGTGCACGGACCGAACCTCTCGATGGGGCTGACCCTGGCCACGCCCGACGAGCGCGTCGCCGTCTGGGTCATGGCCGACAGCTACGCGCTCTTCCCAGGCAACTTCGACGACATCGGCGGCACCTTCGCGCGCTGGGGGATCGGGCCCTACGCCGGGCTGCGCCTGAACCTGCCGGGCTCGCTGGTGCTGGTGGCGAGCGGCACCTGGTCGTGGCTCCCGGCGCAGACACCGACCCGCGTCTTCGACCTGCGGGCAACCCTGCGCTCGCCCATCGCCCGCGACGTGGCGCTCGGCTTCGAGGGCGCGGCGCAGCCCGAGTCGGTCGAGGGCGTGTTCACCTCGTACCTCTACTTTTGACCGCCCGCCGCGCGACCGCCGCCGCCGCGCATCTTCCGGCGCCCCTCGATCAGCTGTCGCCGGCGACGCAGGCCCCGTAGCCGGCCTCGGCGGCACGGAACGCCGCGTCCTCGGGGACGCACACGTCGTCGGCGCCGAGCGTCTCCACGCAGCTCGAGGCGCGGCACTGGTAGGCACCGAGCGCCGCGGCGACCACGCCGCTCGAGGCCGCGCAGGCCTCGTCGAGCGAGGCCCACATGTTGCGGAACATGGCCCGGCACGAGGCCACCGTGGCCGCCGGGTAGCGCTCCTCACCTGCCTCCTCGTTGACGCAGCTCGAGGTGGCCTGGCAGAGCGCGTCGGTGGCGGCGGTGCGCTCGTCGGCGGCCAGGTCACGGCCGGCCGCGTAGTCCGGCGCGGGGATGTTGGCGAGCAGCCCGAGCGGCGGGCCGGCGTTGACGATCATCCCGGCGCGGCACTGGAAGCGCACGGTGTTGAACACGTTGCCCGGCTTGTCGGCGCGCATGGTGTAGTCGCCGGGCGGCACACGGTAGTAGAGGACGCCGCCATCGATGCTCGTCGCCGGCTGCACCAGCGAGGGAAGCACGTCCTCGTCGAAGTAGATCGGCCCGCTGCCGGCGGGCACCGCCGGCTCCAGAGCCACCGCGACACCGGGCACGCCCTGCCGGAGGTGCACATAGAGGGAGCCGCCGAGGCGCGCCACCGTGGTGGCGATGACGCAGAACTGGTCCTCGTCCACCGGCTCCGGAACGAGCGTGGCCAGCGCGGTGAAGATGCCGTTCGGTACGACCTGGATGGCGAAGGGATACGCGCCGGACGCGCCGAGGGTGACGGTGGCTGTCTGCGTCGACTTGAAGTCGGGGTGCTCGACGACCAGGGTCAGCTCGCTGCCCTCCTCGAGCCCATCGAAGCGGAAGTGCGCGTCGGCCCCGGTGACCATGGTGAGCTCCGGCCGCTCGAGCACGGAGACCGTGGCCCCGGCCACGCGCTCGCCGTCGATCTCGGAGAGGAAGGCGAGCACGTCGCCCTCGACCGAGACCCGCGCCGGCGCCGCGGCGCCGGGGACCGGCACGCCGGCGTCCGAGCAGGCCGAGAGGACGAGCACCAGGCCGCAGGCGGCGAGCGCGGGCGCATGGGCAAGACGACGAGCGGGCATACGCGCGCACCCTATCGCCGCGACGGGCTGGCCTCGATAACATCCCGGTCATGGGCGGGGACGGGCGGCGCGGCGGTCGTGACTCGGCGGCGCTGGCGCTGACGCTCGCGCTCGCGCTCGGATCGGGGCTCGGGGCCACGGGTTGCTTCGACTCCAACTGGGGCCAGACCAAGGCCTCGCAGGAGCGGCTCGCGCGGCACCACGCGGCTGGGCACTTGCGCCCCACCGACGACGGCGGCGGCCGGTCGGAGACGCGACGGCTCAAGGTGCGCGTCTGGGCGACGCCGAAGCACATCGCCGAGGTGGCCGAGTGGAACCGGCGCTTCGAGGAGTCGGTGAACGACGCGACCGCCGTGCTCGGCCCCACGCTCGGCGTGCGCCTGGAGGTGATCTCCTGGAAGCAGTGGGTGCCCAGGGGACCGGAGGACGACCTGGTCCCGCTCGTCGACGAGCTGGCCGCCTCCGATCCGGGCGACGACGTCGACCGGGTGGTGGCGCTGGCCGGGTCGGTGCCGCGCTTCGAGACCTCGTTCCACAACCTCGGGATGAGCGCGGTGCTCGGCAAGCACATCGTCATGCGCGCCATGAACGACGCGCGCGAGTACGAGGCCATCGAGAAGGGCTTCGACGAGCTCGACCGCGAGGAGCGGGTCAAGCTCTACCGCGAGCGCCGCCGCCACAAGCGGTCGGCGGTGTTCCTGCACGAGCTGGCCCACAACTGGGGCGTGCCGCACGAGGTCGACAGCGGCTCGATCATGTTCAAGGCCTACGACCCGCAGTCCGAGAGCTTCAGCCCGGCGGCGGTGGGGCTGATGCGCCTCTCCGTCCTGCGCGAGGCCCACCGCACGCCCGAGGGGGACGCGGCCTTCGCCGCCGGCTTCGTAACCCAGCTCGATCGCACCTCCGCCCAGTGGGTGCCCGCCGAGCGGGTGGAGATGGTGCAGCGCCTCGAGGCCTACCGGAAGACGAGCGCGCAGAACGCCGCGCCCAAGCCTGGCACCAGCGGCGCCAGCGCAGCCGCGAGCCCGGCGACCGGCCCGGGCGCAGGCGCAGGCGCAGGCGCAGGCGCAGCGGGGAGCGTGGGCCCGGGCCCGGGCGGGACGGCCGTGGGCGCTGCGACCTCGGGCGGCGCAGGCGCTGCGCCCGCCGCCGCCAACCCCATCAACCCCACCGACCGGGCCACCATGGATGCCGCGCTCAAGCTCTACAGCGCCGGCGACCCGCAAGGCGGCTGGAAGCTCGCCGAGCCGCTCTTCTCCGTCTACCCCGACGAGTACGCGGTCCAGGATCTGCGCTGCAAGCTGGCCATGGGCAAGGGGGGCGCCTTCGCCGCGGCGCAGGCCGAGTGCGCGCCGCTGATGCGCATCGTCAAGTCGCTGCGCGACAAGCCGCGCATCACCCCCACGGCCACGCCGCAGCCCGGCCTGCCGGGTCCTTCGGCGCCTCCCGCGAAACGCTGAAGCATGTCCGACCGTCTCGAAAGGCTGCCTGGGCGGGCGCCGAGCGCGCGCGTTGCGGCCATGCGCGCACCCACGCGCTAGCGTCGCGCCATGCGCGTGCTCCTTCTCGGCGGGACGGGCTTCATCGGGCGCGCGATCACCGAGCGCTGCCTGGCGGAAGGCCACCAGGTGACGCTGTTCCATCGCGGCCTCTCCAGGCCCGGTGCCTTTCCCGAAGCCGAGCACCTCGTCGGCGATCGCACCGTCGACGTCGCGCCGCTCGTCGGGCGGCCGTTCGACGTGTGCTTCGACAGCAGCGCCTACGAGGTGCCCGTGGTCCGTGCCTCGGCGCGGGCGCTGCGCCACCCCGGCCTGCGCTACATCTTCGTGTCCAGCATCTCGGTGTACGCCGACATCACGCAGTTCGGCGAGGACGGCCCGCTGCAGCGCGACCCGGACGCCGAGCACGCCACGCTCACCGATGCAAACTACGGAGCGCTCAAGGTGGCCTGCGAGGAGGCGCTCGCCGAGGAGCTCGACGGCCGCGTGCTCTGCGCGCGCCCCGGGCTAGTCGTCGGACCGCACGACTACGACGAGCGCTTCCGCTACTGGCTCACCCGCATCGCGCGTGGCGGCGTGGTCCTCGCCCCCGGCGACCCGGACGCGCCAGCGCAATGCATCGACGCGCGCGACCTCGCCGCCTGGCTCCTGCACGTCGCTGGCAGCGACGTCACCGGGCCGATCAACGTCACCGGTGCGGCCATGCCCCTGCGCGTGCTGCTGGAGACCATCCGCGAGGTCGTGGGCAGCGACGCGCGCTTCCGCTGGGTGCCGGACGAGGTGCTGCTTGCGCACGCC
>JBBJMR010000542.1:0-2742 GCA_037720395.1 Polyangiaceae bacterium
CGCGGAAGCCCGCGCTCATCAGGAACGCCGGCCAGTACACGGCATGGAAGCGGAGGATGTCCTTGCCGACGAGGTGCAGGTTCGCGGGCCAGAACGGCTTCGTCGCCTCGCTCTGCTGCAGCGCGGTCCAGTAGTTGGAGAGGGCGTCGAACCACACGTACATCACGTGGCGCTCGTCGCCGGGCACCGGCAGGCCCCAGCGGAAGGTGGTGCGCGACACCGACAGATCGAGCAACCCGCCGGAGACGAAGCTCCGCACCTCGGCACGACGGCTGGCTGGCTACACCGGGCTGGGGTTCCTGTCGTAGTAGGCCAGGAGGCGGTCCTGGTACTTCGAGAGGCGGAAGAAGTAGCTCTCCTCCTTGACCACCTCGGCCGCCGTCTTGTGGATGGGGCACAGGTTGCCGGGCTGCTCGAGCTCCTTCTCCGTGTAGTACGCCTCGCAGCGCACGCAGTAGAGGCCCTCGTAGTGGCCGAGGTAGATGTCGCCGGCCTCGGCGATGCGCTTCCACAGCGCCTGCGCCCCGTCGATGTGTCGCTGCTCGCCGGTGCGGATGAAGTCGTCGGGTTGGCAGCCGAGCTTGGGCCAGGTCTCGCGAAAACGCTCGGACACCTCGTTGGCCAGCGCCGCCGGGGTGATGCCTCGACCCTCCGCCTCGCGCTGGATCTTGAGCCCGTGCTCGTCGGTGCCGGTCAGGAAGCGCCCCTCGCGCCCGCGCAGGCGGTGGTAGCGGACCATCGTGTCCGCGGCGATGGTCGTGTAGGCGCTCCCCAGGTGGGGGACGTCGTTGATGTAGTAGATCGGCGTGGTGACGTAGAACCGGCTCGCCACGACTGCCTTGCGATTCTCCACGAGCCCTGCTTAGCAGGACGCGACGAGAACCGGAAACCCGACACGGAGGACGACATGCGGATTGCGAGGAAGCGCCACCACCCACGCGCGGGGGCGGCGCGATGAGATTGCTGGAGGGCAAGGTCGCCGTCATCACCGGCGCAGGCGGCGGTATCGGTCGCGCCGAGGCGCTCCTCTTCGCCGGCGAGGGGGCCAAGCTGGTGGTCAACGACGTGGGCGGGGCGCGCGACGGCAGCGGCTCGGGCGCCAGCATGGCCGACCAGGTGGTCGGCGAGATCCGCGCTGCCGGCGGCGAGGCCGAGGCAAGCTACGCCTCGGTGGCCAGCGCCGAGGGCGCGGCGAGCATCGTGGAGACCGCGGTGAAGGCGTTCGGGCGCCTGGACGTGCTCGTCAACAACGCCGGCATCCTGCGCGACAAGTCGCTGCTCAAGATGGACGAGGCCATGTGGGACGCGGTGATCGCCGTGCACCTCAAGGGCACTTTCCTGTGCACCCAGGCGGCCGCGCGGCAGATGATCGCGCAGGGGGAGGGGGGTCGCATCGTCAACACCACCAGCGTCTCGGGCATGCTCGGCAACTTCGGGCAAACGAACTACGCGGCGGCCAAGGCGGGTATCTACGGCGTCACCCGGACCACGGCCATCGAGCTGCAGAAGCACCGCATCACCGTCAACGCCATCGCGCCGATCGCGCGCACCCGCATGACCGAGGACCTGCCCATGTTCCAGTCCGGCCGGGAGGAGCTCACCCCCGACCACATCGCGCCGGCCGCGCTCTTCCTGGGGTCGTCGCTGTGCGCCGACCGCAGCGGCCACGTGCTCGCCGTGGCCGGGGCGCAGATGTACGCCTTCAAGGTCGTGCAGACGCCGGGCAAGTTCAAGGAGGGCACGGCGCCCTGGACGGCCGAGGAGATCGCGGATCACTGGGACGCGATCATCAAGAGCTGACCGCGCGCCGAGCGCCCAGCGCCCAGCGCCGAGCTTGGGCACCGGCGCGCGCCGGTCGCGGGGCCTGCATTGCTGGCACAAAGGCCGGATGCTAGGTTGATGGCCGGCGCGCTCGGTATCCCCGCATGCGCGTCCCCGGCCGAGATTCCGCGTCGAGCGCCCAACGACCGCAGCAAGCGCCCCCGAGGCGCACCGAGGCATGTCGCGCGAAGCCCACATCCCGCTAGCCCTCTGGATCTGCGCAGCGGTGGTGGGACACCTCGCGGGCGGGTCGGGGGCGGTGGAGGTCGCGCAGGTCTACGAGGACCGTGCCGATGTGCGCAGCTTCATCCGCGGCGTGCGCACCGGGCTGACGCCCGTGGACCAGACGTTCGAGCTGCTCACCGACGAGTCCATCCCTTCACCGCCAGCCGAGCCGAGCCAGCCCCCGGACAAGGAGGGTGAGCCCGCCGACGACGCTGCGGACAACGATCCCGACCCCGAGGCCAAGGCCCCGGAGCCCGAGAAGACGGCCAAGCCCGAGCCCCCCAAGAAGGCGGAGCCGAAGGAACCGGAGGCGCCCAAGGAGCCCGAGAAGCCCAAGGAGCCGGAGAAGCCCAAGGTCGTCCAGGCCACGCCGGTCGTGCCGGTGCCGGTTGCCCCGCCCCCGCCGCCGCCGGCGGACAACCGCATCGCCATCAAGCAGAACGTCGATCCGAACCAGAAGGACAACCCGAACGCGGCGCGCATCGCCGACGACGCGCACCACGCCGACGAGGAGACGCAGGCCCGTCTCCGGTCCCACGATCGGGACGATCCCAACCCCACCCCGGGCGCTCGCAACGCCGGGCCGCGCGGCGAGGTGGGCGACTCCGACGAGCACAAGATCGCGCACAGCGAGAACAAGGACGGCGATCCGGAGCGCGCGCCGGGCGAGGCCAAGGAGAGCAGCCAGAGCCCGGT
>JBBJMR010000270.1:0-12180 GCA_037720395.1 Polyangiaceae bacterium
GCGCGCGCAGGTGGGACAGACGGCCCCTCCGGGATGCTCCCAGCTACCGCGCGCCGGGAGGCGGTGTATACCGAGCGCGTGAGGGTCGTGGCCCACGCGACGCTGCTGCTCATCGCGCTGCTCGGCGGCTGCGCGCCGGGGCCGGGGATGCAGCCGCACACCGACTTCGCCGAGGATTCGCCGCGCCTGCCGGGCGCCGGCTCGGAGGCGCTTCCGCCGCCCACCTCGCCGCCGGAGGAGCTGCCCGGCGTGGGCACCGCCGAGCTCGACGAGCGCGAGAAGCTGGTCTGGTGGAAGCTCGTCAACCAGCTCTACGCGCCCTGCCCCGACCAGGCCGTCTCCATCGCGCAGTGCGTGAAGGACAAGCGCAGCTGCCCGAGCTGCGCGCCGGCCGCGGACCTGCTCGCCAGCCGGGTCAAGCTCGGCGCCACACCGTCCGACGCCGAGGCCGCCTACGCGGCGCGCTTCGGCCCGAACCCGAAGCGCGTCGACGTCGGAACCTCCCCGTCGCGTGGCCCCGAGCGCGCCCCGGTGACCATGGTCGTGTGGTCCGACTTCCAGTGCCCGGCGTGCGGGCGGGCGGTGCCGTTCCTCGACGAGCTGCCGCGCAAGCTGCCGGAGGAGCTGCGGCTGGTGCACAAGTTCTATCCGCTGAACAAGCACCCGATGGCCGAGGGCGCCGCCCGCGCCGCGGTCGCTGCGCAGAACCAGGGCAGGTACTGGGAGATGGAGCACCTGCTCTTCGCCAATCAGGAGGCCCTGTCGCAGACCGATCTGGAGGGCTACGCCCAGAAGCTCGGCCTCGACATGGATCGCTTCCGCGCGGACATGCGCAGTGACAAGGCCAAGGAGATCATCGAGCGCGACAAGGCCGAGGCCGACCGCGCCGGCCTGCGCTACACGCCCTTCATCCTCATCAACGGGCGCGAGTTCGACACCGCCTGGTTCCGCGTCGACGAGGACCTGGAGCCCTGGATCCGTCTGGAGGCGAAGCTGGTCAAGGCCGCGGCCCTTCAGCCGCCGACGGTTTCCGCGCCGCCCGCGTCCCTCAGCCCCGCGAAATAGTGGGCGTCCGCCCGGGCGTTGGTAGACTCCACCTCGTGCGACCCGATCTGCGCGACTACTTCGCCGCCCAATTCGCCAGCGCGCTTGCGCGCGAGCAACGCTACTCGCTGGAGTTCATCTCCGGGCGCGCCTACGAGCTGGCCGACGCCATGGTCGCCGAGCGCGAGCGCCGCGCCGAGGCCGAGCTGCTGGTGGCGCGCGACCTCGACAGGACCGAGGCCTCCTGGGGGAGCCTCGGGGTGGACCGTGACCAGTGGGACGTGCCCGGCGAGACGACCTGGGAAGGCCACGGCGAGCTCGCCGGTGCGCTGCTCGACGCGCCGATGATCCCCGAGGACGCCGACTCCGCCGTCGAAGCGCAGCTCGATTCACAGCGCTGGGAGCAGCTCAGCGACCGCCAGCCCTCGCTCGACCCGCGCTGGCTGGAGCCGGTCTACGACCCGAGCTGGGACGCCGATCGCTTCGCCGTCCGCCCCGGCGAGGCCGCCGGCGCCGAGCGACCCGGCCTCTCGCGCACCCGCGGACCCGCGGCCGCGCCCGGCGAGCAGCGCAGCGACGACGCCAAGAAGCGCATCGCCTGACCATGGGGCGCCTCGTCGACGGCACGTGGACGACGGCTCCACAGCCGGTGGACGATTCGGGGCGCTTCGCCCGCAGCACCACCAGCTTCCGCGACCGCATCACCGCCGATGGCTCGTCGGGGGTCCCGGCCGAGGCCGGGCGCTACCACCTCTACGTCGCCTGGGCCTGCCCCTGGGCGCACCGCACCCTGATCTGCCGCGCGCTCAAGGGCCTGGACGACGCCATCGGCATCTCCGTCGTCGATCCCTTCATGGGCGAAGACGGCTGGTGGTTCTCCGACGCGCCGGGCTGCATCCCCGACACGGTGAACGGCAAGCGCTACCTGCGTGACATCTACACGCTCGCCAGGCCCAACTACACCGGCAGCGTGACCGTGCCCGTCCTGTGGGACAAGAAGAAGCGGACCATCGTCAACAACGAGTCACGCGAGGTGACGCGCATGCTCGACGTGGAGATGGACGCCATCGGCGACGCCACCGTGAACCTGTGCCCCGCCGCTCTGCGCGGCGAGATCGACGCGCTCATCGACGAGATGTACCAGCCGGTGAACAACGGCGTGTACCGGGCCGGCTTCGCGCACACCCAGGAGGCCTACGAGGAGGCCGTCGGCGCGCTGTTCCCAGCCCTGGACCGCTGGAACGCGCGCCTCGACAAGCAGCGTTTCCTCTGCGGCGACCGCCTGACCGAGGCCGACATCTGCCTCTTCACCACGCTCTACCGCTTCGACGCCGTCTACTACGTGCACTTCAAGTGCAACGTCCGGCGCATCGTCGACTACCCGGCTCTGTGGGGCTTCGTGCGCGACGTCTACCAGACGCCCGGCGTGGCCTCGACCTGCAACCTCGACCACATCAAGCAGCACTACTACCGCAGCCACGGCGAGATAAACCCGCGCCGCATCGTGCCCACCGGACCGGACATCGACTTCGCGACGCCGCACGGCCGCGAACGCCTGGGGCACTGAGCAGCACCGAGTCTCCGCGGGAGACCTCGCCCGTGCCGACGCTCCGGAGACGGGCCGCAGCGGCGGCGGTCACTCGCGGGTGATGATGAAGTCGTCGATGACCACGCCGTCGACGTTCTTGAAGTACCCGTGCGCCTTCTTGGGGTTGCCGCCGGTGTTGAACTCGATGAACAGGGCGCCGTAGGTCGCGCCCTGGTCCGAGGCGTAGATCGAGGCCCACTCGCCCTTGCACCCATAGGGAGGTGTGGCGGGCGCGCAGCGCTCCTGGTCGCGGATGCCCACGCCGCCGAGGCCGGAGACGATGGCCATGGTGCGGCCCGGCGAGACGCAGGTCTCGGCGACGCCGCTGCACGTCTCGTCGACGGTCTGCTGCTCCATGCTGACCAGCGTCTTGGTGCGCTCGTAGGAGTGCTCGTGACCGGTGGTGATGATGGCCCCGGCGAGACGGCAGTTCTCGTAGACGTCCCACCCCATCTCGTTGCCCTTGCCACCGATCTGCATGGCGTTCTGGTTCTTGTGCCAGCCGCAGATCTTCCACTCGTCCGCAGCCGGATCGAGCTGGTCGGCAATGAACTCGGCGAACTCCGCGTTCTCGCCGTTCTCCCCCACGAACACGAAGCGCAGGCCCTGGTAGAGGAAGGCGAACTTCTGATCGGACAGGTCCGGATCGTCCGGGGTGACGCCGACCTTGTCCATGTGGTCGACCAGGTACGCCGAGTAGTCGGTCCACGACGGCGCGTCGTGGTTGCCCACCGACGCGAAGTACGGGTAATCGGCGCCGAGCGCCGTGTCGACGACCGAGAAGAAGGCGTCGGGATCGAGGCCGTAGTCGAAGTCGCCGTTGTGAATGACGGCGTCGGCCTGCTCGGCGATCACCAGGTCGAGGACGCTCTTGAAGTTGTTGCCCTTGCCGCTGTCGCCGATGAAGGCCACCAGCACCGGCTCGACACCCGGCGCGCCGCCTCCGTTGCCACCCGCGCCCGGGCTACCGCCGCCGGAGCCCTGCGCGCCGCTGGCGCCGCTGCCCTGGGCATCGGAGCCACCGTTCGACGACGAGCCACCGGCGGCCGCGCTCGAGGCGCCTGCACCCGAGGGATTCCCCGGCGTCTCGGGCGAGTCGGAGCAGGCGACGAAGAGCGCGAGCAACGACCATGCGCACAACCAAGCAATCAGGCGCGCCATCGCGAGACGCTAACACGCACCCGCGCACGCGAGCCGCGTTTCGGCAAGACTGCCATCGTCCGCTAGCGCCGGATCTCGCCCGGCAGCACGCCGTCCCACCCCGTCGCGCGCAGGCGCGCGATCAACTCGCGCGCCTGCAGCTCGAGCCCGAGCGAATGCGCGGCCTTGGCGGCCAGGTAGAGCGTCTGCGGCGGGGCGTCCGGCCGCGCCGCCTCGCCCTCGAGCAGCCGCCACGCCTCGCTGGCGTCACCTCGCTGCAACGCCAGTGCGCCGAGATTGTGCGTCAGCTCGGCGCGCGCCGCGCCGCTGCTTCGAGGCAGCGCCTCCGACCAGGCGGCCCGCGCGCCGTCGAGATCGCCGCGCGCCTGGCGCACCAGGCCGAGGTTCTGCAGCGCGGCGGCGCGGTCGAGGTAGGCCAGCACGCGAGGGCGCTCGGCGAGCGCCGCCAGGTACCCGGCCTCGGCCGCCGCATGGTCCCCGCGCTCGCGCGCCAGCTCGGCGAGGTGGAACTGTCCCTCGCGGCACGCCGCGTCCGCCTCGACCTCCGGCCGCCAGAGCCGCTCGTCATCGATGAAGCGTCTCGCGTCGGCGACGCTGGCCAGCGCCAGGCACGCCGCGCCAGCCACTGCCGCCTGGAACGCGCGCGGCCGCGGGGAGCGCGCCACACGCTCGGCCACGAGCATGGCCGCGAACGCCAGCGGCACGTACAGGTAGTGGATCGACCACCAGCGCGGCACGGGCACCAGCTGCGCCACCGGCAGCAGTGCCAGCGCCAGGAGCAGCGCCGGCCCCCGCCTCCTCCAGGCCAGCCAGCACATCGCCGCCAGCACCGCGACGCCGGCCAGGGCAGCCGGCTGGTACCACGACGTGACGGGCGTCGCGTCGCACACCGATGCGTCGATGGGCAGGACCAGCCCCGCCGCGGCGCGCGTGAAGGACGCCAGGCGCGTGCCGAGGGCGTCGGAGGGCGAGAGCGCAGCCATGGACGCGCGCCATCCGGGCGCGGCGACGAGCCGCAGCGACACGGCGGCAACCAGGGCCGCTCCCTCGGCCGCCCACAGCCGGGCGCGCACGCCGCGTCCGGCCGGCGCCTCGGCGGCGAACGAGCCCGGCGCCAGCTCGAGCGCAAGGACGCACAGCGGTCCGAGCACCAGCGCCGTCTCCTTCACCAGCGCGCCGGCCAGCAGCGCCGCGGCGGCCAGGAGCGGACGGCGACCGCGATGCGCGAGCAGGAGCGCGCACAGGGCCACCACGGCCATCGCCTCCGACCGGAAGGCGATGGCCGATGCGACCAGCGACGTGGCCGGGTGCACGGCGAAGAGCACGCCGGCAAGCAAGGCCGCGCGGCGGCCGAGGCCGAAGCGCTCGGCGAGCAGCGCCACCATGGCCGCCGCCAGCGCGTGCCACCCGAGCGTGACCGCGTGGTAAAGCAGCGGCCCCCCGCCGACTGCGGCGTCGATCGATAGCGAGAGCGCGGTCAGCGGCCGGTAGTAGCCGGTGCCCGCGAAGGGCTCGGCGAACAGCGAAGCCCATCGCGCGGGCGGCGCGATGGCCAGGCCTCGCTCCAGGTGGGCGTGGTCGAGCCATACGAAGCCGCCGCGCAGCGCCGGTGCGTGCGCGGCGACGGCGGCTGCCGCGGCCAGCGCCGGCCAGGTGCGGTGGGCCAGCAGGCGCGCCACCGGATCGGGCGCGCTCCCGGGCGCGGCGGCCGCCGTGGAACCCGCCGCGGTCGGCTCCGCGCCCTCGTCACGGCGCTGGCGCCGTGACCGCGACGGACGAGCGGAGCTCCGGCCCTTGCCCATGCGACGCCTTGATAGACTAGCCGCCCGGCGCGCGGCGAACCGTCTCGCCATGCGACGCCGAACCTCCACGCCACGCGCGCCATGTACCTCGCCGAATCCCTGAGCAAGGTGCTTGGCGCGCGCCGCAGCGGCGGGACGGCCGGGGTGCGCCTCAGGGTGGGGCGCAACGTCCTCTTCCTCGGCCTCACCAGCCTGATCACCGACGTGTCCTCGGAGATGGTGGCCGCCGTCCTGCCCCTCTATCTCGTCTACACGCTGGAGATGTCGCCGCTGGTGCTGGGCGCCGTGGACGGCATCTACCAGGGCGCGGCGGTGCTGGTGCGCGTGGCCACCGGCCTCTTCGCGGATCGCTGGCGCCGGCTCAAGGAGGCCGCCGGCGCCGGCTACGCGGTGTCTGTCCTCTGCAAGCTGGGCTTCATCGCCGCCGGCAGCTCGGCGGCGGCCATCGCCGTGGTGGTCGCCGCCGATCGCACCGGCACGGGGATGCGCACGGCGCCGCGCGACGCGCTCATCTCGCTGAGCGCGCCGCCGGACGCGCTCGGCGCGGCGTTCGGCGCGCACCGCCTCCTCGACACCGTCGGCGCCATGCTCGGCCCGCTGCTGGCGTTCGCGCTGCTCGGCCTGGTGCCGGGCCGCTTCGATGCCATCTTCGTGGTCAGCTTCTGCGTCGGTCTGGTCGGGCTGGCGGTGTTCGCGTTCTTCGTCGAGCGCCCGGTCGCCTCGGCGACCGCCCCCGGCGACCGCTCCACCAGCATGGCCGAGGTCTGGGGGCTGCTCCGGCAGCCGCGTTTCGTTGCGCTGCTCGCCATCTCCGCGGTGCTGGCGGCGACCACGCTCAGCGACGGGCTGCTGTACCTCGTCGTGCAGCAGCAGAGCGGCTTCGACAGGCGCTGGCTGCCGCTCTGCTGGGTGTGGGCCGGCCTGTGGTACGCGCTGCTCGCGCTTCCGCTCGGCCACCTCGCCGATCGCCTCGGGCGCATGCGCGTCTTCGTAGGCGGCTACCTCCTCCTCGCCGCCGCCTACGCGCTGCTCCTCGCCGGCCCCCGCCATCTGGCCGGTGCCGCGGTGGTGGTGGCGCTGGTGGGCGCGACCTACGCCGCCACCGACGGGGTGCTCATGGCCGCCGCTGCCCCCATCGTCCCCGAGGCGCTGCGCACCACCGGCATGGCCCTGCTCGGCACCGCCACCGGGCTGGCGCGCCTGGCAGCCTCCATCCTCTTCGGCGCGGTGTGGACCTGGTGGGGGCGCCAGCAGGCGGTGGCGGTGTTCCTGGTCGGGGTGTTGGCGGCCACCGCCGCGGCGGCGTGGCTCTCGGCGCGCCCGCGACCGGAGGCTGCCACGTGACCACCGCCAGCGCACGAACACGGCTGATGCTGTTCCTGGCCGTGGCCGGCCCGGCCCTGGCGCTGGCCATCGGCTACGTGGTGCGCGCGCGCAGCCACGATCGGCTCGCGCCCGGCGCCGGCGTCGACGAGGTGGCGCGCATTCGCTCGGCTCCGCACGTGCTCTTCCGCGATCTGGAGCTGGAGCCGGAAGGCACCTTCGGGCACCTGGCGCTGACGCCGGTCGAGCCGCCGTCCGGTGGCGAGCGGCGGGCTCGCACGATGAGCGTGCTGTCGTGCGTGCGCGTGCATGTCGGCGGCGATCGAGGCATCTGCCTGGAGCTGCTCGACGAGAATGCGCGCAAGGCGACGCTGCGCGTCTTCGGACCGGACCTCGGCGAGCTGTGGTCCACGCCGCTCGATGGCCTTCCCAGCCGCGCGCGCGTCTCGCCCGACGGCAAGCTGGGCGCGGTGACGGTGTTCGTCACCGGCCACTCCTACAGCGACGGGGCCATGTCCACGCGCACCACGCTGCTCGACCTGCAGGCGCTGCGGGTGCTGGTGGCCGACCTGGAGGAGCTGCTGGTCACCCGCGACGGACAGAAGCTCGAGGCCACCGGTGAGAACTTCTGGGGCGTGACCTTCGCGCCGAGCGGCCCGACGTTCCACGCCACCCTCGGCGCCAGCGGCAAGACGTGGTTGCTGGAGGGAGACCTTGCGAGCCGGACACTGCACGCGGTGCGCGAGGACGTGGAGTGCCCCTCGCGCTCGCCGGACGGCAGCAAGCTGGCCTTCAAGAAGCGGCGCGTCGGCCAGGACGGCTGGCGACTGCACGTGCTCGAGCTGGCGACGATGCAGGAGCGAGCGCTCGACGAGCCGCGGTCCATCGACGACCAGGTGGAGTGGCTCGACGACCAGCGCATCCTCTACAAGCACGGTGCAAACGTCTACGCGCTCGGCATCGCCGCCGGCTCCCGGCCCGAGGTCTACCTGGAGCGAGCCTCGTCGCCCGCGGTGGCGCGGCGCTGACCCGCGACGGAGAGAGCAGGTGCAAACCGCCGGTTGGCAGCGCGAATTCGGAATGTTGCATTGCCGTTCGAAGATCCTCGCACCCACGAGTCGCGGGTCCTCGTCGTCGAGCTCTGGAGTAGGCTTTCGCCATGCGCTTGCAGGTGGGTTTCGCGGCCTTCGTGATGGGCTCCACGGCTCTGTTCGGTGCTGGCTGCGGCGACTCGAGCGGCGAACAGGACGCCGCTGGCTCCGGCGCGTCGAGTGGCAGCAGCAACAACAGCGGCGGTGAGAGCAGCGGCGACTCCGGGAGCAGCAACGGCGGATCGGGCAGCGGCGGATCGCTGGCCTGCCCCGATCCGGCGCAGAGCGAAGGGCTGACCTTCGACGGCGTGGACGACCACGTGACCATGGGCGTGGCCGCGGAGCTGGGCCTGGAGCAGTTCACCATCGAGGCCTGGGTGCGGCGCGACGGCGGCGGTATCCCCACCGACACCGGACAGGGCGGCGTCTACGTGGTGCCCATCGCCGGGCGCGGCCGCGGCGAGAACGACGACCCGGACAAGAACGTCAACTACCTCTTCGGCTTCGTCGGCGAGAACCTGGGCGCCGTCTTCGAGGACAACGACGTGCACGACAGCCACACCGTGCTCGGCGCCACCCCGGTCGTCCGCGGCGAGTGGCACCACGTCGCCGCCAGCTACGACGGCACCACCTGGCGCCTCTACCTCGACGGCCTGCTCGACGGCGAGCACGAGGAGGCCGGCGCCACGCCGCAGAGCGACAGCGTGCACCACTTCGGCCTCGGCTCCGCCTTCAACTCCCTCGGCGAGGCCAAGGGCCGCCTGCATGGTGTGCTCGACGAGGTTCGCGTCTGGGACCACGCCCTCGCCGACGCGGATGTGGCCAACGGCATGTGGAAGACCATCACCCAGGGCGACGGCATGCTGGCGCGCTGGGCCCTCGACGGCGACGTCAGCGACAGCGTGGGTGCGCTCGACGGCACCGCGGTCGGCGAGCCGAAGTTCTCCGACCCAGCCGCCATCCTCGACGCCGGCCTACCGCCGGAGCTCACCGCCCTTCCCGAGCAGGACGCGGTGGTGAGCGGCGCCCAGGTGGCGCTGGAGGTCGACATCGACGACGGAGACAGCGACTCGTTCGTCGTCGACTTCCACGTCCGGCCGGTGACCGACGGCGACGACTTCACCATCGTCGTGCTGCCGGACACCCAGTACTACACCGTCCAAGGCAACGACTACGAATACCTCTTCGAGGCGCAGACGCAGTGGGTGCGCGACAACCGCAAGGAGTACAACATCGTCGGCCTCATCCATAACGGCGACATCGTCGACAAGGCCACCCTGCCCTACCAGTGGACGGTGGCCAACGGGGCGATGTCCATCCTCGAGACACCGGAGCCCGACCTGCCGGAGGGTGTGGCCTACGGAGTGTGCGCCGGCAACCACGACCAGGCGCCGAACGGCACGGTCGACGGCACCGCCGAGTTCAACAAGCACTTCGGCGTGGCCCGGTTCCAGGGCCGCTCCTACTACGGCGGGCATTACGGCGCAGACAACGACGAGAACTTCGTCACCTTCAACGCCGGCGGCGTGCAGTTCGTGGCCGTCAACCTGCAGTTCCGCCCCGATGGCACCGACAGCACGGGCATCGACTGGGCGCGCACCGTCTTCGAGGCCAACCCGGACGCCTTCGGCATCCTCAACACCCACGGCATGATGTTCGGCGATGGCGGCTTCGACACCTACGGCAAGGCCATCTACGCCGGCCTCAAGGACGTCGACAACCTGCAGCTGATGACCTGCGGCCACCGCAGCGCGGAGTCCCGGCGCACCGACACCGACGACGCCACCGGCAACGTCATCCACTCCATGCTCGCCGATTACCAGAGCGACCCCCTGGGCGGCGGCGGGTTCATGCGCATCTGGGAGTTCTCCCCGCGCAACAACACCCTCACCGTGCGCTCGTACTCGCCCGGTCTCGACAAGTGGCTGACCGAGGACAAGAGCGAGTTCACCCTGCCCGTCGATCTGAGCGGCTCGGGCGGCGACTTCGCCAAGGTGGCCACCGTCGATCCGGCGACCGCCAAGGCCACGGCGACGTTCGCCGACCTCGAGCCCGGCGGCGTCTACGAGTGGTACGCCACCGTCAGCGACTGCGCGCACCAGGTGAGCACGCCGGTGCAGCGCTTCACCGTCGGCGAGTAGCCGGCTCCGCCCCTTCGCCGGCCGGCCTCAGGTCACGCCGGCGATGGCCAGGGTGCGATCGAGGAACCACCACGCGGCCAGGACGCCGATGAGGTACGCGGCGCCCCGGCGCAGATCCGGCCGCGCCAGACGGGCGCCGCCGACGCGTACCAGCAGGGCCACTGCCCCGATGACCGCCAGCTGACCGAGCTCGACGCCGAGGTTGAAGAGCAGCAGCGCGGGGGCCACCGACTGCCGCGGCAACCCGATATCGGCCAGTGCGCCGGCGAAGCCCAGGCCGTGCACCACCCCGAAGAGCAGCGCCACCGCCCACGGGAAACGCCGCGTCCAGGTGGGCTCGTCGCGCAGCGCCTCGCGCGCCACCAGCAGCACGCTGAGGGCGATGGTCGCCTCGACCGGCCCGCGCGGCAGGCGCACCACCGCGAGCGCGGCCAGCGCCAGGCTCACCGAGTGGGCCACAGTGAAGGCGGTCACCGTCCACAGCAGGCGCCGCCGCAGGCCGACCACGAGCAGCAGGCCGGCCACGAACGCCAGGTGATCGGGCCCGGCGAGGATGTGCTCGAGGCCGAGCAGGAGCCAGCGCGCCCCGGTCGGGGCGGGCGCACCGAGCAGCGCGACGCGCGGAGCCTCCGGCCGCACCAGGTGCTCGGCGCGTTCGCCGTCGAGCGTGCGCACGGTGACCACCACCTGCACGCCGATCCCGTGCAGCCCGGTGAACGCGACCTGGTCGGGTCCCGGCGCCGGACATACCAGCTGCGGCTGCGCCCAGGTGCACGCCGGTGGAAAGACCGGGTCGACCCGCCCCGCGCTACCGCGCGTGTCGACGGGCTCGGTCCAGTGCACCAGCCATCGCCCCGGCGCCGTCTCCTCCATGGTCAGGACACCGGGACCGAAGTCGTGCGCCCACGCCGCCGTCGCGCCAACCAGCAGCGCCAGCGCCGCACACAGCGCCGCGAAGAGGGCCTGCGAGCGTCTCACTCGCGCACCACCACCCACTGTTTGCGCAGCTCGGCCAGCGCCAGCCCGAGCGCGTTGCCGCGCTGCTCCGTTTGCCAGTCGCGGCGCACGTCGCGCTCCACCTCGGACAGCGCCGGCGCCCGCGCCGCGGTGCGCTCCTCGACGCGGAGGAGGTGCAGCCCGTGCCGCGAGCGCAGCAGCTCCCACGTCCCCGGCTCCATCTTGCCCAGGCCGGCGGCGAAGTCGTCGCCGAACGCCTCCGCCAGGTCGGGCAGCTTGCGGCGGCGGTAGCGGCGACCGCCGCTGAAGGTGTCGCCGAGCCCATCGGGCGCGGCGCCGGCGCGCAGCCGCCCCAGGATCTCGCCGGCGCGGGCGCTGGCCTCGGCCCCGTCGCCGGCCACGAAGACCTGCACGAAGGCGAAGAGCTCCGGCCTGGCGTAGCGATCGGCGTGGCTGGCGAAGTACGCCTCGAGGTCGGCGCGCGTTGGCTCCGGCGCGCTGACCTGCGTCTCGAAGATGAGGGCCATCTTCGTCTTCACCCGTTCGCGCACGCGCGGATCGTCCCGGTCCAGCCCGCGCAGGAGGCCCTCGCGGAAGAGCATCTCGTCCTCCAGCCACCTGTCGACGAGCGCGCCCAGCTCGTCGGCGGTGGGTGGCCGCCCGTGCCCCGCTGCCCACTCCTCGCTCAGCGCCTCGCGGATGCGCTGGTCGACCACGATGCGCCGCTCGGCTTGGCCTGGCTCGCCGGCGGCACCGGCCACGGCCTTTGCTGGCGCCGGTCGACGCGGCCCGACGGCGCGCTCCAGCGCGAAGAGCAGCGCGCCCACCACCAGGAAATGCAGCAGGGGCTCACGCGCCAGCTTGCCGAGGACGGGCGGCATCGGGCCGAGCAGTATACGGACGCGGGCGCGCACCGGCGCGGCGTGTATAGTTCGTGTTCTCCCTCGCCCCTACGGGGCTCAGTCGAGCCGTATTGTCGGCCTCCTGCCCGGCCTAGCCGGGCACTCGCCCTCCGTAATTCGTGTTCTCCCTCGCCCCTACGGGGCTCAGTCGAGCCGTATTGTCGGCCTCCT
>JBBJMR010000271.1:0-12173 GCA_037720395.1 Polyangiaceae bacterium
TTCTTGTCGGCGGGCGCGGCGTCGCGGCGTGCGTAGAGCGCGGTGCGCAGCGCCTGCAGCTGCTCGGGCCGATAGACGAGGATGGCCATGCCGTCGCTGCCGACGTAGCCGGTAACCTCCTCGGCGAGGTTGGTGATGGCGATCTCCCGCGCCCGCGCGCTCTCGTCGTTGCGCAGGTTGCGGAGGTCGTACTCCATCGGGTCGTTCTTGATCCAGACGGCGAGCGCCACCAGCCCGGCCACGCCGAGCACCGTGCCGAGCAAGGCCACCGTGCGCGGCGCCGCCACCGCCAGCCGCGCGAAGGGGCGCCGAAGGCCACCCCGCCCTGGGTGACGCGGCGGAGCTGTCCCAGCAGGCCCGGCTGCTCGAGCGGCGCCACCCGCTCGATGACCGACAGGATGGCGGGCAAGGTGAGGTAGGTGGCGATCCAGCAAAGGACCATGCCCACTCCGCCGATGAGCCCGAAGTCGCGGAAGCCGCGGAACTCGGTGACCATCAGCGAGCCGTAGGCAGCGCCGGCGGCCATGCCGGCGGTGGCCGTCGGCAGCCACGTCTCGCGGTGCGCGACGCGGATGCCCTCGGCGAGATCTCCGCCGCGGCGCCGCACCTCGAGGTACCGCGCCATGTAGATGATGCCGAAGTTGATGCCATTGCCGGCGACGATGGTGAAGAGGAAGCCGGTGGCCAGGTTGAGGTGCCCGATGAAGATCTCGGTCACCCCGAACGTCCAGGAGACGCCGACGGCGATGGTCAGCACCATCGTGATCAGCGTGCGGATGCGCAGGTAGTAGACAAA
The DNA here is from genome assembly GCA_037720395.1 of Polyangiaceae bacterium. Lineage (GTDB taxonomy): Bacteria > Myxococcota_A > Polyangia > Polyangiales > Polyangiaceae > JBBJMR01. Next base: position 797 of record JBBJMR010000271.1, read on the forward strand.
GACGACGCCGACGATCATCACCGCGCCGAGGTAGCCGACCTCGGTCAGGTCGCGGTTGATCGACGTGTACTCGGAGATGCCGGACTGCAGGTCGCCCCCGAAGGCGTAGGTGATGGCGGGGTGGAACGAGGCCGGGTTCACGCGATCGACGACCTCGCGGATCCGGGTCAGCGCCTCGTTGCCCTGCTTGAAGTCGCTGCCCAGCACCTTGGAGCGGATGGCGACGATCAACGCGCGGCCGTCCCTGGACTGGAAGTACCCGTCCGGGTAGCGCTCGACGGCCGCGTCCTCGATGGCGAAGGTCTTCTTCAGCGACTCGGCGTCGATGGGCGGCGGCACCTCGTCGTCGAGGCCGAGGTCGCTGCCGGTGACCTTGGAGACCTCGTAGTTGTAGCGAGCCTCGACGTCGTCGCGCAGCTTGGCGAGCTTGTCCCTGTCGGCGTAGAGCCCGGCGCGGGGGCCGAGGAAGTGCAGCGCCTCGTGCACGCCGTCCTCGGCGCTGCCCACCCAGGGCGGTCCGAGCTTCTCCAGCTCGGGTACCAGCGCGTCGGCCGCCTTGCGCAGCGCCTCGACCGGCGTGCCCTCGCCGCCCTCGAGGACGATGAAGAGCGTGGACACGCCGGCGGTGTGCGCGGCCACGCGGTTCAGCTCCTTGACGCTGGGGCGGGTCTCGGGGAGCAGGTTCTCGAAGCCGGTGAGCACGGTGAGGCGCACGGCGAGGGCCACCGCCACCAGGGTGATGGCGATGACCACGCCGAGGACGCGCCACGGATTCTTGACCTGCAGATCGGCGAGACCGATCAGGAAGGCCGTGCTCCGGCGCGAGTGCGGGCTCTCCTCGTCGTCCGGTGGAGGCGCGCGCAGCGGCGGGTCGATGCGCGGCATCCCCGGCGGTCGCGGGATGGGCGGCAGGTCGTCCGACGGAGTCATGCGCGGTCGGCGTTTATAGACGACTCGCGGGCCATCTCGGGCGGAGATCGGCTCAGCACTACTGCTTGACGTCTTGGCGGATGGAGTGGGTCCACGCATGCGGCGAGGCCCACTCGAGTCCGGCGAGACCGGTGAACGGCTCCGCTGCTCACGGCACGCATCGCTCAACGATCCAGAAGGCTTAGCCCTCGGGATCGCTCGGCGGCCGACTCGACTGGCGACGAGATCATGCCCCGGTCTCGCCGGACTCGAGTGGCGTTTCGTGGCACGACCACGCCCCCTGGTTGAGCCGAACCTCAGGCAGTAGTGTCACGCGTGGCGCGGACGGACCTCGCTCGGTTCCGCAGCGCCTTCCACCCACGTCCCGCGCACCGCGGCCCTCGCGGGCACGCGCACCGCGTCGCGCAGCGCCGTGCCGGCCGGCTGCACGAGCAGGAAATAGGCGAGGCCGAGGACGCCACCGATGGTGCTCACCGTGCCGAAATACGGGGGCCACAGCGCCAGCGCCGTGCAGCCGCACGCGGCGAGGAGCACACCGGCGACGAAGAGCGCGACCAGCGCGAGCTTGCGCGCGCAGAGCCGGCGCGGGTCCACGGCGGAGACCAGGAGCAGGCCATCGGGCCCGGGGCCGAGCACTTTTCCGTCGCCGGCGTCGCGCAGTGCACCCACCAGCCACACCTCCGCGCCGGCGCGGACCGGGACCTCGACCATCCGGTCGTACCCACGCGCCTTGCGCGCGTCGGCGTAGGCGCCGTCGAAGCCGCCGTCCGGGCGGCGCGTTGCCTCGCGGATGGCTGCGGGCGCGGCCCAGACCTCGGCGTCGCCGGGGGCGACACGGACCTCGCCGGCGCCGGTGGTCACCACGCCGGCGAAGGCTTCGCCGCGGTAGCTCTTGTCGGCGAAGAGGATGGCCCGGCGCCCGCCGTCGTCGGCGGCGTAGCGACCGACCTGCTCCACGCGGTGCATGGCCAGCGCCCCGCCGGGGCCCTCGGCGTGCGCCACGCGCCCGACCAGCGCGCGCCCGGCCAGCCCGGACCCGCCCCAGCGCACGCGCAATCGCCACAGGCGCGCCGCCTCCTGCAGCGCCGCGCCAACGACCAGCAGAGTGTTCACCCAGAGGATGGCCAGGGCGAGGACGCCCATCGTCTCGCGGGACAGCATGGCGGCGCGTTTCGGGTGCCCGCGTCAGGCGCTGGCGGCCTCGGCCTCGGCGCGCCGCGCCTCGCGAGGTGCGAGTGGCACGGGCACGGCGCCTCGCTCGGCGGCGGCCACGTCGCCGTGCCGTGGCCGCGCCAGGCCGATGACGTAGGTGCGGAGCAGGTAGAGGACCATGCTCGGCTCGTCGAGCCGCGGATCGATCCGCGTCACCACCTCGCGCCGGTGCGCCTCGTCCAGCACCGACCAGTGCAGGCCTGCGCGGTTGTGGTGGATGGTGTGGTAGCCGTTGTTGCACATGATCCAGTTGAAGGCGCGACCGACGAAGTTTCGCGAGTGATTCCACTCGCTCTGCGTGTCACAGCCTTCGTGCTGGATGAGGTTGATGCGCAGGATGCAACGCGCGCCGTAGAGCTGCGGAAGGACGATGAAGAAGAGCGTCGTCCAGAAATCGAGCACGAACAGCACGCCGGTGAGCCCGAAGGCGAAGACGTTCTCGAAGACGTACTGGCGCGAGAACTCCTTGCGGTTGCAGACCGCCTTCCAGCGCTGCACCCCGGCGAACGTGTTCGGGCCGGCGACGTTCGGGAAGTGGACCAGGTTGAGCAGGTTCCAACCGAAGGACACGTGCTCCGGCGCGGCCCAGTCCGGCTGGCCCTCGTCGTCGAAGTGGTGGTGCACCAGGTTGTGCGAAGGGATGTTCGCGGAGGCCGGGTAGAGCGAGCCGAAGCTGAGGACGGCTCGCCAGAACATGTTCAGGCGCCGGCTGTGGAAGATGCCCTGGTGCAGGTGGTTGTGGATGACCACCGCGTTCAGGAAGCTGAAGAAGCAGGCGCCCGCCAGGAAGCCGAGGTTGCGGCAGGCGGGGAAGAGGTACATCGCCGCCAGCAGCGACAGGTAAACGGTGACGATGCCGATCTGGCGCCACTCGGCGGTGTGCTTCACCAGCCAGGGCCCCGTCGCAGGTCGTGCTGCCACCTTCGCGCCCTCCACGGCCTCGGCTCTTATCACATCCGCCGCGGGGGCCGCCACGCGCCGAGTCGCGCCTCCCAGCGACGGGGTCGTGCTGCGTAAGCCGCCGTAAGCCGCCCATTCGTAGACTCGGGCAACGGGATCCTGTATCGGGAGGGACCCTAGCTCCGTCGTCGTTGGGAAAGGCCTCTGCGGGGGCCGTGGCGGAAGCCAGAGAGGACCAGGTCAGCGTGACTGCGCTCGTATCGACACTCACGTCGCTGCCCACCACGCAGCTCCGCAAGAATCGGTATTTCTACATCTATTACGATGCCGCCTGGCTCGTCCTGTCCGCCACCCTGGTGGCGGCGATGTACCTCAAACACTGGACGGGGCTGATCCAGACCTGGGACCACCGCTACTGGCTGCTGCTGCCGCTGGTGTGCCACGCCCAGATCCTGTGCAGCGTCTGGATCCACAACTGTACGCACAACAACTTCCCGCGCCTCGTCAACCGCCTGGTCGGCGAGCTGTGCGGGGCGGTGGTGCTCACCCGCTTCGCCTCCTGGGAGGTCATCCACCAGCGCCACCACCGCTACACCGACGACGTGGCGAAGGACCCGCATCCGGTCGAGTCCGGGTACTGGCGCTTCCTGATCAAAACGGTGGTCGGGGTCGAGCTGCAGCTGCAGCGCATCTACTTCGAGCTCTACGGCGACACGCCCGCCAACCGCGTCTTCGAGAAGCGCCGCGCCTACCTGAGCTACGCCACCAACCTGACGCTCCTCGCCGCCTGGTACCTCTTCCTCGGGCCGTGGGCGTTCTTCTGCCTGTTCGTACCGGCGAGCATCCTGGGCTTTCTGCACCTCGTGCACTTCAACTGGTCCACGCACAACGCCTTCTCGCCGGAGAAGGACTTCAAGCCGGTGAACTTGGACCACGGCTACTACAAGGTCGGCAACGTGGTCTGGCACGGCATCTACATGCACGCGAACCACCACAAGCGCGCCAACATGTTCAATCCCGCCCGGATGACGCCGAGCCTGCCCATCACGCCGCCGCCGAGCGCGCAGGCGAAGACGCCCGCCGGCGCGAAGAGCGGCGACGACGAGCGCATCGCCGCCTGACCGCCAGAGGCGCCCATCGGCCCTCCGGCGCCGCGCGCCATGTAGAATCCCCGGATGCATCGGAGCTGGCGCGTGTGCGCGGCGGCCGCCCTCGCAGGCGTGCTGCTGTCGGGGTGTGGCGACGACGCGCCGGCCGGTCCCGGCGCTCCGTCGAGCGGCGCTGGCGGCGACGGCGCTGCGGGCAGCGGCGCGGCCGGCGGCGGCGCGCCGGGTTGCCCGGCCTTCGACGCGCTGACCGTCGACGGCGATCCCCGGCCCGGCGCCACCGTCGAGCTGCGGCTCAGCCGGCGAGCGAGACGGCCGGCTACGAGGTGGCCATCTCGGTGACGGTGGGCGACGCCACGGCCACCGCCGATCCCGCCACCGCCAGCTGGAGCCTGCCGGCGGACATCGCCGTCCACCTGCCGGTCGTGGCCACGGCGCAGGCCATCGTGACCCAGGCAGGATGCGACGACATCGAGCTCTCCGCCGAGGTGACCATCGGCTGGCCGGACGCGGCGCGCGTGGTCGTCCTCTACGACCCCGGCGTGGCTGGCTCGAGCGACGTGGCCGAGGCCTATCGCGCCTTCCGCGGCATGGATGCAGCGCAGCTCTGTCCGGTCAGCTCGCCGGACCCCACCGTGCTCCCGGGCGAGGATTTCGAGGCGTTCGTGGACGAGGTCTCGGCGTGCGTGGCGGCGATCGGTCCCCGCGTGCACTACGTGGTGCCCGTCTGGGGCGTCCCGTACAAGGTGTCCGGCCGCGTCGGCGATCTGGGCAACCCGGCCAACCTGGCGACGGTGAGCCTCGATGCCATGCTCTTCTTCGCTAGCGCCTCCAAGGCGCTGACCCAGCCGGCGCAGAACCCCGTCTATCAGCCGGGCGACAGCCTGAACGGCACCTACGACCCGTACCGGCCCTTCGGCGAGCTGCGCGAGGAGGACCCCGCCGAGCGCTGGCTGGTGGCGCGCATCGACGGCGCGGACGCGCAGGCGGCCATCGATCTGGTGGACCGCACCGCGGCCGCAGAGGCGCTGGCCGCCGCGGGACAGCTCGCGGGCACGGTGTATGTAGACGGCAACCGCGGGCTGCCGCACCCCACCACGGACGGCTTCGGCAGCTACGAGGGCGGTGAGTGGAACATCATCGGGGTGGAGACGGTGTTCACCGCCGCCGCGCTCTATCCGTGGTCGCCGACTACGACGGCGCGGAATTCGGCACCGCGCCGGCGCCGCTCGATTGCCCGGACGCGCTCTACTACGCGGGCTGGTACTCGTTCGGGAACTACAACGACGTCTTCGAGTGGCAGCCCGGCGCCATCGGGGGCCACCTCGACTCCTGCTCGGCCTGCGACATCCGCGGCGACAAGGACTGGTCGGCGCGGGCGCTGCGGCGCGGCATCACCGCCACGTTCGGCGCGGTGAACGAGCCGTACGTCGCCGGCATGCCGGAGTACGATCAGTTCTTCGCCTACCTGCTGGCGGGCGCGTCGTATGGCGAGGCGGCCTACGAGTCGACCGTCTTCGGCGCCTGGATGATGGTCTGGGTCGGCGATCCGCTCTATCGCCCGTACCCCGGCGCACGCTGACCCGCGCGTGCCAGGTCGCACTCGATGCGCACCAGCGGCGCCCTGGTACGACCGACCCGGGCTAGGGAGCGCTGCTCGGTGCGGCGGTGGGGGCCGGCGCCGGCGTCTTCTTGGGCGCGGCGCCGGCATCGGCCCGCCCAGACGCTCGGCGGGGCGGCGTCGAGGAAGCCGCTGCCGCGTCCGTGGCGCCCGCGTCTGCAGGCGCCGGCGTCCGCGTCGATCTGCGCTCGGCGACGCCCGCGTCCGGCGACGAGGCGCGCCGGCGTCGGTGCCGCAGTGGGCGCATCGCTCAGCCAGCACTCGGGCTTGGGCGGGGGCGGATAAGTGAGCGCGTGCGACGCGGGGTTGCCCCTCACCGTGACGAGCTTGTCGGTCTTGTAGACCACGCTGTTGCCGCACTCGTAGTCGACGGGCCCTTCGCGGCGCGGCGTGGCGGTGGACTTGGCGCCGGTGGCGCTGGCGTCGTCGACCGGGCGCGGCGCGCGCTCGTTCTCGCACTGTCCCCACTCCACCGTGTACTCCTCGTTGGCGTCGGGCAGGACCACGCGGGTGGGCAGGTCCTTTCGTGGCGCAGGCCGTAGACGGTGGTGCGCATGATCACGTCGTTGCCATCCTTGACCACCAGCGCCACCGGCAGGCGCAAGCCGCCGCGCATCCTGGTTCCGGCTGCGCCCACCTCGAAGTCGGTGCAGATCGGCTCGGCGGTGACGCCGGTGGCCACCGGCGGCCCGGAGCAGCCCGCCGAAAGCACCACCACCACGCCTGCCAACCACCACCCGCGCGCTCGGCCTTCGATCACGCGGCGCAGAGTCAACGCGCCCGACGCGCCGAGTCAAGTCGATTGCTCGGCGCGCCGGTCATGAGCCGGGCGGCCGCGCCGCGATGCAGCGACGCGGCGCCCCGCGGCGGGCTCACTTCCTGGGCAGCTTCGTCTTGCCGAGCGCGAGGATGCGCTCGAAATGGGGCCTGGAGACGGGGACCACGCTGACGCGTGAGCGCCTGACGAGCAGGGTGTCCGCCAGCGCTGGGTCGGCCTTGACGGCGGCCAGCGTCACCGGCTGCTTCAGCGCCGTCACCGGCACCATGTCCACCGCGCTCCAGTCGCCCCCGTCGTCGGTGCTGGGGTCGGCGTACGCCTCGCCGACCACCCGCGCCACGCCGACCACTGCCTTGTCGGTCATCGAGTGGTAGTAGAGGCAGAGGTCGCCGACGCGCATCCCGCGCAGGTTGTTGCGCGCCTCGAAGCTGCGCACGCCATCCCAGGCGGTGCGCTTGTCCTTCACCAGCTGCGCATAGGGATAAGCGTCGGGCTCGCTCTTGATGAGCCAGTAACCGGGCATGGCGGCGCATGCTGCGCGAGGCGGCGCCGCGTGTCCACGTCAGTCGCGGATGACGATGGTCGTGCCGTCGGTGACCAGGCTGGCCACCTCGTCGATCTCGTGATCCTCCAGCGCGATGCAGCCAGCCGTCCAGTCGCGCTCGCTGCCGCCGCCGTGAATGCCGATGGAGTGACCCACGCCGCGGCCGGCCGGGACCTCACCGCGCGACCGGAGATCGCGGTATCGGGCGATGTCGTCCCGGTTCGGGTAGCTGACGCCGAGGAAGCGGTGGAAGGCGCCGCGGTGTCGCCCGGTGAGCCGGTAGCGCCCCACCGGCGTGGTCATGTCCCACTCCCAGCGCTTGGGCCCGGCGCCGCCGGGGCCGATGGCCACCTTGTACGTCCTGAGGACGCGGTCGCCGGCGACGAGCTCGAGGCGGTGATCGCTCTTGTCGATGCGGATCTCGGTCACCGGCGCCGAGCGGCGCGGCGCCCCCGGGGGGCCCGCGGCGGGGCGCCGGGGGCGGGGGGGGGGCCGGGTGGCGAGGACCAGGGCGAAGGCCAGGAGAGCAGGAGCGCGTCGGTGCACGCGGATCCATCGCCGACGCGGGTCGGATCGTGACGCGCGAAGCGCACGGGCACGGACACGGACACGGACACGGACGCGGACGCGGACACGGACGCGGACGCGGACGCGGGCACGGACGCGGACACGGATGCGGGGCCGGCGGGGCCGGCGGGGGGTGCCGGGGTGAGGCGGGGTGGGCGCCGCGGAACGACGGATGGCATGGACGGGTCGCGAGCAAGAAACCAATCGTCGCCGGCGTAGTCACACTCCAGGAGCGTCGAGCGATAGGCTGACATGGTTGCGATGACCCCCGGTGCGTCCGTGCCCATGGCCAGGAACCCGCTCGGTGACCCCGAGATCCGCAAGTTCCTGGAGGAATTCGTGCGGCGCCGCGTGGCGCCGGGCGACGTCGACGACGTGGTGCAGACCATCCTGTGCGACGCCCTGGCCGCCGAGCGCGCGCCCACCGAGCGCGAGGAGCTGCGCAAGTGGCTGGTGGGCATCGCTCGCCACAAGGTCGCCGACCTGCACCGCAAGGGCACTCGCGAGCGGCCGGTGGAGGCGCCCGAGCCCGAGGTCGCGCCGGCGCCCGTCGAGGAGCGCGAGATGGCGCGCTGGGCGGAGGAGCAGGCGCTGAGCACCAAGGACGGGGGCAAGACGCTGGCGTGGATGGCGCGCGAGGGGGAGGGCGAGAAGCTCGAGACCATCGCCGAGGAGGAGAACCTGCCGCCGGCGCGCGTGCGCCAGCGCGTCTCGCGCATGCGGCGCTGGATGAAGGAGCGCTGGGCTGCGGAGCTCGCCGCGGTGGCCATGCTGGCCCTGCTGGCCATCGCCGTGTGGCGCTGGCTGCGCGCGGACGAGTCGCCCGAGGCACTTCCGGAGGTGCCGGTGCCCACGACGCAGCCCGACGTGGCGCCGGCGCTGGAGCGGGCCCGCACGCTGCGCGCGGACGCGCTGCGACGGTGCGAGGCCTCCGAGTGGCAGGCGTGCCTCGACGGACTCGACGAGGCCAGGCGCCTCGACCCGGCCGGCGACACGGCGCCGGAGATCGGCGAGGCCCGCGCCCGCGCAGAGCGCGCGCTGCAGCCGACGCCGCAAGCGCCGGACCCCGACAAGGACGCCAGGCCGGAGCCGCTCCCCAAGAAGAGCCAGTTCGCACCGCCGCCGACCCCGAGCAACGTGGGGCCGAAGCCCCAGGCCCCGCGGAAGAGCGAGAAGGAGCAGATGCTCGAGCAGATGGATGCCAAGGCCAAGGAGGCGGAGTCCAAGGAGTCGCCGCCGCCGCCGCCGCAGAACGCGCCGCTGCCCACCAAGGCGCCGGCCAAGTCGGACAAGCCCCAGGGCAAGGGCACGGGGTTGGATTCGGACCTCGGCGGCACCAAGTAGCGCCTCGATCGGCGCCTCGCTCGGCGCCGAGCCGCGCGCCGAGCCGCGCCGTGCTGCGCGCTAGGCTCGGCCCGATGGGGCGCGTCCTGGCATCCGCCGAGCTGCCCGGTGATGCCATCGCGCGCCTGCGCGCGGAGCACGAGGTGGACGTGGGCGCGGATCACGACATGACCTGGGCGCTGCTGCTGGCCGCCTGTCGGCGCGTCGGCGAGGGGGAGCGGATCCTGCGCGCCGGGCCTGCCTGGCGAGGTGGGTCGCCGACCGGGCTCGTCTCGCGCGCGCGGCTCTCGCGCATGCGCCCGCACGGTGCTGGTGAACACCGCATCCGGGGGCTGCGTCGACGAGGAGGCGCTCGCCGAGGCTCTCGACGAAGGTCGGCTCTTCGCGGCCGGGCTGGATGTCTTCGCCGACGAGCCGCGCATCCACCCGCGGCTGCTGGCCAGCCCGCGCGTGGTGCTCACCCCGCACGCGGCCAGCGCCGACCGCCCGACGCGTGAGCGCATGGCCGCGCTCTGCGCTGACGGCGTGCTCGACGTGCTCGCGGGCCGCGAGCCGCGTCACCGCGTCGCCTGACGTCACACTCCTGCCGGTCCCCACGACGTAGAGCCAGAGCCGGCGCCCCGCGCCGGACTTCATCGCCGGGTGCAGCGCCGTGCTCCCCGAGCGGCGACGTCCGGCGGCGAGCGCCGCGCGCGCCAGGCCGGTGCGCACGCCTTCGCGTCCGCCCCGCGACGCCTCGCGCCCTGCGCCCGCGGCCGGCCGTCGCCGCGGGCTCCGCATCGTGCGCTGCCGCGCCCGCCGCGACGAAGGGACCGCTCCATGCTCCAGCCCCGCGCGCGTCGCGCGCAGCGTCATGCCGTCTCGGCCTTCGCGTTCGCCGTCTCCGTGCTCGTCGCGGTCGCCCTGGCGCGCGGCGCGCCTCCGCACCCGGCGGCGCGGCACCTGCCTCCGTCCGTGGTCACCACGGCGTCGGCGCCTGGTGCGGCCGCGGGGATCTCGGCGGGCGCGGCTGTTGGCGCGCCCCGCGCTGTTGTGGCCGGCGCTCGAGGCGTTGCTGCGGCCGGCGCTCGCAGCGCTGCTGCGGCCGAGCGCGCGCTCCTGGTGACTGCGGACGGTGCCACGGTGCACGCCCTGTCGCCACGCGGGCAGCCGCCGCCGGGCGGCGCGCCGACGTTCCTCTTCCTGCACGGCATGTGCTCCATCCCCACGCGCCCTTGCGGGTACTGGGAGCAAGCCGGGCGGGCCGGGACGTTCCTGGTGTGCCCGGTGGGCAATGGGCACTGCGGCGGGCTGGCCGACTGGGAAGGAAGCGGCGAGGACAAGGCCGCGCACCTCGACGCAGCGCGCGCGGCGGTGCGGGCGCGCTTCGGCGATGGGATGCGCGCCGACGGCGACGACGTGCTCGTCGGCTTCTCGCGCGGCGCCTTCGTGGCGCGCGACGTGGTCCATGTGCGTCCGGGCATCTGGCGCGGCGTGGTGCTGATCGGCGCGCGCTTCCAGCCCGACGCCGCGCGCTTCCTGGCGGCCGGGGTGCGCCGCGTGGTGCTCGCCGCCGGCGACTACGACGAGGCCGCGCCGACCATGAAGCGCGCGGCCGCGCAGCTCTCCGCCTCGGGCCTGCCCGCGCGCTTCGTGAGCCTCGGTCCCATCGGGCACCTCCTGCCGCCGGACGTGGGCACGCTGCTGGCGCGCGAGCTGGCCTGGGTGCGCGGTGAAGGATGAGCGCAGCAGCCGGCGCCGGCGCCCGCGCGGCGAGCTCAGGGGTGCGCGCTGGTGACCAGCGTCTTCAGCGCCTGCTCCGCGCGCGCGGCGCCCGCACCGGGCGCGCGCACCGCCGCCGCTTCGGCGCGGAGCGTGGCCAGATCCGCTGCCGGACGCGCGCACAGCGCAGCGAAGGCGCGCTGGGTGCTGGCAGGCGTGCGCGGCACGCCGCGGAGCACGCCCGCCGCGTGGTGCGCGACGAGCGCCGCCGTCGCCGCGGCCGCGCCGCCGTCCAGCCAGCGCTCGACGTACGCGGGGCTGCCCACCAGGGCGTCGAGCACCTCCCAGCGACGCGAGCGCAACGCCAGGTCCACGGTGACCAGCAGGACCTTGAGGTTGCGTCCCCGGTCGGCGAGGCCGCGCGTGGCGGCATCGAGCGCGAGCAGGTCGCGCTGCAGCGCCTCGTCGACCTGCGCCGCCGCGCAGGTCACTGCCGTGCTCAGCAGGTCGGCGCGCTGGGTGTCGGTGGCTGCCAGACCTGCCAGGCGGCGCGCCGCGGCGGTGACCGCGGCGCTGCAGTGCGTGGCGCTCCGCTGGCGCGTGAGCAGATGCGCGGCGTCGTACGTCTTGCCCTCGTCGGCCAGCGCCGCCACCGCGGCCAGCAGGGCGTCGGG
>JBBJMR010000543.1:0-2718 GCA_037720395.1 Polyangiaceae bacterium
GGCGCCGAACGCCGGCGCGCAGACTGGCGGGATCCCCGGAACCGGCAACGCGCCCTCGGCCCCAGCCAACGGCGCGCAGGGTGCGCCGCGCACGCAGCCGATGCAGGCGGCGCCCGGACGGGCTCCGGTGCAGGGACGCGCCCCGGTCGCGCCGCGCTGATCGCGGGTCAGCTGCCGCTGGGGCTGGGGTCGTCACAGCAGCGGAAGCCGACCTCGTAGCCGTAGTCGTCGTCCGGGTGGAAGGTGGTCACGGCGCGACAGCGGCTGCGGATCGGGCCCCACCAGCCGCCCTTGAGCCCGTTGCGGTGCGGGTACTTCTCGCCCGGGCGCGTCACCCATTCGTTGGCGTTGCCGTTGAGGTCGTAGACGCCGGCCCACGAGACGCACGTCGTGCGCTGGCCGATGGGCTCCCGCTGGTCGAGCCGCGCCAGCTCGCCCGCGCACCACTCGTCGGCGAGGCAGCGCGGGTAGTGCATCAGCACCTTGGTGTGATCGGGCATCACGTACGGCTTGTCCTGGTTGCAGAGCGTCGCGTCGCGCACGTGGCCGTAGACGTACGGCAGCATCTCCGGCCCTTCGCAGGCGAAGTTGAACTCCGGCTCCAGGCAGAGGCGCTTGCGCTGCCCCTCGCACAGCTTCTTGGCCTGCTCCCAGGACGTCAGCACCTGGGGCAGCTCGCCGGGGACGTTCGGGTACTCGTAGCGGTCCATGCAGAAATCGAGGTGGACGCGCTTGGCCGAGAGGCACTCGCTCGGCTCCTTGTACTTCATGCAGCGCTCGGCGACGCCCGGCTGGCCCTGGCGCTCCTCCCACTCGGGGTGGTGCTCCAGGCAGCTCTGCATGACCACCGGGCAGTACTCCCCCTCGACGCGCACCATGCCCTCCTGGCAGCCGTCGGTGCGACCCGGGAGGGGGCCGGCGTCGTGCGGACCGCCGTCGCCGGTGGGCGGCGCGTCACTGGGATCCGGCGCCTCCGGTTCGGCGGGCACCGGATCGGTGGCGTGCGCGGTGATGTCGCGCCCGCAGCCGAGGGTGGTGAAGGTGAGCAGCGCGGCGGCGACGCCGAGCGCCCATTGGCGCTCGACAACCGGGCGTTCGCGAAGGACACCCGGCGACCCGGCCGTGCCGCCCTGCGAGACCCCGGCTTCTCCGAGACCGGTACCATCCTGACGCACGACCCGCTCTCCCCGGGCAGCTCCGGCCTCTGTTCCACCGGCTGGCTGACCCTCGATACCCGCGAGATCCTGCAGACGCCGCAGGGCCAGGGCAAGAACGCCTCGGCGTCGGTCCACTACAGCTACCTGATGTGGAGCTGGATCCACGTGGCCGGCGGCGGCGTGGTGCGTGCGCTCCTGGAGACCGATGCTGCCTTCCATCGGAGACACGTGCTGGCGCTCGAGCTGGCCACGGTGACGGAGACCGGTCAGCAGAACGGCTGGGTGAAGGCCCTCTACGGCAAGACTCGCCAAGGTGGTAACTGGATCTACGGCTGGACCGCGCATTCGCACCAGTTCCCGGACGAACCCGTCGTCTGGCACATGGCGAGGATGCCGGAGTACTACCGAGGCACACCTGCGCGCCTTCCCTGACCTACGCAGGAAATCGACGCGGTCAGGGTGTCAGGGAGAGACGCGGAAGAACGCCAGCACCGAGGCGGCGGCGCCGTCGTGCGACTGGACGCGCACCTCCTCGCACCGGTCGCCGAGGCGCTTGCGCACGCACGCGGCCCGGTCCTCGGCGGCGCGCCTGGCCCCGTCGAGGGCCCGCGGCCCGTCGGAGACCCACACCAGGTCGGAGCCGATGCGGCGCAGATCGGTGCGGAACTCGACGGCCACCGGATCGGCGCCCGCGCGCGCGACGCCGACGCCGATCACCGTGCCGCGGGCGGGGACCGGCTCGGGCAGGTGCGCGATGGCCGGCACGAGCTCCTCGGCGGGCTGCAGCGGGATGGTGTTCATGCTGCGGCCCTCCCCTCGGTCGGGCCTCGCTGGACCTGCGCCGCGGAGCTCGCTCCGCTCGCGCCTTGTCTCCGGTTCTTCATGGCCACCCGCCAAGCAAACGGCGGGCGCGCGGCGGTGCGCGCTGTTTGCCCAGGCGGGCGGCCGGCGGCCGTCCGCGTTGGTCCCGTCAGCTCCGGTAGTTCGGAGCTTCCTCGGTGATGATCACGTCGTGCACGTGGCTCTCGCGCAGGCCCTGCGAGGTGATGCGCACGAAGCGCGACTTCTCGCGCAGCTCGGGGATGGTGCGGCAGCCGGTGTACCCCATGCCGGCGCGCAGGCCGCCGACCAGCTGGAAGACGATGGACGCCAGCGAGCCGCGATAGGGCACGCGCCCCTCGATGCCCTCGGGCACCAGCTTCTCGTCGGCGGCGCCGCCCTGGCCGTAGCGATCCTTGCTGCCCTTGCGCATGGCGCCGAGCGAGCCCATCCCGCGGTAGACCTTGTAGCTCCGGCCCTGGAAGAGGACGAGCTCGCCGGGCGACTCGTCGGTGCCGGCGAAGAGCGAGCCGATCATCACGCACGAGGCGCCGGCGCCGATGGCCTTGGTCACCTCGCCGGAGTACTTCACCCCGCCGTCGGCGATGATCGGCACGCCGTGACGATCGGCGGCGCGCGCGCAGTCGCCGATGGCGGTGATCTGCGGGACGCCGATGCCGGCCACCACGCGGGTGGTGCAGATGCTGCCAGGACCGATGCCTACCTTGACCGCGTCGACGCC
>JBBJMR010000272.1:0-12137 GCA_037720395.1 Polyangiaceae bacterium
TTTGTCGTGGATGAAGAGCGGCCGGGCGCCGACGGTGACCACGTCGTTCACGCACATGGCCACCAGGTCGATCCCCACCGTGTCGTGGATCCCGGTGGCGAAGGCCAGCTTGAGCTTGGTGCCCACGCCGTCGGTCCCGCTCACCAAGATCGGCTCGCGCAGGTCGCTGGGCACGGCGCACAGCCCCGCGAAGCCGCCGACGTCGGCGAGCACCTCGGGGATGCGCGTCGGCTTGGCGAGCCTGGCGATGCGCTCCACCAGCGCGTCGCCGGCGTCGATGTCCACGCCCGCCTGCCGATAGGTGACCGCCATCGCCGCGGAGCATGCACACGGGTTCGTGGGGCGAAAAGGCCTTTCCTCCCCCAGGTGCGCCCCGCGGCGCCCCACATCCGCGCGTCCACGCGCCTCCGCCGCGCGTCCGCACCTCGGTCGGGCGCTTGCGGGGGAGTCCGTGGTAGATGCGCGGCATGATCGTGGTCGTGGCCGCGGTGCTGGTCGAGAAGGGCAAGGTGCTGCTCTCGCAGCGCAAGCCCGGGCAGCACCTGGCCGGTGCCTGGGAGTTCCCGGGCGGCAAGGTCGGGCCCGACGAGGACCCGCGCAACGCGCTGGCGCGCGAGCTGGCCGAGGAGCTGGGGATCGTGGCCGAGGCAGGCGATCCGGTGGAGATCACCTGGCACCGCTACCCGGAGAAGACGGTGCTGCTCCTCTTCTTCGAGGCGCGCCGCCTGGCCGGCTCGCCCGAGCCGCACGCGCTCGACGTGGCCGCGGTGCGCTGGGCGGGTGCCGACGAGCTGCGCGACGAGGACTTCCCGCCCGCCGACGTGGCGGTGCTGCGCCGCGTGCGCCAGCGCCTCGGAGGCCAGCGCCTCGGCGACTGGCGCCTCGGCGGCTAGCGCCTCGGCGACTGGCGCCACGGCGGCCAGCGCCTCACGACGATTGTCGCGCCTGGATCCAGACCACGTCGCCGAGCACGGCGGCGATCGATCCGGCGGCGTCGACCAGCGCCACCGGCGCGCCGCGCGCCACCGCCTGCTCGATGAGCCCGGCGTCGCGGATGCGCAGCGGCTCGCGGGCGGGACGCTCGAGGATGGCGTCCACCCGGCCGCGCTGGTGCTCGAACGAGCAGCGCTCGCCGCGGTCGGTGACGAACACCGCCAGATGCTGCAGCGGGAAGCAGGGCTCGCCGCGCTCGCCGCGCTCGCTCTGCAGGTACATGCACAGGCCGAGGATGTCGGCCTCGAGCACCGGGTCGCCGCCCGGGGCGTGCGGGTCGGCGAAGCGCAGCAAGTGCTCGCGGAGTTCCTCGCGTGCGCCGAGCACCGCGTGGGCGGAGCGATCGTCGAAGAGGTCGCAGCGCTCGCGCGCGATGGACTGAGCCACCACCGTCGGGTGCCATCCCGGGCTGGCGCCCCACAGGGTCCTCGGTCGCTGCGGCACCATCGACATGCGCAGGCTCATCGAGTCGAAGGTGCGGCGCATGTGCTCCCAGGACACCGCCTCCGGTCGCACCGCCAGGCACAGCTTGCGGACCGGGGAGGTTTCCATGTGCTTGGTCCGCAGCTTCCGGCCCACGGTCACCGCGCGGGTCAGCTCCAGCGTGCCCTCGGCCGGCATGCGGCCGCCGTAGATGTTCTGGTAGACGAAGCGGCGGCTGCGCGCGCGGCCATCGGCGCCCGGAGCGCTGACCTGCAGAAGCGAACCGTTCATGGTCAGCACCAGCGCGCCACGCTTCTCGTCCTCGCCCAGGCGATCCCGGCAGACGAAGCCGAAGTCGGACGCCGCCTGGTCGAAGGCGCAGCCCTGCTCGTGATGCTCGATGGCCTTGAGGGTGATGAGCGCCTCGTACTCCGGCGTGGGAGTGACGCCGAGGAGCTCGGCCAGGCGCACGCGCAGGGTCATGTTCAGCGGCGGCGGCTCGGGCAGCGGCACCCGGCCTGCGCCGGAGCCGGCGACCAACGCGTCGAGCTCCAGGCGGAGGCGTGTCAGGTGCACGACCAGCTCGGTGCGCTCCGGCGCGTCGACGTCGGCGCGGCTGGCTTGAACGGCCAGCGCGCGCATGCGCGCGTCGAGGACCAGCGCCTGGCGCATGGCGTCGGCCGCGTCGGGGCGGCCGGCGAGGCGCCGCTCGATCCAGCGCAGGCGCAGCGGGCGCTCGATGCGGTGCGCGCCGCGACCGGCGCGCGCGCCGGGGCCAGGGTCGGCGCTGGGGGGGTCGCCGTCGTTGCTCGGGCTGGGGCCAGCGGCGGGCGCGACAAAGAAGCTCTGCGGGGGGGTGTCGCTCACGGGCTCCGGGTAGACCTCGGGATCAGTCAAGCACGTCGGCCGATGGCTGCCACGCGGCTCTCTCTCCTCCTACGACAGCTGGAGGGGCGTCCTTTCCGGTGCGGCGCCGCGGGGCCGCATCGAGTGGCGGGCAGGTCGCATACGGTGCGCGGCGGACCGCGCGCCTTCAGCCGCCGAGCGTCGTCCGGTCGGCCTGGAAGGGCCGCAGGTCCACGGGCGGGTCGGTGCCGGTCACCAGGGCGGCGACGATGCGCGCGGTGATCGGGGCGAGCAGGATCCCGTTCCGGAAGTGTCCGGTGGCGAGCAGCAAACCGTCGACGGCGCTCCGGCCGACGAGGGGCAGCTCGTCGCGGGTGTGCGGCCGGAAGCTCGACCAGCTGCGCCCGACGGCCGCCTCCCCGAACGCCGGGACGAGCTCGATGGCCCCGGCGAGGAGGTCGCGAATGGCGCCAGCCGTCACGCCCGGGGTGAAGCCCACGAACTCCACCGTGGAGCCGACCAGCACCCTTCCATCGTCTCGCGGCGACAGGTAGCAGCGCGGGCCGTAGATCACCGCCTCCACCAGCGGCGTCGCGGTGGACAGCTCGACAATCTGCCCGCGCGCGGGCTTCACGGTGTCCGCGGCCAGCGACGCCCCCGGCACCAGGCCGGACCAGCTGCCCGCGGCCAGGACGACGTGCTCGGCCTGCAGGGTGGTGCCCTCCTCGAGCACCACGCCGCGCGCGCGCCCGCCCTCGACCGAGATGCGCCGCACCAGCGAGCCGGTGCGGAACCGCGCGCCGGCTCGCTCCGCGGCGATGCGCAGGGCGCGCAGAAAGAGCGGCGGGTCGACGCGCGCGTCGTCGGCGAAGACGAGCGCGCCGGCCACCGTCGCGGCCAGGGCCGGCTCGGCCTGGCGCGCGGCGGTGGCGCCGAGGCGCTCCAGCGCCAGGCCGGCCTCGCGCTGCCAGCGCAGCGCGGCCCACGCGGTGTCCAGCTCTGCCGGGGCGAAGCTCGCCTGCACCACGCCGCAGCGCCGGTAGCCGATGTCCAGACGGGTGCGTTCCTGGAGGTCCTCGGCCAGCGCAGGCCAGCACGCTCTGCTGGCCAGGCAAAGACGCGCCAGCGGCCCGTCGACGTGCGACTCCGCCTGCGCCCCGAGGACCCCGGCGGCGGCGCTGGATGCCTCGGCACCCGGGACGCTGCGCTCCAGCACCTCCACGGCGACGCCGCGCCTGGCCAGCTCCAGCGCGCTGGCGCAGCCCATCACGCCGCCGCCGATGATCAGGACCTGCGACATCGAGCCCTGGCGGCGAGATCGGCCCGTACGCGGCGGCCGCTCCGTGCGCCGAGGCAGGGGTGGAGCGCCGCTGCCCGCCGCCTATTCGTCGGCGTTCTCCTCGTCCGTCGACTCGTCGTCGTCCGCCTCTTCCTCGACCTCGACCTTGCCCTTGGCGCCGGCGGCCTTCTTGGGCTTGGCGGTGGAGCGGCCGATGGCCGGGCGCTCGCCCTTGCCCACCGCCTGCGGGTTGCCGTACGGGAAGGCGGCGGTGCCGGAGGCGTCGATGGGGAGGCGGTCGCTGGGATCCTCGGTGGGCCGCGGCGCCGGCGCGACCGGGCGCGGCGAGCGCAGGCGATCGTCGATGCCGGGCTGCGTCCAGACGTGGACGTCGCCGAGGATGCGCGCGCGGTTCGCGTAGCGCTTGGTGCCGCGGATGCCGAGCAGCTTCTCCATGAAGCTCGGCGCGGACAGGCTTCCGGGCTCGCACTTCACCCAGACGGTGTAGTCGCCGATGCCGGTGCCGACGAAGGCCTCGCGGCACACCTTGATGCCCAGCTCGGCGGCGGCGTCGCTGATGAGGCGACCCTGCGCGACCTCGACGATGCGGTGCTCGTTGACGAAGGTGACCCGGGGCACGGCGGGTTGATAGAGGAGCCGCCGTGCCGCCGCAAGGCGACCTCGCGCTCGCTTTACGCGCGGCTAGGCGCGGGCTGGCTCGGCCGGCCCCTCGGGGCCCTTGTCCTCGCCGCCGTTGCCGGCGCGGACCGGACGCAGCAGGCGAACCACCCCGAACACGTTCCAGGCGGCGAAGCCGGCGCACAGGAGCGCCAGCGCCACCGCCCAGCGGCTGGCGCGCGGCGAGCTGCCATCGACGAGCAGCCAGGCGTCGGCCGGGACCCGCGTCCCGCCGTGGTCGCGCACGGTGTCGGCGAGGCCGGCGTGGCGGACCCCGGCCTCCCCCATGGGCACGAGGCGGCCGGCAAACGAGGTCGGGGGCACGAAGCGCGGGCCCTCGAAGCCCTCGGGGACGCGGATCTCCACCCAGATGCGGGGGTTGCCGGCGATGGGCGCGAGGCGGAAGGAGTCGCCCTCGGCGGCGCGGCCGTAACGGACGGCACCGCTGGTGCCGAGCAGGCCCACGGACCGAACGTAGCGGTTGTCCAGGTCGCCGCCGAGCTTCAGGGTGGCGAGCTCACCGAGCCCGAGCGGCTGGCCCGGGCTGAGCGCGTAGCGCGCCTCCCCGCGCAGGGCGAAGGCCATCAGTGCCGCGACGATGGCGGTCAGCGCCATCAGGACCACCGTGGCCGTCCGCTCGCGTCGGGGAGGCGCCGGGGCGGCGTCGAGCACGGCGCGGTCGTCCTCGCCGAGGGCGGCCGGCAGGCCCGCGCCCTGCGGCAGGTCGTAGGGCTCGAGGGTGGGGTTCGACGTTCGGGACACGGGCTGGCGCGGCGTTCGAGTGGTTGCGAGGAGGTCGGACACCGACCACGGCCCGGTGGTTCCGGGCCCGGGCGGCCCTCTCGCGCGGCCGTTCCCCTCGGAATAGCCGGCGAGCGCGGTGCCGTGGTGCGGGTGGGGCGCGTGCAGCTTGCCCCGCCCCTCGGCCTTGCCTAGCCTAGCCCGCAATGGCGGCCGCCTCGAACGCGAAATCGATGAAGTGCCCGTCGTGTGGGGTGGTGAACTCCCCGGTGGCCTCCAACCGGCGGTGCGGCTCCTGCGGCGCCGGCATGGACAGCATGCGCCCGCCCCGCTCCGCGGAGATGGAGCGGCAGCGCCGCTACCAGCAGGAGGGGTTCAACGTCGTCTGGTGCCTGATCGCGCTCGTCGTCCAGGCGGTGCTCACCGCGGCCATCGTGGTCGGCTTGCCGATGGTCGTCCCGGCGCTCGACTTCGAGGGCTCGAACGGGATGCTGGTGGCCGTGCCGGTGTGGTTCGTGGGCGGGATGCTGCTGGGGATGATCTCCCCGGGCAAGACGTTCATCGAGCCGGTGGTGGCCGCGTTCCTGGTGGCCATCCCCACCGTGCTCTATCTCGCCAACGGCCAGACGGTGCGCACCATGCCGTTCTTCATGTTCGCGATCATGGCCCTCATCGGCGTCATGTTCACGCTCATCGGGTCGTACATCGGCGAGCGCATCCAGATGGGCCCGCCGCCGAAGCCGGCCGACTGAGCGCGGTGCTCCGCTCCGTGGCGTGCGCGCCTCGAGACCACCGAGGTCCGCTGGCGGAGCCTCGCGTCGGGGTCGCGTCGCCGGCGCTCAACGCGCTGGCGCTGGTGCTCGCTCTCGCCCTGCCGGCGTGCGGGCGATCGGAGGTGGCGCAGGAGGCGGACCGCATCGCACGCGCCGCCGATCGGGTGCGCGACGCGCCCAACGACCCGGTGGACGCGCGGCGCGACCTGCTGGCCAAGCTCGCCGCCGAGCCGGCCAAGGATCCGGCGGCCCTCGCCGCGCGCGACGCCTGCGTGGCCGCGTACACCCCCTTCCTCGAGGGCCAGACCCTGGAGGCCAAGGTGCGCGGGTCGCTGGCCGGCTCGCCGGGAGAGGTGAACCTCGAGACCCTCGCCGAGCTCGGCCAGGCCGAGGCCATGCTCGAACAGGCGAAGCTCAAGATGCCCGAGTGCGATCGCAGCCTGCACGACCTCAAGCACGAGCACCGCTGACGACCTGCCACCGCATCCGGCGCCTGCGACGCGGACTGCCGCTGACGAAAAACGAGGGGAAATCCGGGCGCGTCGGCGGTTTGGCGCTGTGCTAAGACCTCCGTCCCGCCATGTTCGACACCATCACCCGAGGCTTCCGTCAGGCTAGGAATCGGCTCGCCGGGCTCACCGAGCTGACCGAAGCGAACATCGAATCGGCGCTGCGCGAGGTGCGCCTCAGCCTGCTCGAGGCCGACGTCGACCTCGGCGTGCAGAAGGTGTTCCTGGCGCGCGTCAAGCAGAAGGCCATCGGGCAGACGCTGCAGAATCGCGTCAAGCACGAGGGCGACGCGATGCAGGTCTCGGCCAGCGACCTGTTCGTCAAGATCTGCAACGACGAGCTGGCGGCGATGATGCACTTCGACGGCGAGCCGGTGAATTTCGCCGACAAGGGCCCGACGGAGATCATGATGGTCGGCCTGCAGGGCTCGGGCAAGACGACCAGCTCGGCCAAGCTGGCGCGCTGGCTGGAGAAGCAGGGCAAGAAGCCGCTGCTCGTCGCCGCCGACATGCAGCGCCCCGCCGCCGTCGAGCAGCTCAAGGTGCTCGGCGGTCAGCTGTCCATCCCGGTGTTCAACATCGCCGACGCCACCCCGGTCGAGATCTGCGCCGCCGCCGAGGCCGAGGCCAGGAAGACGGGCCGCGACGTCATCATCTACGACACCGCCGGTCGCCTGGCCATCGACGAGGCGCTCATGGACGAGCTCGGCCAGATCAAGGCCCGCACCGAGCCTCAGAACATCTACCTGGTGGTCGACTCCATGATCGGCCAGGACGCCGTGAAGACGGCCAAGGGCTTCCACGAGCGCCTGGGCATCACCGGGGTGGTGCTGACCAAGCTCGACGGCGACGCCCGCGGGGGCGCCGCCATCTCCATCAAGGAGGCCACCGGCGCGCCGGTGCTCTTCGCCGGCGTCGGCGAGACGACGGACAAGTTCGAGCCCTTCCGTGCCGAGGGCATGGCCAGCCGCATCCTGGGGATGGGCGACGTCATGGGCCTCATCCAGGACTTCCAGGGGGTCGTCGACGAGAAGAAGGCCGAGGAGGACGCCGCGCGTCTGATGACCGGCGACTTCACCCTGCACGACTTCCTCGATCAGATCCGGATGATCAAGAAGATGGGGTCGCTCAAGGACCTGGTCGACAAACTGCCGCTCGGCGGCATGCTCCCCGGCGGCATCCCCGAGGGCGTGAACCTCGACGACAAGGAGCTGGTCCGCATCGAGGCCATGATCCAGTCGATGACGCCCTTCGAGAAGCAGGACCCCTACGCGCTCATCCGCGAGGAGTCGCGCGTCGAGCGCATCGCCAAGGGCTCGGGCTGCCCGAAGCAGGCGGTGAGCGAGCTGGTGCAGAAGTTCCTGTTCATGAAGCAGATGATGTCCGGCCTCGGCCAGAACATGGGTCTGATGGGGAAGATCCCCGGCATGAAGCAGGTCGCCATGGCCCGCAACATGAAGAAGATGGCCCAGGGCGGCGGCATGCCGGGCATGCCGCCTGGCTTCCCGGGGATGCCGGGCATGGGTGGCTTCCCGGGGATGCCGGGCATGGGCGGCTTCCCGGGGATGCCCGGCTTTCCCGGCATGGGCGGTCCGGGGTTCCCGGGCATGGGCGGCGTCGAGGGCCCGAGCATGACCAAGATGAAGACGCTCAGCGCCAGCGAGCGCAACGCCAAGAAGGCCCAGCGCAAGCGTGAGCGCGACGCCCGCAAGAAGGGCCGCAAGTAGCGCGCGGCGCAGGGCAGCGACGATGGCCACGCAAGTCGCGCACGCTGGAGCGGCGCTGACGGTCGCCCTGCTCGTGGCCTCCTGCAAGAGCGATCCCTCCGACCCGCCGCCTCCGCCGGGCACGACCGCCGGCGCTGCCGCCGGAGACCCGCGTGCCATCCGTGAGCTCGACGTATCGAAGCTATCGTCTGGCGCAGCGCCGACCATCGACGGCAAGCTCGACGAGCCCATGTGGGCCAGCGCGCCGGGCACCGGCGAGCTGGTGGAGGTGGGCACGGGGCACGAGAACCGCAGCCCGGATCTCGGCGGCAAGGTACGCCTCGCCTGGGAGGAGGCGTACCTCTACGTCGGGTTCGTGGCGCGCGATCGCACCGTGCACGGGGGCTGGCCGGCGGCCGCCGTCGACCCCCACCTCTGGGAGAAGGACACCATCGAGATCATGCTCGACCCCGACGGCGACGGGGACAACGTCGACTACTACGAGATCCAGATCAATCCGCAGAACCTGGTCTTCGACACCCGATACGACGGGTACAACCGGCCCAACGGCGCCGGCAAGGGGCCCTTCGGCCACGAGGCGTGGAGCGCGAAGCTCGAGAGCGCGGTCGTCGTCGACGGCACGCTCGACGACGACGCCGACGTCGATCGCGGCTACACGGTCGAGGCCCGCATCCCCTGGACGTCGTTCGACAAGGCGAAGCGCGCCCCGCCGGCACCGGGGGACACATGGCGCATGAACTTCTACGCCATGCAGGACAATGGCGGACTCGCCTGGTCCCCCATCCTCGGGCAAGGCAACTTCCACCGCGCCTCGCGCTTCGGTCGCGTGCGCTGGAGGTAGTCGTCGTCGCGGCGGGCACCGCGGGCCGATTGGCGCGCAGTGCCCACCACGATGACGAACGATGCGTCAGTGCGATCTCAGGGGCAGGACGGATCCCCCTCCTCGCAAAGCGGCGGGCACTCCGCCAGGCAGGCGTCACGCTCCCCGCGACAGGCCTCGAAACCGCCACCGTTGATGACGCAGTAGCGGTATTCCGCGATGCACTGCTTTCCGCACCAGCCGAGCACCGCCTGCTCGGTCTCTCCGACCTCCTCGAGTCCTGCCTCGTCCTCTCCCTCGCCGACATCGGCGCCGCAGCCCACCGAGAGCGCACCCATGAGCAGAGCCATCATTCCAAGCAGCATGTGTCGTGTCATCGGGACACCTCCTGCTGGGGAGATGGCAGTTTGCGCGCCAGCGCCGAGCCCCGACATCGCCGCGGTTTTCGTGGGCATCGATGGGGCCAAACCTGTTGCGATCGATGCACCGCTACGTGGCGCAACATGGGCACCCTCCCAGAACCCTAGGACCTCGTCGGGCGGTGCCGACCGAGACGCGTCCATCGCGCTGGAGCGGCCACGCGGGGCATCACCACAACGTGGCGCGACATCGGCGCTCGTCGAATCCCTTCGAGGGGACCCGCGCCAGAGGTGCCACGGCGGATGGTGCCCGACCTACGCGGCGACGGTGATGGGCTGCCTCGGCGCGCGCAGCGCCGGCAGCTGCGCCGATTGCAGCGCGAAGCCGATGGCGAAGCCGCGCAGGCTCAGGCGCATCCGCAGCGCATCGACGAGGCCGGCCTGGTCCAGCTGCGTGACGGCGGAGCGCAGGTCGCGGCGGCGCACCGGCACCTCGGACGCGAGCCACGAGAGGTCGACGACGATGCCCCGCACCTGGGCGGAGGCCAGGGCGCGCAGGACGTGGCGGGCGATGATCTCGGCATTCATGGCGGCGAACCTAGTGGGCGGCTGAACACTTGTACAGTTTTCGGCTCCGAATCCCGACCGCGCTGCAACTATCCGGACTGACGGGCGATTCGTCCAGTTTCCGGCGAGCCGGGAGGGGGCGCGCTGCTAGGGTGAGCGCGTCGTGGGTGGCAAGGCGCTCGTCCTGCTGGTGATCGTGGCGCTGCACTTCGCGGCGTTCGGGATCGGCCTGTGGGTGCGGAGGTGGCGCGGGCGGCGGCGGCGGCGCTGAGGCGTGGGGGCGGGCCCTGGCGGGGTCGACGTGCGCGAGGCGATGCCGCGCCGGTTCCGTGGGCGCGGTGCGCGCCGGCTTGGGTGGCATCGCTCGTGAGCAAGGTGTCGATCGGCGTCACCAGGAAATTCACGCGCTCGTTGGAAACGCGCGCGCGTGTGCGCGAGCGATGCGATGGCGCTCATGCCCGGTGTTAGCGTCGTGATCATGAATGCTCGCTTCTGGTCCACGGCCGCAGCTTGCTCGATGGTCCTCGCGCTCACGGCGTGCGGCGAGGACGATGCCGACGGCGCCGGGGGCGCCGCCTCCGCGTCCGGCACGCCGGCGAGCAGCGGCAACGGAGGCGACGGCAGCGGCGCCGCGGGCGCGAGTGGCTCGGGTGCGTCCGGCGGCTCCGGCGCCACCGGCGGCGAGGCGAGCGGCGGCAGCGGCGGCACGAACATCGCGGACATCGCGAACGGTCTCGATGGCTATCGCATCGAGCTGCCGTGCACGGACCCCGACCCGCAAGCCTACAACGAGGGCGACACGTGTCCCTGGGACCCCGCCATCGACACCAGTGACGACCCCATGTGGGCGCTGAAGATCGAGGATGACGTGACCATCGGCGGCGACCCGAACGTCGTCTACGACGTGCAGCTGCACGTCGACGCGGTGAGCGAGCCGAAGCAGTACGAGGGTGGCACCAAGGTCGGCGATCACCTGTACATCGGCGGCACCGAGGTGCTGAACGACTACAACATCTACAACCTCCACGTCTCCGATCCAGAGGAGGACTACCGTCTGACCCACAACGATGGCGGCACGGGGCACTTCATGGTCGTCGTGGACGACGACATCACCATCCCCATGCGTGGTGGCACGACGGTGCGCGTCGGGACCTACGATCACAACGACCAGGCCATTGCCAACGGCAAGAAGGAGGTCGTGCCCGGCGAGGCGGGGCCCTTCGCGGGCCACCTGATCAAGCTCACCGTCCTCGGCGTGACCCCGCAGTAGCCACGCCGCGGCGCGACCTCGATCACTTCGAGACGCGCACCATCTTCCCCGACAGGTCGTAGGCCACGTAGCCGCTCTCGCGGTCGCTGCCGATGTAGACGCGCCACCCCGGCTGCTTCGACGCCGAGAAGCGGCGATCGACCATGACGTGGCTGGCCTTGGCGTCGGCGATGGCCAGGCGCGCCTTGGCGTCGGTGATCAACGTGGGGATGAGCGCGTAGTTGATGCTTCCGATGTCGAAGAGGAACTTGTCCAGGTTGCCCTTCTCGTCGCCGACCAGGCGCACCGCGTCCTTGTCGCTCACCCGGCCGTCGCGCAGCGTGTATCGATCGACGTTCTGCGGCTTCTGCGGGTCCTGCGCTTCGATGATCACGTACTGGTCGTAGACGACGACCTCCTTGACCTTCAGCGGCGAGCCGATGCTCGCCTGGAAGGCACCGGGCACCGAGGTGGCGTTGGCGAAATAGCTGACCTTCGGCGCGGGCGGCGCGACAGGCGGCGAGGGGATGCCGGGCCGCGGCGGTTTCCCGGCGCCCGGCGGTGTCACGCTCTCGATCGTGGTCCTCGCCCTCCAGAAGACCATCGACGAGATGAGCCCGCCGAGGATCACCGGCGCCAGAACGGCGACCAGGACGATGACCAGCGTGGCGCGTGCCGCCGCCTGCACGCGGATGACGGGTATGTGCGCGGGCGGATGGTTCGCCGCCTGCTTGCGCGCCGGGGTCTCGACGTAGGAGCTGGTGCGACAGTAATCGCAGGTCACCCACTCCAGGTTGGGATCCACCCGCACCGCCGCGCCGCAGTTTGGGCACTTCGCGCCGACGAGCCGAGCCACGTCGCCAGGCTCGCATGGTCGCAGCGTCGTCGTCCAACAGCGGAAGTTCACGCTGTCACCTGCACTCCGCAGCGCTTGCCGACTCCAGTGGTCAAGCGGGGCGGCGACATCGGACGTCATCGCCCACGGACGCCGATTCGCGCGTGGATCCAGGGCTCGGCTGCGGGGGTTCCCTGGCGCGCTTCCTGCTCCGGACCGGGCATGGGCGCGTGGTCCTCGAGCATGCCGGTGGTCAACGGCTCCTGGTACGAGATGCTGGCGCGCATCAAGTCCGGGGCTGCGGGGACGGTGCACGTGGCGCGGCGGCGCGGCTCGGC
>JBBJMR010000273.1:0-12122 GCA_037720395.1 Polyangiaceae bacterium
CGGCGAGGCGGTGCTCGCCGGCAAGGCGCTGGCCCAGCTGCGGCCGGAGCAGCGAACCGTGCTGCTCATGTCCGCGTACCAGGGCATGTCGCACGAGGAGATCGCCAGCGCCACCGGCATGCCGCTGGGCACGGTCAAGGCGCACGCGCGCCGCGGTCTGCTGCGCGTGCGGGAGATGCTCGCCTCGCCGCAGGGCGGCGTGGCCTGGGCGGAGGAGCGGCCATGAACAGCCCGCCCAACACGCGCGAGCGAATGATGGATCTCCTCTGCGATCGGGCTCTCGTCGGGCTCGACCCCGCCGAGGAGCACGAGCTGCGTGCGCTGCTCGCCACGTACGGCGGGCCCGACCCGGCCATCCTCGACGCCACTGCCGCGGCCATCGTGCTGTCGCAGATGCCCGTCGGTCTGTCGATGCCGGCGCACGTCGCCGCCCGCGCCATGGCCGCCGCCGGCCTGCCCATGCCGGATCCGCGCTCGGGCCGGCCGCAGCCGCTTCATGGCGACCCGACGCCCAGGTCGTCCCGTTCCCGGCGCGGCGCGCACGCGGCGGCTGGGTGCCCTGGCTCGTCGCCGCCGCGTGCCTGGCGCTGGCGGTCGGCGCCTGGTGGCCGCGCCCGCGGCCGGAGCTCCTGCAGGCGCGCATCCAGGCGCCGCCGGCGCCCACGGTGACCATCGGCGCGGCCGAGGCGCGCCAGGCGTTGCTGCGCGACGCGCCCGATGCGGTCACCGTCCCGTGGTCGGCGACGCCGGATGTCGCGGCGAAGTCGGCCAGCGGCGACGTGGTGTGGAGCAACGCCCAGCAGAAGGGCTACATGCGCTTCGCCGGCCTGGCGGCGAACGACCCGAAGCAAGCGCAGTATCAGCTGTGGATCTTCGACGAGGCCCAGGACAAGCGCTTCCCGGTGGATGGCGGCGTCTTCGACGTCGATCCGGCCACCGGCGAGGCGGTCGTCGCCATCGACCCCAAGCTCGCCGTCCGGAAGCCGACGCTCTTCGCCGTCACCGTGGAGCGCCCGGGCGGGGTGGTGGTCTCCAAGCGCGAGCGCATCGTTCTGACCGCCACGCCCGGCTGAGCCATCCGCGGCCTGCCCCGCGTCCAGCAGTTGGCGTTCCGCCTTCCGGCCCCGGCATCCGCCGGGTGATGTCGGGCAGGGATTTGCCAGCGTTATCCGGATGCTGTCCCCTCAATCGCCGCTCTCCGCTCGCATCCCGATGAAGCCGGGCGTAAGCAGCCGCGTCTGACAGTCGTTGGCTCGACTACAGGCAACCACGTTGGAAGGAGCCTTCCCCATGCGTTCGCGATCGATCGTTTTCGCCGTCCTCGTTGCCGGCATCGGCTGTTCTTCCACCCCCGACCCGGCCGACCAGGCAAACCTCAACAACCCGTGCCCGCCGGGCCAGTACTGCGCGTCGACGACGCCCACGGCGACGGGAACGACGACCACGCCGACCCCCACCCCGACGGCCACCGGCACCGCCGGCACGGGCACCGCTTGCTCCCCGATCGCGGTCGGGGCCTTCGCCACGCCGCTGCTGGTCGGTCTGCAGCAGAGCGAGGCCCCCGGCATGCAGGCCGAGGGGCAGAGCGCTGCCGGCCAGTGCAGCGAGGGCCAGTCGTTCGAGATCCCGCTGACCATGCAGCCGGGCAAGTGCTACACGGTCGTCGCCGTCTCGATGGGCGTGCAGGAGCTCGACGCGAAGATCGCCGCGCAGCCGCTGCCGCAGCTGCCGCCGACGCCGCTCGCCCAGGACAGCAACTCCGGCGGACAGGCCGTCGTCGGCGGCAAGGGCAGCTGCTTCAAGAACGCCGCCCCGCTCGCCGTCCCCGCCAAGGTCATCGTCACCGCCACGCGCGGCAGCGGTGCCGCGGTCGCGCAGATCTACGTGAAGTGAGTCAGTCGTCGTCCGGCGCGTCACCCTCGACAGCTGCGAGATCTCCTGGCGGAGTCTCGTAAGGGCGATCGCCGACGCGCACCAGCATCGCTTCCCCGCGCTGCGCGGCCTCCCGGTAGTGGTCGCGCAGCGCCTGCAGCTTGTGCCAGAGGAAGGCGGCGCGATCCAGGACCTGCCCGGTGCGTTCACCCGGCGCGGCGTCCGCCGTCTCGTCCTCCTCGACGCGGTAGAGCGAGAAGAACGCCTCTCGCCCGAGCTGTCCGAGCTCGGTGGAGAGGGCGACCACGCGCTCCGGTACCACCAGGCTCCACATGGCGCGCTGGTTGGACCACAGCGGTCGGTCCCCGACGGTGGGGCCGGTCTCGGGGGCGGTGATGCCGCCGTCGAGGAGACAGCCGAGCTCGTCCCAGCAGCGGCCGAGATCGATGGCGCGCCCGTCGCCGAGCGCCACGCGCAGGTCGAGCTTGTCGAGAAGCCGTGGGCTCTCGATGAAGCGCTCCAGCTCCGGGAGAGGTGCGCGCAGGTAGATACCGACGACCTTGCGCAAGAGGTTGGACACTTTACCCGATGCGCCCCCGGCGCGGACAGTCGCACGTGGCCACCCGCGCGACGCGGACGCTATCTTTCGCTCCCATGGTAGGCGCCGACGAACCCTGGAACCGGCGCTCCGCGGCCTGGTTCGCGCGCGCCGGGTTCGCGTCCATCAGCGTGTGGATCGCCGCGACCATGGTGGCCGCCGCTGCCGGCTGGACGGTGGTGGCCGCGGCCCTGGAAGCGCCCTGGCTCTTCGTCTGTCACCGCATCCCCGAGCGCACCCTGTCGATCGTCGGGACGCCGATGCCGCTCTGTAGCCGCTGCGCCGGCATCTGGCTGGGGATCAGCGTCGCGGGCGCGCTGGCCTGGCCACCGCTGCCATTGCGGGTGCTGCGCGTGGTGGTGCCGGTGGCCGGGCTGCTGATGATCGTCGACGTGATCGCGCAGGACCACGGCTGGCACCCGCTGTGGCACTGGACGCGCATGCTCACCGGCCTCCTCCTCGGGGTGCCCATCGGAGGAGGCGTGGGGAGCGTGATCCTCGCCGAGCTCGGTGGCGGGGCTCCGCCAGGAGGCCCCGCTACTGTCGGGGCTCCGCCAGGAGGCCCCGTTCCTGGGGACGCTCAGCGAAGGCCGCCTGCGGCCCCGAGCGCGAAGGCGCCGATCAGGTAGCAGCAGACGCAGAGGATGGGCACGCCGAGGACGGCAAGCAGCGACTTGCCGATGCCGCACTTGTGCGTGGCGTCGTGACCGACGACGAGGGCGATGAGGACGATCACCGGGGCCACGAAGGGGCCGACGCAGGGGATGGCCATGAAGGCGTACCCGGCCATGGCATAGCCGTAGACGCGCACGCTGTGCGTGTACGTCCGGGTGGCGCCACCGACCATCATCAACACCAGGTGCTGGATGCCGCCCCAGACCCACGGGACGATGAGCGCGTGGATCACGAACATGATCGGGTAGGCGATGGCCGCGAAGATGCCGACCGCGCCCAGCGCACCGAACACCGCCGCGCTCGGGCCGGCGCCCGAGCCGCTGCCGGAGGCGGCGATCGCGCCGATACCGCCCATGCCGAGGTAGAGAATGGCCATGAAGATCCCGATGACCAGCCCGCCCAGACCTGCGCTGGTCATGGCGAAGGTCACCGCGGGCCAGGGGTTGTCGTTCGCCGAGGCGGCGGTGAAGAAGGCGCGGGGGTTGAAGCTGGCCTCCTTCACGGTCGCCCACCAGCGTCCGAAGAAGCCCTGGCTGGCGTCCTCCCACGCCACCACGCCTCCGCCGGCGGGCGGGGAGTATCCGGGCGGATACCCGGGAGGAGGCGGCGCGAAGCCGCCACCGCCGAAACCTCCACCGGGCGGCTGGCCGTATCCGCCGCCGCCAGGAGGCTGGCCATACCCGCCGCCGCCCGGGGGCTGGCCGTAGCCACCGCCACCGCCGGGAGGCTGGCCGTAGCCACCGCCACCGCCGGGAGGCTGCCCGTAGCCGCCGCCGCCGCCGGGGGGCTGCCCGTAGCCGCCGCCGCCGCCGGGGGCTGCCCGTAGCCGCCGCCGCCGCCGGGGGCTGGCCCCAGCCGCCACCGCCCCCACCCGCGCCGCCGCCCCCGCCCCCGCCACCGCCCCAGCTGCCGTGGCTCATCTGTGCATGCTCCGTGAGCGGTGCGCGCCGGTCCATCGAGCACGCATGTCCGCGCATCCTATACGCAGACTGTGTCCCGCGCATGGGCGCGAATGCGCGGAGAGGCGCGGAAAGCGCGCCGGTGCGGGCCTGGCGGCTTGCGGGCCAGCGGCTAGCGCGAGGTCGAGATCACCAGCGCCACCAGCACGCCGGCCGTGAAGCACAGCGCCAGCACCACCCAGAACCACACGCTGGGGCCAGAGCGACGCATCGGCCCTGGCGCGCTGCTTTGCGCCACCAGCGGCGCGCGCCCGGAGAGCATGGGGCTGGGCGCGTCGGCGAGCCCGGTCAGCGCGCCGCCCCCGGCGCCCTCTGTGCGCGTGGGGTGCAGCTCGTCCGCGGAGACATCGGGCGGATCGGCCAGCGACGCGCCGGCCACCGACAGAGGCAGCGGCGCCGTCCACGGGATCCAGTCGGCTTCGGCCGGAGACTGCGGCGCGGCGCGCTCGAGCGCGTCGATCAGCTCGTCGGCGTCGGCGTGGCGCGCGCGCACGTCCTTGGACAGCAGGCGCATGACCACCGCCTCCACCTCGCGCGGCACATCCACGCCGGGCGCGCGCAGGCGGATGGGCGGCGGCACCATCACCCGGTTGGCGAGGATGTGCTCGGTCTCGGTGGTGGCGTCGAAGGGGTGCCGCCCCGCCAGCATCCGGTAGAGCACGATTCCCAGCGCGTAGAGGTCGGCGCGGTGGTCGACGTGCTCCATGCCCAGCGAGGTCTCCGGGGCCATGTAGGGCGGCGTTCCGAAGACCACGCCCTTGGCGGTGAGCGCGTCGGCCTTGCGCGTCTCCATGCCCACCGTGGAGATGCGATCGAGCGGCACCTTGCAGAGCCCGAAGTCGATGAGCTTGACCATGTCGCGCCGCGGCCGTGCTCGCTCCCCGGGTGTGCGCGCCGAGCCGGCGCGACGGTCGGGCTCGACGAGCATGATGTTGCGTGGCTTCACGTCGCGGTGCAGGACGCCCATGGCGTGCGCGGCACCGAGCGCCGCGGCCACCTGGCTGGCGATGAAGACGGCGCGGTTGGTGGGGAGCGGCCCGCGCCGGAGCAGCTCGTGCAGGGTGACCCCGCGAACGTACTCCAGCACCAGGAAGCAGGAGCCGTCCTCGAGCTGGTCGAAGTCGAAGGCCGAGACGACGTTGGGGTGGACGACATGCGCGCCGGCGATGGCCTCGCGCTCGAAGCGCGCCGCCATCTCGCCGTAGTTGTCGGTGTCCGGGCGCAGCACCTTGACCGCCACGCGCTTGCGCAGCTGCAGGTGCTCGGCGAGGTACACCGAGCCCATCCCGCCGGCCGCCAGGAGCGCGGTGACCCTGTAGCGGCCGGCGATGGTCTGGCCGAGCAGCGGCGCGTCGGTGGGGCCGTCGCCGGGGTCGCCCGGCAGAGGCGGCGCACCGCCGCCGAAAGGCTGGGCCGAGCCGACCTGGCCGCGCGTCGCCTCGTCGTCGCTGGGCACCGCTCGGCCTCGCCTCTGACTAGCCCGACTGGCCTCTGACTCGCCTCTGACCCACCAGGCTCGCCCGAGCTAGCTGATGCGCGTCTTCAGCGTGTCGACGGCGTGCACCGGCGCCATGTCCCCCTTCATGAGGTGGGCGATGGCCGAGTAGACGAGGCGCTGGCTCTCCAGCGTGCCCTTGCCGGTGAACACCGGGGAGACGACCTCGATCTGGTAGTGCCCTCCGCCACCCTGCACGTCGATGCGCGCGTCGGGGATGGCCGTGGCGATGGCGTCGCGGATGGCGTCGGTGACCGAGCCCTGGAAATCGGTGGGGTGGGATGACATGTCTCAGTACCGCGGCACCGAGGGATCGACCGCTGCCGACCACTCTTCGATCCCGCCGCGCAGGTTGTAGACCCGGCGGAACCCGTCCACAAGCGCCTGCTCGGCGGCGGCCTGGCTGCGCACGCCGTGGTGGCAGTGGAAGGCGATGGCCCGATCCTTGGGCAACGATGCCAGCGCCTCGCGGCCGCCGGCGTCGAGCGGCATGGCGGAGGCGATGCTGGCACGCGCGCGCTCGGCCTCGGGCCGCACGTCGAACAGCTCCACCTCGCCGCGGTCGAGCATCTTGCGCAGCTCGGCGGCGCCGACCTGGCACGCGCGGCGGCTCGTTGGGGTTGTCGATCTTGAACCCGCCGCCATCGCCGGGGATGAAGTCGATGTGCGCGCCGTCGGCGCGCCGCGCGCTCTTGCGATCGACGAGGACGGTGAGCCCACCGGCGTCGACCTCGATGTCGTTCTTCTCGCGCGGACCGAAGAAGAGGTCGTACTCGAAGCCGGCGCCGACCTGGAAGTGCAGCTCGCCCCCATCGGCCTCGGCGGCCTCGCGGAAGGCGGCGCGCGCCGCGTCGCTCAGGGTGACCCGGGGCGGCTCGACGGGCTCGACGGGTTCTGCCGATGCGCCGCCGCCGAGCAGCGAGCCGAGCTCGCCGGAGGCCTCCATCTCGCGGACGATGTCGCAGCCGCCGACGAACTGGCCCTTCACATACAGCTGCGGCACGGTCGGCCACTCCGAGAACTCCTTGATGCCGTCGCGCAGCGCCGGATCGGAGAGGACGTCGACGGTGTGGTACTCGGACAGGTGACCGTCGAGGATCTGCGTGACCTGGGCAGAGAAGCCGCAGGCAGGCGCGCCGCGCCGCCCCTTCATGAAGAGGACGACGGGCTCGCGCTCGACGAGCTGGCGGATCTGCTGGCGCATCGTTTCGTTGAGGGGCATGGCAAGGACCTGGCGAGCACCGGCACGGGCCCGCGTCTCCTGGGTGGGGCTCTAGGACGGCAGGCGGCGTGTGTCATCCACATCGACCCGATTTCGCAGCCGTTGCCGGACTCGCCCGCGCCCGGGGCTTGCCGCGGGCGCGCCGACGGCGCACTGGGCTCCGCCAGCCCCGGGGCGCATCCCGCGCTCGCCCGGCCGCAGACCGATGACCGAAGAGCTCGACCGCGCCGTGCGCACGCTGACCCCGGTCGAGGGGCCGTTCGGGTCACGGCGCTTGCGGGTCTTCGTGCCCGGCGCCGGCGACGCCGCCGTGCGCCCGCTCCTGCTCCTCCTCGATGGTCAGAACGTCTTCGGGGACGAGGGTTCCTTCGCGGGTGGCTGGCACGCGCACGTCGCCTCCGCGCGGCTGGTGCGCAGGCGCGACGCCATCGCGCCGGTGATCGCGGCGCTCGATCACGGCCACGAGCGGCGCTTCGAGGAGATGTCCGCGTGGCCGGTGCAGGGCCAGCCAGGCGGGGCCGGGGTGTTCTTCGGCTGGGTGGCCACCGCGGTGCTCTCGCGCCTCCGCGACGAGGCCGGCGTGGTGCTGGGCTCCGAGCGGGTCTTCATCGGCGGTTCGTCGATGGGCGGCCTCGGTGCGATGTTCGCGCATTTCGCCGAGCCGCAGGCCTTCGGGGGCGCCCTGTGCATGTCGCCGTCGTTCTGGGTCCACGACGGGGCCGTGCTCGACTGGGTGGCCGGGCGCAAGGCGCCGTGGCCCTCCCGCATCTACCTCGACTGCGGGGTGCGGGAGGGGCGCGGGCGCATGGCTGCGGTCGCCGCGCGGATGGCGGAGCGGCTGGGGGCGCGCGGCTGGGGGGCGGACCGGCTGCGCTGGCGACTCGATCCGAAGGGCGCGCACAACGAGCGGAACTGGCGGCGTCGCCTGCCGACCGCCCTCCGCTTCCTGTTCCCCCTGCCGCGGTGATCGGCGCGTGGGACCCCGGCTGCGGGCGACCGCGGCACACGCAGGCACAGGAAGGCGACGCTGCCGCACCTTCTCCGGCGGCAGCGCGCCCGTTCATCCGCGCCACGGAGTTGCTGCGCGCCGCGCTGCTCGAGGAGACGGCCAGGCCACGGCCTCAGCCGGCCGCGGTGCCCGAGGACGTCGCCCGCTGGCTGGCCGCCGCGTCCAGCGCCGGTCCCGGCGCATCGCCGGGGTCCAAGGTCGCCCCCGCGCCGAGCGCCGCCCCTGCCAGCCGGCCGCGGCCGCCGCGTTCGCCCCGCGCGGGCAACGCCACGCCGGTGGACGGCGCGGCGCGCTGGGCGCCGCTGCTCGGGACGACCACGCTCGAGGGGGCCTCGGGTGGCTGCAGGGCTTTCG
The DNA here is from genome assembly GCA_037720395.1 of Polyangiaceae bacterium. GTDB lineage: Bacteria > Myxococcota_A > Polyangia > Polyangiales > Polyangiaceae > JBBJMR01. The sequence continues at coordinate 8,185 of JBBJMR010000273.1, forward strand.
CGGCTTCGGCGCCGCCTTCGCGCCGAGCCTGCGGCTGGCGCTGCCGGTGGCGCCGCGCACCGCGCTCCGGGCCTCGCTGCTCGCCCCCGCTGTCACCGGCGAGGTCAGCGCGGCGGCCGGCGCGGCCGCGTTGCGCCAGGAGCTGCTGCTCGTCGAGGCCACGCGCGCGCTGGGCGACGGCCGGGTGGTGCCGCTCCTCTCCGCCGGGCTCGGAGGCTACCACCTGCTCGCCGAGGGCAGGGCGGAGGCCGGCTACAGCGCCGACGCCGTCCACGCCTGGGCGCTGGCCATCGGCGGCGGCGGCGGCGCGGCGCTGCGCCTCACCCGCGCCGCCTCGTTGTTCCTCGACGCGCGCGCGGTGGTGCTGTTGCCGGAGCCGGTCGTGCGCATCGGGAGGTCGAGGCGGCGCGCGCCGGGGCGCCGCTGCTGCTGGTCTCGCTCGGGGTGGTGGCCTCGCTCTGAGGGTCAGCGCCGCATCTTGCGGCCGATGACGTCGAGCACGCCGTCGAAGGCGTCGCGCAGAGCCCAGGCCCTGGGCACCGGGCCCTCCAGCGTCCCCGCGCGCTTCACTCCGTCGGCCAGCGCCTTCTTCACGCCGCCGCACGCCTCGAGCTTGCGGTCGAGCGCCAGGATGGCGCCCTCGTAGACGCGGAAGCACGCCTCCGGGTTGCCGGCGTTGTAGAGCGGGGCTCCGACGTCGATGGCCGTGCTCAGCTCGCGCGCCGTGGTCTCCAGGTCGTCGCTGCTGCAGGCCGCGAGCAGGCGGATGTCGTGGGTCGGCACATCGCGCGCCGGTGGCGTGGGCAGGCGCGCCGCCACCAGCTCGCGCGACAGCGACGCCAGCGGTCGCCCCGGCCCTGCGGCGAGCATGGCCTTGAGGTACTGCGTGGGCACGCCGAAGTTCAGGTTCTGGCCGGCGCTGCTGTAGAGCGTGGCCACGCCGATCACCTGGCCGCGCTCGTTGAACAGCGGCCCGCCCGAGGAGCCGGGCGCGATGGGGGCCGAGATCTGCAGCAGCGTCAGGTCGTCGTCGACGACGCGCACCGCGCTCACCAGGCCGTCGCTCACCGTGTTGCCGAGGCCGAGCGGGTGCCCGATGGCGATGACCCGATCGCCCGGGTGCACGGCGGCGCTGTCGCCGAGCTCCAGCGCCGGCAGACGGTTGGCCGGGATGTGGAGCACCGCCAGGTCACGCTCCTCGTCGACGCTGATCACCTCGACCTCGTCGAAGACGCGACCGTCCTGTAGCTCGACCAGCGCCTCGGTGGCGCCGGCGATGACGTGGAGGTTGGTCACCACGCGCCCCTCGGACGAGATGATGAAGCCGGTGCCCAGGCCGTCGGGCGTGCGGATGAGCACCACCGAGGGCGTGGCCCGCTGCGCAATCTCGGCCGGCGTCAGCGTGCGCGGCCTGGCCGGCGCGGCGGGGGTGGGAGACGCGGCCGGGGCCGTGGTCGCCGCGCCTCCGCCGCAGCCGGAGGCGAGCGTGGCGAGCAGCAGCACGGGCGCGATCCGCGACGCGATTGGCACCCCGGAAGCTTTCGATGTCGGGGCGGGATGGTCAACCCGCCGCACCAAGAAGAACGACCTCGCCGAGCCCGCGGCATGTGCGCTCGTGTGGTCGCGCGCTGCCGGTTTCGTCGCCGCTCTGCCATAATGCGCGGCACGTCACCGATGCTCGAGGATCCCGCGCTCGCCGGCCGCGTCCTCGGCGGCCGCTACCGCGTCTCGTCCTTCCTCGGCGAGGGCGCCATGGCGCGCGTGTATCGCGCGACGCCGGTCGATGGGGGCCAGGAGCTGGCGCTCAAGATCATGCACCCGGACCTGGCGCAGGACCCGACCTTCATGCGGCGCTTCCGTCGCGAGGCCAAGGCCGCCGCGTGCCTGCACCACCCCAACGTCGTGCAGGTGCTGGACTTCGGCGTCGACGGCGACCTGGCATACATCGCCATGGAGCTGCTCGAGGGTAGCGACCTCTTCGACATCCTGGTCACCGAGGGCCGCCTGGGGCAGGCGCGCACCGCGCGGCTCATGGTGCAGATCTGCGAGGCGCTCCAGCACGCGCACGAGCGCGGAATCATCCACCGTGATCTCAAGCCGGAGAACGTGATGGTCCTGCGCGAGCGGCCTGGCGAGCGCGTGCCGCGGGTGAAGGTCCTGGATTTCGGCATCGCCAAGGTGCACCAGCGCGAGCACGCCGAGGACCTGCCCAGCGTCAGCGGCTCCGCCTTGACCAACGTGGGCTCCGCGTTGGGCACGCCGGAGTACATGTCGCCGGAGCAGTGCGAGGGTATCGAGGTCGACGCGCGCAGCGACGTCTACACCTGTGGAGGCGTCCTCTACCGGATGCTCGTCGGGCGTGTCCCGTTCGCGGGTTCCATCGCCCTCGACACCATGTTGCGGCACCTGCGCGATCCGCCCCAGCCGCTGCGCGAGATCGTGCCCGAGCTCGACCCGGCGCTGGAGGCCATCGTGCTGCGCGCGCTCGCCAAGCAGCCCGACGACCGTCACCAGACGGCGGCGGCGCTCGGCGCCGAGCTCGCCGCGCTGGTGCCGGCGCTGGAGGCGCGGAGGCGGCGCGGCCGGTGCGCCCGCCCGCTGCCGCTGCCGCCGCGGCCGGCGCGCCGGCATTCGCCGCGGGTGGCCCCCCGGCGGTGCGCGGCGCCGAGGTGAGACCGGTATCGGTGGCCACCAGCGACACCGATCCGGACACCATTCCCTCGCAGCGCGGCGAGCGACTGCGCTCGTCCCAGGGGCCGCCGGTCACGCCGCTCGCCCCCCACCCGGTGGCAGCCGCGGTGCGGCCGGCGACGCCCGGCGCCACCGGGCGGGGCGGTGCGGCCGGTGCCGCGCCCTTGCGTGGCCGCGACGACATGGACGAGCTCGACGCCGAGGCGCCCCCGGACGTCGATCTCCTCGGACCGGCCGAGAGGATGGCGGCGGCCGGTCTGCTGGCTCCGGAGCGGCGCGGCGACACCGAGGACAACACGCTGGTCATGACCGGCCGAAACAGCGACCCCGGGGAAGGTGTGCGGACGACGCCCTTCATCGCCCCGCTCCGCGCGCACGGGCACGGGCACGGCGCAACGCCGGCGGCCTTCGCGCCGGTTGCGGTGTCGCCGCAGCCGTTCGCGGCGCGACCGTCCGCGCCCTCCTTGCCGGGTGGCGACGGCGCGGCGGCGCCGGTCCGCGCGGCACGGCTGTTCTTCATCACCTTTTCCATCGTGCTGGCCATCGGGATGGCCCTGCTGCGCTGGGCGCGGCCGTTCTGACCGGGCGAGCGTCGCGTCCGCGACGAGGGGCAGCAGGAGCGCGCCCCGCCGGGCGCTTTCTCGGGTTCCCCGAATCGCGGTCGGTGTTCTAACCTCGCTTCGATGGCCACCCGCCGGCGGAGCTTCGACACCGCGCCCGTGCGGTTGGTGGTGCTGGTCGTCGGGGTCAGCGACGCGTTCCTGGAGCGCTTCCGGATGGCTGCGGCGCCCAGGCGCGCGGACATCATCGGCTGCGACGAGGTCAACGTGCGGCGCACCGCGCAGCTGCGGGTGCCGCGCACCCTGCTGGTGGCGCGCGAAGCTTACGAGCGCGACCGCGCCGCCTACGAGACGGTGGCCAGCGACGTCGTGGCGCGGACGGTGATCGTGGAGCGGGAGGACCTCGGCGACGCCGAGATGGATGCGCTGGTCCGCGACGCCGTGCGCTGGGCGTGACGGCCGGGCTCGGCGCCATGGCCTGCGGTGGGGGTGATCAGCGCGCGCGGCGCCGGTACTCGCGGCGGGTGAGCGCCGGCTCGTCCTCGTGCGCCAGCAGTGGACCCGGCTCCCAGACGCGCTCGTCGATGGACGGGAACCGCACCGCGCCGGCGCGGTCCACGTGGTCGGGCACGTACGTCAGGTCGATGAGGTCCGCGGCCCCCATGCCTTCCTCGTAGATGCGCGCCC